>CAYLSV010000017.1:45872-52986 GCA_964386435.1 uncultured Tepidisphaerales bacterium
GCCCGCGGCCGCCACCGTGCACGCCGTGCGGCCGCTGCTGGACCCGATCCGCGTGCTGCTCTCGGGCGTCGCCGCCGTCGCCGGCGATGAAGAGCGGCGGGCCATCGCCTACGTCAGCGGCATCAACCGTTTGAAGCTGAACGCCGAGGCCGCCGACATGGCCGACGTGCACCAACCGATCACCAACATCGGCGTCCCCCGCGTCGCCAAGGCCCTGGACCAGATCGACCAGGCGAGCCTCGGCGTCAAGCGCCGCGTCCTCGACGCCGCCGCCCACGCCGCGGCCAGCGACGGCGTCCTGAACGTCCGCGAGCTCGATTTGCTCCGAGGCATCGCCGCCTCCCTCGGCCTCCCGCTGCCGCCGGTGGTGCAGCCGGCGTGAGCGAACACCGACCTGCGGCACGTGGTGCCGCGGCTATCGCAGCGGGCGCCTTTGTGTTGTGTGCGTGGTAGCTGCGGCACCACGTGCCGCAGGTCCGTTTTAGTCACCCGCGGATGCCGCGTTTGGCGAGGATGTCGGCGGCTTGTTGCTTCACGGCCGGATCGCGGGCGAGCTCGCGGAGGGCGGTGGCGGCTTGGCGGGCTTCCTTGGGTTCGGCGTCCTGAACAACGCTAAGCAGGAACGCCCCGGCGGCTTCGTCGCGGGCGGCGGCGGTGTTGTAGAGGAAGACGCCGGCCGACTCGGTGCCGCGGCACCTTGGCCACAGGGGCAGGGCGAGGTCGAGGCGGTTTGCTTCGGCCAGCGGCAGGACAGCCTCGGCGAGGCGGTCGGGTTGTTGCCGGGCGAGCCACCTCTCCACGAACGCCTCCGCCCACGGTTCGGCGAGTCGCAGCAACCCGCCGGCGGCTTCGGCGAGAACCATCGGCGCGTCGTGGTCGTCGATCAGCTTCGCCCGCAGCAGCAGCGACGCGGCGGGCTGGTTGGTGTGGCCGAGCGCCTGCGCGGCGGCCATGCGGGGTGTCGGGTCGTCCACGTACGTCGGCCCCTGCGGCGGGCAGTGGCGGGGCGGCTGGAACAGCAAGTCGGCGAGCAGCGGCATGATCCGGTTGTCGCCGAGCCGGGCGAGGGCCACCGCCGCCTCGCCCCGCAGCGGAGCGGCGACGTCGACGTACTTCGGGTCCCGGCCACGCCAGTCCACCGTGCGGGCGGCTCGGTGCAGCACCTCGGCCGACTCCTGGCCGAGCAGGCCCATCACCCGGACGAGTTGCAGGCGGGCCGAGCCGTCATAGTCGTCGTCCCGCGTCTCGCGATCGAGCAATCTCGTCAACGCCCCCGCCAGCGGCTCCCGCAGATCGCCCAGCGGCAGCCCGGCGGCGTGGCGGTCCTGCACCACCTCGGCGGCCTTGTTGATGATCAGCGTCGTGTTGGCCGCCAGCGCCGTCGTCAACTCCTTCGTCACGTCGGCGTCGACCTCGCGCAGGGCCGAGAGGGCGCGGAGCTTTTCGAGCGTCGGGTCGCGCTTGGGCACGCCACGAATCTAGCAGTCGTTCGTTCAGGCCGCGATGGGTTACGATCGCCGCGATGCCCGACGCCGCGAACGTGTTGCTCATCCACGCGGACCAGCACCGGTTCGACTGCGTCGGGGCGAATCAGTCGGTTGTGCCTGCGGGGCCGGGGCGGCTCTTGAAGACGCCGAACCTGGATCGGCTGGCGACGGAGGGGACGAACTTTCGGCACGCGTACACGCCTTGCCCGGTGTGCACGCCGGCGCGGGCGTCGCTGGCGACCGGCACCTGGCCCAGCCGGCACGGGGCGTGGGTCATCAAGCACTGCCAAGGCTACCGACCGGCCGACCCCAAGCTGCCGACGCTGTGGCAGCAGTTCGCCGACGCCGGCCACCGCGTGGCCCACGTCGGCAAGTACCACGGCGAAGTCGCCGGCGATCCTGTGGATCACGGGGCAACCACCTTTCTGCCGGAATGGAAGTACGACAAGTGGCGGGCCGACCTCGGACTGCCCCGGCGGCCGCGGACCAACAACTCATGGGGCGAGGTCGATCCGCACGCCGACACCGACACGTGCCGGCTCGGCTGGGGAGCGACGCACGCCATCGGCGAGATCGAGGCGGCACGGCAGGAGAATCGGCCGTTCTTCGTGCGGTGGGATCCGAGCGAGCCGCACTTGCCGTGCATCGTGCCGGAGCCATGGGCGAGTCTGGTGAAGCCAAGCGAGGTGCCGCCGTGGCCGAGCTTTGGCGACGATCTCTCGACGAAGCCGATTTGCCAGCGGCTCTCGCAAAAGCGGTGGGGCTGTGACGGCTGGGCGTGGGAGGATTGGCAGCCGATTGTCGCCCGGTACCTCGGTGAGATCATGCTGCTGGATCACCACGTCGGCCGGCTGCTGGACCGGCTGGACGCGCTGGGTGTCGCCGACGACACGTTGGTGATCTACACCGCCGACCACGGCGACTTCTGCGGCGGCCACGGCATGGTCGACAAGCACTACTGCGGCTACGACGACATCCTCCGCGTCCCGCTGCTCGCCCGCGGCGGCGGCTTCGCGGCGGGGCGGGTGCGAGACGACTTCGTCAGCCACGAGATCGACCTCGCCACGACGCTGCTCGCCGTCAGTGGCATCGACGTGCCGGAGACGTTCGCCGGCCGGGATCTGCAGCGAGCCGACGAGCCGCGAAGCGACATCTTCAGCCAATACGGCGGCACGATGGAGGGCGTGGTCGATCAACGCTACCTGCGGGACGAGCGGTGGAAGTACGTCTACGGCCCGGTGACCGGCGACGAGCTGTACGACCTGAAGAACGATCCGGCCGAGCTGCACAACGTGGTGGACGATTCGGCCCACGCCAACGAACTCGCCCGGCTACGCGGCCGGATGATGGCGTGGATGGCCGAGGTCGGCGACCAACTCAACGGTCCCGACTGGCGGTGGCCGGCGCGGGTGAGCCCGTGATGTCCGGCACAGAGTGCGACTGCACCCTCGACACGTAGCTGCGGGCTGACAGCCCGCAGTGGCGATGTTGTAAACCAAGAAGGCACTGAGTCGTCAATGGTCGTCGAGCGCCCCAACTGCGGGCTGTCAGCCCGCAGCTACATGGCTCTCCCGGTGGTGGAGGTTTTCACTTCCGCGTGAAGCCGTAGAGGAAGCCGAGGATGCCGCCGATGGCGTTGGGCAGCACGCCAATGAACCACCCCTTGGCCACGCCGGCCTGCTCCTCGGCCCAGTCGCCGGCGCCGGTGAGGTTGGCGGTGAGCGTCGAGAAGTCGACGATCTGGAAGTACGACAACACCAGCACGCCCCCCGCGAGCAGGGCCGTCACCATGGCGGCGTACTTCACGAACGCCCGGAAGAAGATGCCAGCGATCAACCCGCCGGCCAGGCTCAGGCCGAAGCGGCCCAGCCACGGGCCGAAGCGGTCGAGCAGGCTGCGGCCGGTTTCCTTGGCCTTGTCGGCGAGCTCGGTCCGCTCCTCGGCATCGAGGAAGCCGACGCCGTTGGGCAAGGCGGCGGGGTCGAACGTTTCCAGACGGTCCTCAGCCGCCACCGCCTCGGGGGTCGGCTCGGCCGGGCCGTCGAGGCTCGGCAGCAGGAAGCCGCCGACTGCGATCAACGCGGCGATCACCAGCAACCCGAGCTTCTTCCCGCCCAACAAACTGTGCCAGCGGTCCCGCTTGCTGCGGCCTTGGGTGTCGTCGGTCATGCCGACATGGTAACGGATGAGTTGGTTCTTTGTCCTTGGTCCCGAAGGACAAAGGACCAAGAACCAACAACAGATCACAACAGATCATCCAACAACCGCCCGGCGGCGATGTCGAGCTTGGCATCGGTTTCGTACGTGCCGTTGGCGATGGCCGCGCGGATGGCGGCGACTTTCTCCTGGCGGATGTCGGTCTGGCCCTTGAGCTTGGCCATCATCTTCGTGTGCAGCTCGTCGGCGCCGGACAACTCGACCTTTGCGGCCGGGTTGGCGTTCTGCGTCGCGGCGGTCGGCTGCTCGGCACGGGGGGCGATCGAGCGGAAGATCGGGGCGGCGGTGCGAATTCCTTGAATCATGGGATTGCCTTTGAAGTTGGCCGAACCGAGGTTCGGCGCTGGCCGGGGCGACACATCCTTGTGCCGCCGTACGGCCGAATTGACTGCCGGGCGGTGGACGCATCCCTCACGTCGGTTCGCCGGGCGTTGGTTCATCGGGCGGCGTCGGGGGTCGGTCCCGATAATCGCCGTCCTGACAATTATGTCATCGGCGAGGCCGCTTCGTTTTCATCAGTGTGCCGCGCAAAAACGGCTTGAACCCGATCGCCCTTTCCAGTACTGGCAACGGCCACGCCCGGTAATCCCGCGCAGCTTCTGCCGCCGCCGGGGCGCAAAAACTGCCCTCACGCGCCGCCAGCGGCGTTATCCCGGTTTGCGGCGTTGTACTCTCGGACCAACCGCCCCACCGGCAGCCGCAGCCGCAGGGCGGCGAGAATCGCAAGATCGTGCAGGCCCTGCACCACGATTCCACGGTCAATGAACCGCCGGCTGCTGGTGATCGCCCGGCTGGGCAACAGCTTGAGCCGGCCGATTTGCCACAGCTTTTCGCAAAGCCGCACGTCCTCGAGCACCGGCACGTCCGGCACGCCGTTGATCGCATCGAGGGCCGACGCGCGGACGAACAGGCCTTGATCGCCGAAGTGGATGCCGCTGAGGCGGCAGCGGCAGAGGTTGAGCAGGGTAATGGTCCGCAGCGCCCGCCGGCCGATGAAGCCGACGCCACGGGTGTCCAGCCGAGGTTGGAACGCGCCGCCGACGACGTTCGAGTCCGCCAGCGCCGCCTCGATGTCCGCCAGCGCCGTCCGCGGCGGCTTGGTGTCGGCGTGCAGCAGCCACAACACCTCGGGCTCCAACCGCCGCCGGGCGACCTCGATTCCCGCCCGCAGCGCTCCGCCCCGGCCGCGAGCCGGATCACTCGCCACCACGATTGCCCCTGCCGCGACATCAGCGGTACCGTCGGTCGAACCGTTGTCCACCACGACCACGTGGTCCATCGACACCCCAAGCTCACGCAACCGCCCCAGCGCCAGCGGCAGCGTGGCGGCCTCATTGCGGGCTGGAATGACGACGGCGAGCTTCATCGAAGGCTACTCACTCCACGCTCTGGCGGACAACCCCCGAGGACGTGGGTAGCTGCGGCTCAGCGAGCCGCAGTCCGGAACGCGGATTCTACGTGCCCGCCGGACTGCGACTCGCCGAGTCGCAGCTACCCCAGATTGCGGAACAACTGAGAAGGTTCTACCGATTCGCATTCGCCGCGCTGTTGATCGTCCAGTCGTAGCCTTGGAACTCCTCCTCGCCCGCCGCCAGCGCGGCGAGGGCGGCCTCGCGGCGCGGGTCGCCTTCGGGCACGTACCGCCGCACGACGCCCGCCAGACCGCCGACCTCGTCGAAGTCGTCGCGGTACCACGCGAAGATCCGGCTGAACCGCACGGTGCCGTCATCGTCCACCGCCAAGGCGTCCGGCTGCGCGAGCCACCGCCGGCCCAGCTCGTCGAGCTGCTCGTCGAGCCGATCGCCGACGAACGGCTCGTCCAGGAGCGGCGGGCAGCTCATCGCCCCGCAGATCAGGGCGTAGTGGATCCGCGAGTCGTCGAACTCCCGGCGGATCAGCCTTTGTTCGAGGCTGTCCATGCTGATGGTGCGGCCGTCGTAGGCGAAGTCCTGGAAGAACCACGTCAGCCAGCCGACCGAGGCGTCGGGCGAGGCGGTGGCGGCCCCGTTGTCGAGCCACTTCTTGAGCATGAACGCGTTGTAGGCGTTCAGGTGATACGCGAGCCGATCATCGGCCGTGACGAACGGCCCCGGCGTCGCCTTCGGCCCAAACCGGGCGAGGGCGTCGAGGTAGAGGTTCAGCTCGTCCTCCTTCGCCTCGACGGCCGCGTAATCGACCAGCCCTTCCTCGCCCCGGACGCTCGCCGCCAGCACCTCGGCCCACGGCGCGTCGTCGTAGGCGGAGAGCTGCCGATCCTCGGGCACGTCCACCCGCGTGGCACAACCGGCGATCAAGAACAAACACAGCAGCAACAACAAAGGCATCGCCACAGCGTAGTCAGAGCGTCACGCAACTTGAGAGAAGCCGAGGGGAGAGCGCAGCGGCTGTCTTGGAAGTCAAGCGGGTTGGGGTGCGGATTGAGTGTCATAACGCCACGGCTTTCCGCTCCTGGCGATGGCGTTGAGGATGGTTAGCAGCTTGCGGATGCAGGCGACGATCACGACGTTGTGGGCTTTGCCCGCCGCCTTGAGACGCTGGCTGAAGGCCTGGATCAGGGGGTTGAAACGCGTGGCGACGAAGGCGGCCATGTAGAGCGTCGTCCGCACCTGCGACCTGCCGCCGAAGACGTGCCGCTGGCCGCTCTTCTTGCCCGAGTCGCGGGCCAGCGGCGCGACGCCGACGAGCTTGGCGATCTGGCCGCGGCCGAGTCGCCCGAGCTCCGGCAGCTGGCCGACGAGCATCCGCGCCGTCGCCTCGCCCACCCCCGGCACGCTCTTGAAGAGCTTTGCCCGCCTCGACCACTCGTCGCTCCGGTCGATGTGGCGGTCGATGTGGCGGTCGATCTCGTCTTCGACCTGTTGGATCTGCTTGTCGAGCAGCTTCAGCGTCTGCTTCACCTGCTTCACCTGCTTCACCTGCTTCACCTGCTTCAGGGCGAGCTTGCCCAGGAGCTGCTGCTGGCGGTTGAGCTCCATCGTCCGCATCTGCACGAGCTGGCGTCGGCGGGCGAGCAACTCGTCGAGCTCGAGGCGGGCGCGGTCGGGCCGCTCGGTGGCGTCGGGTCCGATGCGGCGGGCAAACTCAGCGAGGAGCCTGGCGTCGAGGGCGTCGGTCTTCTCGTGGTGGTCCATCACGCGTGCGAAGGCGGCGACGCGTCTCGGGTTGACGACGGCGACGGCCAGGCCCGCATCGAGCAGGGCCAGGGCGGCACGTTGCTGGTAGCGGGCACGTTGCTGGTAGCGGGCACGTTGCTGGTAGCGGCCGGTGGCTTCGAGGACGACGAGGCTCGGTGCCAGTGGCCGCAGGAGCTCGACAAGTTGTGTCACGCCGTCGGCGTCGTTGGCGACGCGGTGCTTGCGGCCCCTGACGTCGGGGCCGGCGTCGACGAAGACGTCGAGCTTGTCTTTGGA
>CAYLSV010000018.1:0-20595 GCA_964386435.1 uncultured Tepidisphaerales bacterium
CCCTGAAGTACCGCAGCAAGATGAAGAACGTCGGCCGGGCCGCCGTCGAGGCGTTCGACGAGGCGGCCCAGACGGCGGGCGTCTCGCCGGAGGAATTGGGCGACCAGGTCGTGCCGCTGCTCGGCTTCCCGATGGGCGGCGGGCCGCGGATCCTGACGTGCGGCGAGACCGAGATCCACACCACCATCGGCCCGGACCTGAAGCTGCGGTACTTCAACGCGACCAAGAACAAGCCCGCCAAAACCCTGCCCACCGCCTGCGGCAAGGAGCTGAAAACCGAGATGAAGGACGTGGCCGCGAACCTGCGGGACGTGGCGAAGAACCAGGCGAGCCGGCTTGAAAATCTGCTCGTCCGTCAACGTCGTTGGCCGGCGACGCGGTGGGCGGAGCTGTTTCTGCAGCACCCCATTCTCCGCCCGTTCGCTTGGCGACTCGTCTGGGGCCACTTCGACGGCGGCGAACTCAAGGCGACGTTCCGCCCGCTCGAAGACGGCAGCCTGAGCACGGTCGACGAGGACGAATACCCACCGCCGACGGGCGGCGAGGTCGGCATCATCCACCCGCTGGAGGTCGATGAGGACGTCCGCCGGGCGTGGCTGGAACACCTCGCCGACTACGAGGTCGACCCGCCGTTCGGGCAGATGGACCGCCCGGTGGTGGCGGTGCCGGACGGGGAGAAATCGGCGAAAAGTTACGCCGGCGTCAGCGGCACGGACCTGGCCGCCCTCACCTTCCGCAGCCGGGCCGAGCGGCGCGGCTGGCGGCGCGGCTCGGTGAACGACGGCGGCAGCGTGGCGAGCTTCATCAAGCACTTCCCCGCCGCCGGCGTCGACTGCATCCTGTTTCTCGAGGGCTACTTCATCGGCGTCGGCATGGACGACCAAGTCAAACTCGAGGACGCCCGCTTCGCCAAGCACGGTTCCTACGACACCGACAGCTACGGCTACGGCGAACCCGCCCGCGACGACGACGACCGCGTCCTGCCACTCGGCGACGTCCCCCCACTGCCCTACAGCGAATCCATCGGCGACCTCCACCACCTCGCCGGCAAGGCCGACATCGAAGGAGACGAATGATAACCAAGGAAGAACACGACCGCATCGTCCGCGAAATGCTCGCCGCCCCGGTGGGCAGTTACTGGACCGCCGAGCGGGCCGTCCAGGAACACGGCGAGGCGGCTTTGCCGGCGCTGTTGGCGTTCGGCGAGCAGTGCCCGACGGTCGGCGACGCGAACGAGACGCTGGCCAAAGTCGCCGCCCTGCTGGCGAGAAGGTTCGGCGGCCGGGCGGCACCCGTCATCCAGCGGGTGGCGTGGGACAAGCTGGCCGACCGGCCGATGCTGATCGAGGCGCTGGCCGAGGCGGGGGTGGATCAACCGCGGGTCATGGCCGCCATCGACGCGGGACTAACCAAGGGTTCGGGCGACTTCCTGCGGGTCGCGCTGCGTTACGGCGGCGAGAAACAACTCGCCGCCGCGACGGCCGTGTTGCTCGACCAGCTCGACGGCCACGGTCACGCCGAGGCGGTCCGGTTGGCGTTTCAGTACGGCCCGCCCAAGTTGCGCCGACTCGCCGAGGAGCGGGCCAGCGGCGCCTTCATCAGCCCGGATTTGCTGCGAAACCTCAAGAAAATGGGGCTCACGCCCGAGGCCGAGCGGCAGATCATCGAGGCCGGCATCACCGCGACCTACCCAATGCACGCCGCGTCGTACATGCGGTTCGGCGTCGAGCGGGGTGACGCACAACTCATCGAACACGTGTGGTCCCGCCTCGCCAGCGCCGGCTACATCGGCGAGGCGGCGCGGTCAGCGTTGGCGGCGTCGAAGCTGCCGATCATCGACCGGGCCACCTCACTGATCGACGGCGGCAAGGCAGGTGAGAAGAAGGCCGCCGTCAAACTGCTTGCCGAGCGGGGCGGCGCGGACGTGGCCGATCTCTTTCTAAGGCGGCTGCCGGAACAGACGGACGCCGGGACTCGTGCGTTGATCGTCGAGTCGCTGATCGATCTCGGTATGTCAGTGGACTCCGTGGCCGAGGCGTTTGGGCCGGTAGATTTGGACGAACTGGCGGCGCGGGGGAGGAAGACGCGGAAGCCGACGTGGAAGTGGTTGGATGTGGAGGCGTTGCCGCCGTTGCGGTTTGTGGATGGGGCGGCGGTGGATCCGCTGATCGTGCGGTTGATGTTGGTCGGCCAGTCGAAGCTCAAGCGGCCGTTGCCGGAGCCGGAGCTGTTGGGGGTGTACCGGCAGATCGATCGGGCGACGTCGGGGGACTTCGCGCTGGCGTTGCTGGCGGCTTTCGAGACGACGACGAAGGCAAACGCGTGGGTGCTGATGCCCGTGGGGCTGCTCGGCGACGGGCGGGCGGTGGCGCGGCTGCTGGCGCTGATCCGAAAGCAGGCGAACAAGTACGACGAGAAGATGTTCACGTACGCCCTCAACGCGCTGGCGCTGCAGGGTGGGGAGGCGGCGGTGTTCGGGCTGGTGAGCATCGCCCAGCAGTACCGCGACGCGGCCAAGCTCAAGCACCGCAAGGCGGCGGCCGTGGCGGACAAACTCATCGACCGGGTGGCGGCGAACCGGGGCGTGTCGCGGGAAGAACTCGAGGAGCTGGCGACGCCGACGTTCGGCTTCCCGAGCGACGGCTCGCCGCGGATCGTCGAGGCGGGCAAGCGGACGATCGAGGTCCGCATCGGCGAGGACTTCAAGCTCGCCATGGCCGACGCCACCACCGGCAAGCGGGCGGCGAGCATCCCAAAGGCCGCGGGCGAGGCGACGGTGGCGGAGTTCAAGGCGATGCGCAAGCTCATCGCCGAGGCGGCCAAGGGGCAGGCGGCGCGGCTGGAGCAGGCGATGATCGACGGCATCCGCTGGGACGGCGCGGCGTGGACGACGCGGTTCCTGACGCACCCGATTCTGCGGCCGTTCGCCGCCCGCTTGGTGTGGGCGACGCTGGACGACGACGGCCGGCCGGCGACGCTTTTCCGGGCGCTGGAGGACGGCACGCTGACGGACGCCGAGGACGAGGAAGTCGACCCGCCGACGGCTGGGGTGTCGGTGGCGATCATCCACCCGCTGCACCTGGACGCCGAGGTTTTGGCGGTTTGGCGGGAACATTTGGCCGATTACGAGGTCGAGCCGCCGTTCGAGCAGCTCGATCGGCCGGTGGCGACGTTGCCGGCGGAACTCGCCGAGGCCAGCGTCGATAAGCGACTCGTCGGCGTCGAGCTCGGCATGCTGTCGCTGCGGTCGAAGCTGCAGAAGCACGGCTGGCGGACCGACTACGCCACGGCCGCGCGGACGTTCCGGGCGCTGAACGTCGTCGCCCGCGTCGAGGTCGAGGGCATGGACGATTACTACGGCTACGCCGACCCGTCGGCCCAGGTGAAGCTCGGTTCGCTCACCTTCCACCGCCCGCCAACCGACGAGCAACAGCAACGCGAAGCCCCCCAACCGCTGCCGCTGGCCGAGGTCCCGCCGATGGCCTTCAGCGAGTCGGCCGGCCTGCTCCACCGCCTGGCCGGCAAGGCGGATGACGCGGCGTGAATTTGCGGAGACGCATTGGTCGTTGAAGGCCTGCCATCGTCGTGTGACGGCGGGGCCACGCCCGGCGTGTTGGCGGCGCTTGTGCTTCGGAATGGTTGTCGTTGCGGGCGGCGCTCGAACGGTTCGGGTAGGCTGGTCGGCATGAACATCGTCTATCTGCATTCGCACGACACCGGCCGGTGGGTCGAGCCGTATGGGCATGGGCACGCGACGCCAAGTTACTGCCGGGTGGCGGAGGGTGGGGTGTTGTTTGAGGACGCGCACACGCCGAGCCCGACGTGCTCGCCGAGTCGGGCGTGTTTGCTCACCGGGCAGATGCCGCGGAAAAACGGCATGATCGGGCTGGCCCACCGCGGGGCGCGGCTGGTTGATCCGAGGCGGCATTTGGCGAACCTGCTCCGCGGGGCCGGGTACCGAACGGCGCTCTCGGGCGTGCAGCACGAGTTCCGGCACGACGAGGTGGGGCAGGCGTACGACGAGGTACTCGCCGGCCACGAAGGTGCCCACAAGGACCCGGAGAAGGCCAACGCCGCCGCGGCGTTTTTGCGGCGCGATCACGACAAGCCGTTCTTCCTCGCGTGCGGCTTTGTCACCACCCACCGCCTGGGCGGCCGGGAGATGCAATACTTTAAGCACGGCGACCGCACCTCGGGCGATCCCGCCGGTGTGACGGTGCCGCCAGGCCTGCCCGACAACGTTGAGACGCGGCAGGACATCGCCGACTTCAACGAATCGCTCGACCGGCTCGACGATTGCGTGCGGCGGGTGATCGACGCGATCGACTTCGACAACACGCTGCTGATCCTCACGACCGACCACGGCGTGCCGTTCCCCGGTTACAAGAGCCGGCTCACCGACCGGGGCACCGGCGTGCTGCTGATCCTTCGCGGCCCGCCCGCCACCGGCCTCGTCGGCGGCAAGCGGATCGGCGCGACCGTCTCGCACCTCGACGTGCTGCCGACCATTGCTGAACTGGTTGGTCTGGAAATGCCCGATGACCTCGACGGCAAGTCGCTGCTGCCGCTGGTGCGGGGCGAGCGGGATCGGCTGCACGAGGTGCTTTACGGCGAGATGAACTACCACGCCGCGTACGAGCCGATGCGATCGGTGCGAACGGCTGATTACCTGTACGTCCGGCACTTCGGCGGTCTGGGCCATAAGGTGCTGGGCAATTGCGACCCCGGCCTGACGCGGGAGAAGCTGATCGCCGAAGGCTGGGGTGACGCCCCGCCGGCAACCGAGGAGCTGTACGATTTGGCCGCCGACCCGGATCAGCTCCAGAACCTCGCCGAGGATGCCGAACATGCCCAGACGCTGGAGGATTTGCGGCAAAAGTTGGCGGACCGGATGCGGGCGACGGACGACCCGCTGCTGACGCTCGGCGAGGTACCCCGCCCGCCGGGGCTGGTGGTGACGCCGGTGGACGCGAAGTACGCCGCAGACGTGGAGAAATAACCCGAGGTAGCCGCCGCCCTACCCTCGCCGCGTGCTGCTTTCGGCGGAGAACATGGTGTTGTCGTTCGGCGGCCAACGGGTGCTGACCGGGACGAGTCTGCACCTCGACCGCGGCGAACGCCTGGGCCTCATCGGTCCCAACGGTGCGGGCAAGACGACGCTGCTGCGGGTGGTGACCGACGAGCAGGAGCTGGACAACGGGCAGGTCCGCCTCGCCCGTGGCGCGACGATGGGCGTGCTGCGGCAGGATCCGACTTTTACGCCCGGCCACTCGGTGCGCGACGAGGCGGAGCTGGCGTTCGAGGAGTTGCACGCCCTGGCGGCGGAGCTGCGCCAGCTTGAGCACGAGATGGCCGATGCGGCGGGTGACCTTGACGCCGTGATGAAGCAGTATGAGGAGGCCCAGCACCGCTTTGATTTGGCGGGTGGCCACGATTGGCGGCACAAGCTCGATGCCGCGCTCGAGGGCGTCGGCCTCGGGCCGGCACATTGGACGACGGCGGTGGAAAAGCTCTCCGGCGGGCAGCGGTCGCGGCTGGCGCTGGCGAAGCTGCTGGTGGGCGAGCCGGACGTGCTGCTGCTGGATGAGCCGACGAACCACCTCGACTTGGCGGCCGTCGAGTGGCTGGAGAATTACCTGACGCGGTACGTTGGCGCGGTGCTGATTGTCAGCCACGACCGCTACCTGCTCGACCGCCTGGCCACCCGCATCGCCCGGCTAGATCGCGGGCAGATCCGCAGCTACCCCGGCAACTACTCGGCGTACCTCAAGCAGCGGGAGACGGAGGAACTCGCCCAAACCCGCCAGCACGAAAAGGACCAGGCGGCCGTTGCCAAGGAGCGGGAGTACATCCGCCGGTTCAAGGCCGGCCAGCGTGCCCGGCAGGCCAAGGGCCGCGAGACGCGGTTGGAGCGGCGGCTGGCCGACGGCGAGATGACCGACGCGGTCAAGCGTGACGGCAGCGTCCACCTGAACCTCGGCGGTCAAGCCGGGCACGGCCTCGTCGTGGCGGCCGACAAGTTGAGCAAGCGGTACGGCAATCAGGTGCTGTGGGAGAAGGCGTTCTTCGACATCCTCGCCGGCGAGCGGGTCGGCGTCGTCGGCCCCAACGGCGGCGGGAAGACGACGCTGCTGAAGGTGCTGCTGGACCACGAGAAGCCCGACGCCGGCCGCGTGCGGTGGGGGCCGGGGTTGAACGTCGGGTACTACGACCAGCGGTTGGACGATTTCTCCCCGGAGAACGCCGTGTTGTACGAGGCGCTGCGGCTGGCCCCCGAAGGCACCAAGCCGCAGCAGGCGCGGGATCTGCTGGCGGCCCTGTTGCTCCGCGGCGGCGCGGTGGAGAAGCCGATGAGCGCCCTCTCCGGCGGCGAGCGGGCGCGGGTCATGCTCACCCGGCTGCTGCTCTCCAAGCCCGACGTGTTGGTGATGGACGAGCCGACGAACCACCTCGACATCCCGAGTCGCGAGGCGTTGGAGGACGCACTGTCAGGCTTCGGCGGCACGCTGATCTGCGTGAGCCACGACAGATATTTCCTGCAGAAAACGACCGAACGCCTGCTCGCCATCGAGCCGCCGACGGTCACCGACTTCCGCGGCGGGTACGACGCTTGGCGGCAGCGGCAAAGCGAACCGCCCAAGCCCGCCGCCGCGAAGCCGGTGGTGAAACCCGCCCCCAAGAAGCCCAACGGCAACACGGCGAACAAATACGTTCGCCCTTTCGGCACCGTCGCCACCGCCGCCCTGGAGGAGCAAATCACCGAAACCGAGATCGCCCTCGCCGACGTGCAGGGTGCCTTCGCCGACACGGTCCGCATGGCCGAGCCCGACGCCGCGAAGACGCTGACGGCGGAGCTCAATGCGCTGCAGACGAAGCTGGGGCAGTTGGAAGAAGAATACTTCGCCCGCGACGACGCATGAGCCACCGAGCGGCGAGGCAACGTCTTCGGCCGGCGTGGGTCATCGGAAACCCCCACCGCCGCGTAGCGGCTGGGCCACGCCCGCGGGTCAACGGGGGTGGCCCCGCCTCTACGAGGCGGTGGGGGCTGTTCACTAGTGGGTGCCGCCGGACGGTCAGGCGTAGCTGGAGCCGCCGGCGGCGGCGTTGCGGGGGCCGCGGGCTTGTTCGCGGTCGCCGATGTGGTTGCCGTCGCGGAGGGTGTGCAGCGGATTTTCGGGGAGATTCTTCGACTTCCGCCACGCGGCGAGCAGCGGACGGACGTCGGTTTCGTAGGCGTCCTTCAGGCAACCCTCGGCGGCGACAATGTCGCCGGCTTGTTGGGCGTGGGCGAGCTCCTCGCGATCGACGAGGTGGGCCCGCAGGTACTGGCCTTGGGCGGCGTCGACCGTCTGGACCATCGCCTCGAGCTTGGGCTTGAGGTTGTGCGATTGGTCGACCATGTACGCGATGTCGGCGGGTTGGCCGGTGTCGTGGGCGTGCTGGGCGATCTGGTCGAAGATGCGGAACACGGCGTACGGGTCGATGCTGCCAAGCGTCAGATCGTCGTCGGCGTACTTGCGGTCGTTGAAGTGGAAGCCGCCCAAATCGCCCGAATCGAGCAGGAAGGCGACGATGTGCTCAATGTTCGTCGCCGGCAAATGGTGGCCGGTGTCGACAAGGACCTTCGCCCGATGGCCGGCGGCGTGGGCGAAGTGTTGAGCCATGCCCCAGTCGGCGATGTCGGTGTGGTAAAACGCCGGCTCGAACGGCTTGTACTCGACGAGCATTTTGCCGCTCTCGGGCATCGCGTCGTGGACCTGTTTCAGGCCGGTTTCCAAGCGCTTTTTGCGGGCGAGCAGGTTGTCCTGGCCGGGGTAGTTCGTGCCGTCGGCCAGCCACATGGAGAGCAGGTTGCTGCCGGTGCTGGCCATGAGCTTGGCGGAGTAGACGCAGTGGTCGACAGCCGATCGCCGAGCGGCTTCGTCGGGGGAGCAGAAGCTGCCGAGCTTGTACTGGGCGTCCTGAAAGACGTTGGGGTTGATGCTGCCCACCCGCACCCCGGCCGCCTCGGCGAGCTTGGTCGTCGCCGCCCCGGCATCCTCGGGCGACTGGCTCACGTCAAAGTCCCAAAGCACGTGCACCGCCACCGTCGGGCAGCAGCCGGTCAGCTCGTGCACCAAGCCGGCGTCGGCGAATTTTTCTTCCGTGGTCGCCGCGGCGGCCGCTTGGCGGAACTTGCCGAACCGCGTCCCGGTGTCGGCAAAGCCCCACGACGGGAGCTCGATTTGGAAGTCGTCGAGGGCGGCCAGGGCGGCGTCGTGGTCGGGCATTCCGCCAGCGTAGCAAATCGGCCGACGCCCGTCAGATCCGGAAGATCGCGCCCATTTTCTTCGCCATCAAACTGTTCGCCGCAAGGATGGTCAAGGCGAGCATGGCCATCGCCCAGACGCCCAGGGCGGCGGCGACGTAGGGGCCGGTGCCCAGGCCCTGGTACAGCTCGAAGATCGCCTTCGTGATCGGGTAGTACTCGGCCCGCTGGGCGAGGATGAGGCTGTCGCTGACCTCGAGCATGGCGAACGCGAACGCCAGCAACCCGCCGGCGATGAGGTTGGCGACGATCAGCGGCACGGTGATTTTGCCCAGCACCCGCCAGCGACTCGCGCCGAGGTTGCTCGCGGCCAGCTCCAGATCCCGCGGCGTCTGCTGCAAACCCGCCACCGCCGACCGCACCACGTATGGCAACCGCCGCGCCGCATACGCCAGCACCAGCAGCACGGCCGGATACTCCTGCACGTTCAGCCAAAACAGCGGCCCCGCCCCGTCGCCGAAGAAGCCCTCGGCCCACAGCCCGGCCCCCGTTTTGCCGGTGTTGACCGCCGCGGCGTCGCCGAAGGTGCGGACCAGCCAGATGCTCACCGACAGGTAGCCAAACGCCAGCACCAACCCCGGCACCGCCAGCGGCAGCATGGCCAAGGCATCGATCAGCCCCCGCCCCGGCACCCGGCTGCGGACGACGATGATCGCCACACCCACGCCGACGACGCACGCGATCAGCGTCGCCAACAGCGCGAACAGCAGCGAGTTCGTGATGCCGGTGTAGACGAGGTCGTCGGTCAGCGCCTCACCGAAGTGGCCGAGCGTGACGTCGCTTGGCAGGAACGATTTGTACCATGCCCCCGGCTCGCTGATGCTGACCAGAATCACCGAGATGTGAGGCAACACCGCCAAGCCGATGACGAACAGGATGCCGCCGACCGCCGCGATCATCTTCCAGCCGGTCAGCTTCGTCGGGGCCACGTTCACGCCCGCCTTCGTCGTCGCGGCATCGAAACCCCGCCCCAGCAGCACCTTGCCGATGGCGTACAGCAAGACGCTCGCCGCCAGCATCACGACCACCAACGCGTACGGTAACGGCGAATCCGACACGTCCGTGATCTTGCGGAACACCTGAACGGGCGTCACATCGTTGAAATCGAACATCAGCGGCGTGCCCAGCTCCGTGAACGACCAGATGAGCACCAACGTGCACCCGGCGAACAATCCCGGCCGGATCAGCGGCAGCGTGACCCGCCGGAACACCTGCCACCGGCTGGCCCCCAGGTTCCGGGCCGCCTGCTCCATCGACGGGTCGATGTTCGCCAGTGCGGCCTGCAGGTTCAGCAAGAGAATCGGATACAGGTGCAACGCCTCGACCAGCACGATGCCGCCCAAACGGAGGTTGCCCAACCAGTCGATGCCCGCCTCGCCGCCGCCGCCGACGAGTTCGGTCAGCGGCCCGAACCGCCCCAGCACCTGCCGCATGCCCACCGCCCCAACGAACGGCGGCAACACCAACGGCACCAGCAGCAACCCGCCGAGCAAGCCCTTCGCCGGGAAGTCGTACTTCACGAGCAGCACCGCGATCGGCAACGCGATGGCCAGCGACAACCCCGTCGTCAGCACGGCGATGAGCGTCGCGTTCCACAGCCCCCGCACCAGCACCGGGTCGGCGAAGATCAGCCGGACGTACTCCAGCGTGAACCCGCCCTCGCCGTCGGAGAAGCCGAACTGCACGACCCGGACGATCGGCCAAATGAGGAAGACGCCGAAGAACAGCAAGAGCGCCGCCGTCAGCACAAGGTGCCGCGGCTCCGCCTGACGGAACGAGCCGCCCCACTTCTTCATGAGCGCCGCGTCGGGCGTCCCCGGCCCCCCGTCGGGCGGCGTCGTCGGCAGCGGGTTGAGCGTCGTCATCGCCGCCGCATCATCGGCCGCCGCCGCGCCGCGTCAAGAACCTTACGCGGCAACCTGATTTCCCGCAACGCCTTGACCCGAACGCTTGCCGCGGCGACGCTGCACGTGCCGTGGGCGAGCCGGCAACGAGATTGGCGTATGAGCTACCGCAGGACAGGCCGCGGACCAGCGGGGTTGCGGTGTTCGCGCTGATTCCGGGCGTTCTGGGCCTGCTCGGCAGCGTGGTGGTGATCGGCGTGGTGCCGGGGCTCGTGGCGGTGGTGGCCGGGTGGCAGGGGCTGCGGGAGACGCGCAAGCCCGATTTCACCGGTCGCGGCCTGGCCAAGGCAGGCCTCTGGACCGGCGTGGCGGCGTGCGTGCTGGGTCCGATCTTCGGCTACGTCCTGTTCCTGCGGGCGTTCGACGGCTGGGCACAGGTCGCCTGCGGCAGCAACATGCGGCAGATCGGTCTGGCGGCGATCTTGCACGCCGATGCCGAGCCTGATCGCTTGTTCCCGCCCGACTTCGACACGCTGCTGCTCACGCAGGACATTCAGCCGGCCGCGTTTACCTGTCCCAGCTCCTATGATGAACCCGGCACCGTGCCGCTCGGGCCGGGCACGTGCAGCTACGTCTGGGCCGGCGCGGGCGTCCCCGACTCGGCCCCGCCGACCACGACCATCGCCTTCGAGCGGTTGGGCCACCACTGGGGCGGGGCGAACGTGCTGTACGCCGACATGGTCGTCGATTTCGAGACGCCGGCGACGATCACGACGCTGGTGAACACGGCCGTCACCGAAGGCCGGCTGACGCGGGAGCAGGGGATTGAGATCTTGGGCAAGTAGCCGCCCGCCTCGGACGCGCGTTTGCCGCATCATCGGCACCCGCTCCGGCCCATCACGGTGCAACCGCCTGCGCCCCCCGCTTCGGCTCGGCCAACCACCTCAAGGCGTCCAGCAGCCCCTGCTCCGGCGACGCCGCCAGCAAGTGCTTGAACCAGTCGCTGTCAATCGAGCGGTTGCTGATCACCCGCCCCCGACCCAAGTGACCGCACACGAGTTCCGGCAATTCGTCGAGCGTCGGGTGCAGCCGCGCCCCGCCCCGCACATCCACGAGCCGGCGCGCCAGCACGACCTTCGCCTGGTCGTTGGGCACGAAAATCGCGCCGCAACTCAGGCTGCGGCCCAACCCCGGCCGCAGCGCCGGGAACGCCGGATGCCGGCCACGAATCTCCAGCGGCGTCTGCACGTTGTGCGGCTCGGTGTGCATCGGCTCGACCGGCGTGGCCGACAGCGACAGCGCCATCAGGTCCGGGTTGTCCGGCTCGAGCGACAGCATGCCCAGAAACTTGCCCGAGTTCAAACCCATGCCCGACTCCACCGCCGACCGCACCGCCCGCGCCCCGGCCGCGGACAGAAAGAAGTCGTTGCCGATCATCAGCACGTCCAGCGTGCCCAAGCCCTCGGCATCGGTGATCTCGATGACGCCGCCAAACAACTCGTAGTCCCGGACCGCCCGTTCGATCAGCCCGTGGCCGCTGCTGCGTGGCTCAATTACCGCCACCGGTTGCACCGGGCCGTGTGGCAGCCAGCGGGAGAGGCTCATCTGCAAGTCGACCGGCACCGAAAAGCCGTCGTGGGTGACCCGTGTCGCCGAGGCCCAACTCGTGAAGAACCCGACCCGAAGCTGCCGGCTCCAACCCGGCAGCAAGCCCGGTTGGGCCGCGCTGGCCCGGTCCAGCAGCGCCGGCCAGTCGACGGCCATCCGCAAGCCGTCGCCCACCGGGCACCCCAAGTCCATCTCCAACCGCCGGGCGTCGCCAAAGCATGCCGCGATCGTCACCGCGTCGGCATCGAAAGCACCCAACTTCCTGGCGATTTCGGTCAGCCGGTCCAGCATCGCCGACACCCGGCGGCTCAGGGTCGAGGCGTCAACGCCGGCCCGAACCGCCAGCGCCCGCAGCGGCTGCCGCGCCACGAACCGCTCGTGCAAAAGGGCCCGATCCGCCTCGTCCAACGCCGCCACCGCCTTGGGCAGCCGGCCCCGCAGCGCCTCGACCCGGACCGCCAGCGACATCGAATCAAGCGTGCCACGCCGCGCCCGGCCCTCACCGCCCAGTGCCCGCTCACGGTTGCGCTGCCGGATGCGGCGGCGGAGCCGATCGAGCGAGACATTTCGCGCCGTCGCCGCCACCCACGCGGCGGGCGATCCGTGAATCTCGTGGCGGTGGCGGACCAGCCGCAACAGCGTCTCCTGCACCGCGTCGTCCACGTCCGGCTCGGACCGGAGCAGCCCCCGGCAGATCGACGCCGCCAACGGCCGCACCGACGCAGCAACCGCCTCGAATGCCGGTCCGCTGCCGTCGCGTCGATAGCGCTGCCAAAACTCGTTCTCGCCGCTCGTTGGCATCTCGCTCCCTCACGACAACGCACCCAACGGATCGTGCGGCGTTGCACCGCAACTCACCCACGAAAATTTCTACCCGATTCCCGCACGTTCGGCCGAGGGTGGCGTCATGCGGGGCATGAGTGCCCGACGTCCTGCCAACCCTGCCACCCGCTTCAGCGCCAACCTGCTGATCACCATGTTGGGGTTCGCGATGTTTGCCGCCCACGTCGCCGATTATTGGATCGCCCTGTCCTGCGCCAAGGGCGACGGCGTCGATCAAGCACAAGTTGACGCTTTTCAGGCGACCCTCACCGATCCTGATCCGCAAACCGCGCTGCGTGCGGCTCAAGAGTTCGCCGGCCGTTCGCGGGTTGAAGCGGCGTTGTCGCCGCTGGCGTTGGCTGCGGGGGCGGGGCGGAACGATGTAGTCGCCGCCCTGCTCGATGCCGGCTGTGATCCCAATGCCCACGCCCAACCCACCGAGACGCCGCTGTTCCTCGCCGCCCGCTCGGGCAACCCGTTGGCCGTCCGCCTGCTGCTCGATCGCGGCGCAGAAGTTACCCCCACCCTTGCCGACGCCACCCACGGCTTCTCAAGGTCGGGCCGCTCAATGCGGCTGGAGCTGGCGACCCAAACCAAATTCTCGCGAACTCTTCACGCTTTGACAATGCCCGCCGCCGCCCAGGTGCCGACGATGCCGGCGGAGAAAAGCGCGGCATGCCGTCGCGTCCTGAGAGAATGAACCACCACCACCACCGCCCCGCCGTTGCCGCCGCCCTTGCGGTTGCTTGTTTGTCCGCCGCCCCGGCCCTCGCCCAGTACAGCCTGACCGTGCTGCACAACAACGACGGCGAGAGCAACCTCTCGGCCGCCGACGAGTTCGTCACGCTGGTCGACCAGACCCGCAACTTCTACAACACGCAGGGCCACGGCGTCGTCACGCTGTACGCCGGCGACAGCTTCATCCCCAGCCCCGAGTTCGCCGCCAGCCTCAACAGCGGGCCGGTGGGCAACCGGACGTTCTTTGACGCCCTGGCCCTCGACGCCATCGGCTACGACGCGGCGGCCGTGGGCAACCACGAGTTCGACGCCGGGCCGAGCGTGTTCGGCGAGTTCCTCGACGACACCAGCGTACCGTTCCTCTCGGCCAACCTCGACTTCTCCGGCGAGGCGGCCCTGGCCGGCCGCAGCGATCTGCGGGCGAGCACCATCGTCACCGTCAACACCGCCGCCGGCACGAAGCAGGTCGGCATCGTCGGCGCGACCACGCAAAACCTGCCGTTTATCACCAGCCCCGGCAACGTGAGCGTCAACGACGTGGTCAGCAGCGTCAACGCCGAGGTTGCCACGCTCAAGGCCGGCGGCGTCGACAACATCATCCTCGTCAGCCATTTGCAGGGCATTAGCGAAGACGTCGCCCTCACCAGTCAACTCAGCGGCGACATCGATTTGATCGTCGCCGGCGGCGGTGACGAGATTCTGGCCGATCTGGCCGCGCCCTCGCCGACGAGCGTGTACGGCAGCGGCGCGCCGCTGAGCGTGGTCGACACCGGGCTGCTCGCGGGGGACAGCGTCGACATCCCGGCGTACCCGACCCTCGCCGGCAGCATCCCGGTCGTGACGGCCGGGCCGGAATACGGCTACCTCGGGCGGGCGACGCTCAACTTCGACGCCGCCGGCAACTTCACCGGCCTCGACGCCAGCAGCAACGCCCAGATCAACCAAGGCTTTGCCCCCGACGCCGCCACGCAGACCAACATTGTCAACCCGGTCGAGCAGTTCGTCGCCAGCCTCGGGCAGCAGGTGATCGCCACCAGCAGCCAAACGCTCATTGGCAACGGCGACCGCGACGTGATCCGCGCCGAGGAGGCGGCCCTGGGCAATTTGGTCGCCGACGGCCTGTTCACCGCCGCCACCGGCGCGGCGGGCGACTTCGGCGTCGACACGCCCGACTTCGCCTTCGTCAACGGCGGCGGCATCCGCGACGACATCGACGCCGGCGACGTGTCGGTGCTCACCACCTTCGACGTTTCGCCGTTCGGCAACATCGTCTCGGTCGTCGAGGACGTGGCGCGGGACGACGTGCGCCTGATCTTCGAGAACGCCGTCAGCCGCGTGACCGACACCGATCCCGGCCCCGGCATCGAGGTCGACCGCGCCAATGTCGACGGCACCGGCCGGTTCTTGCAGGTCAGCGGCAACGTGACGCTCATCTACGACATCACCGCCGACGCCCTTGAACTCGACGCCAACGGCAACATCGTCTCCGCCGGCAGCCGCGTGAACACGCTGGTCATCGGCAACGACGTCATCGTCCTCGACGGCGTCGTCCAGCCGGGCGACACCCTTGACGTCGCCACCGTCGACTTCCTCGCCAACGGCGGTGACCAGACGTTCGCCGCCTACCTCTCACAAACCTACGACTTCACCCGATTGGGCATCAGCGACCAGGCCGCGCTTCAGTCGTACCTCGAACAACTCGCCAACGGCGACACCAGCTTCGACCTCGCCAGCGACTTCCGCTACGACAACGTCAAAGACGGCCGCATCGTCGCCATTCCCGAACCCGCCACCCTCGGCCTGCTAGCCGCCAGCACCCTCGGCCTCCTCCGCCGCCGCCCAGTGGCTTGAGATCGGAATAAGCACCCGGATCCTCTCGCAAGCCACACGATGTTCAGGTAGCCGCGGGGCAGGCCCCGCGGCTACCTGATTTATGTTCGCGCACCTTGCACTTTGGTTGGACATCCTGATCCGCGTGCATCGCCAAAACCCCCACCGCCATGCTGACGGCGGGGCTACGCAGTGATCCAGGCTTTGGCACTTCGGGTGAAGCCCCGCTGCTGCGCAGTGGTGGGGCTTCTTGTGCCTTCTCGCGGGTAGCAGGTTGCCGGAGCTGGGCATCGCTGGAAGTGCACTGTGGGTTCAGCCGGGTTGCACCTCACGCGGCGTCAGCGGCGGCGGAAGGCGGTCCAGAGGTCGCGAATTTCGTCGTCGATCTCGCCAGGCCAGGCGTAGGTGGTCACGGCTTGGCGGAGGGTGCGGATGAACAGCCGCTTGCCGGTGACCAGCAGGTTCGAGACGGCTGCCGGCTCGATGCCCAGGCGGGCGGCGAGATCGGCGTTGCCCACCGGCGCCCGGCCGTCGAGGGCCGGCAGGATCACGCGTTGCTCCAGCACCAGCCAGACGTCGCTGCGGTTGTTGCTCAGGCAGTGCTTGGCCACCGACGTGATCACGCCGCTGAGCACCTGCTTGGCCCACGCCCGCTCCACCGCCTCGTGCGCCTGCTCCACGCGGGCGGCCGTTTGGTCCACCGGCACCCGCCCGTCGATCGGCACCCGCCGCCGGCGCAGGCAGTACTCATCAATCACGTGCCGATCCAGCGCGACCAGCAACAGCGCCCGGAATCGCCCCCGGCTGCGGTCGGCGTGATGTACCAGGTTGCCGTGCACCATGCGGTTGGCCACGAACCCGGCCGGCGTTTCGTCGGTCGAGTTGCCGCAAAGCCGGTGGCGGCGGTGCAGATCAAACAGCAGCGGCTGGCGGTACATCTCCACCAGTTCGCCAAGCGACCACCGCCGCGGCGCCACGTCCATCGGTTCGTCGGCAACGGGCTCGTTCACGCGGTGGATCAGCGTCCACGGCGTCAGCGGGAATCGGACGGGCGTCGCGGCACGCGCCATGACGCACCGCCTTCGCCGGTCCGCTCGGCCACCGCCCGCCGATGCGCGGCAATCGACTTTGCCGGCTCGTTCCGCTGCTTGGCGATCCGGACCGCCCGCTCGCAAACCTTCAGCGCCGCCTCGTGCCGCCCGGACGATTCGAGCAGCGTGACCACCGGCGTCATCTGGTAGCTGACGTAAATCGGGTGCCACGACGTGCCGATCGTCTCGCCCAATTCGTCCAGCTCGATTCATCGCCCGGCCGGCGTCTCGATCTTCGATGGCGACAGCTCTCATCCGCGGCGGCCGAGAAAGGCGACGTATCATTTATGTACCGGCAGGTGTTCGCGTTCGCCCGGCTCAGCGAGGCGCGGGCCGTGTCCAGCAGGTCGCGGAACACGCGGTCGGCTTCATCGAGGCGGCTGACTTGTTCGAGCTCGTTCAAGTAACCCACGCGTTCCACCCGCTCACCCACTGCGGCCGGGCCGGGTCGGAACAGGCGGCCGAGCGGGCGAAGTCCAGCCGTTGTTCGAGGCCGAGGCCGGTGTATTTGGCAATTTCGGAGTTGCTCAGCTGCAGCCGCAGCAACGGCAGCAGGCGTTGGGTTCGGCCGTGCCGCTCGGTCCACTCCTCGGCCTCGCGGGCCATGCCGGTCCACAGCGCCACCTGCTCGACGGGCGGGGCGTAAAGCACGGCGGCGAAGCGGAGCCACAAGCTGTGGTGGAAGTCGATGTTCACGCTCGCCGCCGCCAAATCGGCCCCTTTCTGGTAAAGATCGACCATGCGCTGCCGCAACGCCCCGTCGGCGGTGTAGCCTCACTCGGTGTCGATCTTCCGCCACTGTGTCTAGTAACCGGCCCGATTGTGCAGGTCGGCGGCGTGCAAACCGTCGGCATCCCGCCGCAACGCCAGCGCCGGTTGCCGGTCCCAAAGTGCCAGCGCCGCCTCGCGGTCGCCGCGGTTCCAGAGGTGCGTGGCGAGGGTGACGGTCAGGCGGTGCAGCACCGAGTGCGTCGCCGGGTAGTTCGCGTGGGCCAGCTCCAGCACGGCGTGCAGCTCGTTGGTGGCGAACGCCGTCTGCCCCATCGCTAGCCGCGTCTCGGCGACGACGGTGCGGGCCTGCAGCACCACCGGGTGGTCCGGCGGCAACGCAGTGAGCGCGGCGTCCAGCTGCCGCCGGGCGTCGGCGAGCGAGGCGTCGTGCCGCCCCAGATCCCGCCGCACCTCGGCCCGCCGAATGATCAATTGTCCCCGGGAAAACGCCGGCACCGCCGCCGGGTGGGCCTCGGCAACAGCCAGCGCCTCGGTGAACAACGCGTCGGCCCGCTCGAGCGAGATGCCACGCGCATGAGCCGCCCCCAGCGCCTCGAGCGCCTCGACCAGCACCCGCGGCTCGCCGGCCAACTGCCGCGCCTCGGCGACCGCCGACTCGGCCAGCCGCCGGGCCCGTTCGAGGCGGTAACCGTGCAGCCGCTCCTGCGGCCAGGTGTCGGCCAGCGCCTGCTGCGCCCGCAACCGGGTGATCAGCGGATGCCCCGCCGGCAGCTTCTGCTCCGCCTCGCGCACCGCGACGATCGACAGTCCATACGCCGCGACCGTCTCGATCAAGTCGAGCTTCGTGCCGATCAGCCGCCGCTGCAACTCCAGCCGGCGGATGACATTGTCGTCATCCGCGTCATCCAGCAACGCCAGCGCCTGCTCGAAAGACGCCTGCGCCCGCCGCCGCAACAAACGGACGGCGAACACGTCGCCGAGCTGCGTGTGCAGCTGCAGCCGGGCGTCGAGCGATAGATCGGGCTGGGTTTGCAATTGCGTCGCCGCCTCGTCGAGCAACGCCTCGACGCTCAGCACTTGCGCGGCGGCGTACGGGTCGGTTGCCGAAAACAAGTCGGTCACGAACAGGGCGACGGTGTCGGCCTCCCCCGCCGCACATCGGCGTATATCGGCGTGCCCATCGGCGTCTCGGGCAGCGTGAGCCGGGCGTCCGGCGCGGCCGCCGGGTAAAGCTCGGCCGCCAAGCCGAAGTCGATGAGCTTGGGCGTCGGGCCGTCCACCGGGTCAACGACGATCATGATGTTCGACGGCTTCAGATCACGATGCAGCAAGCCGACGAAGTGCGCGTGTTGCAACGCCCGGCACACCTTGGCCATCAGCCGCACGCGGTCCGTGATGCCCAGCTCGTGCTCGTCGCAGAAGCTGACGATGTCCGTGCCGTTGACGAACTCCAGCACGAAGTACGGCCACCCCTCGGCTCCGAAATCGGCGGCGTCGCAATCGCCGGCGTCGAGCAGCTCGGCGATGTGCGGGTGGTCCAGATCGGCCAGCGCCTGCCGCTCCAGATCGAACCGGGCCCGCATCCGCTTCGGGTCCGACCCGGTCAGCGCCGGCCGCGAGAGCTTGAGCGCGACCAGGCGGCGGACCGGGTACTCCTGCGGGGCTAGGTACACGCACCCCATGCCGCCCGTGCCGAGCCGGCTGATGAGTTGGTACGGGCCGATGGATCGCCCGACGATCTCACCGCCCGCCGCCGACTCGGGTGTGAGCCAGTCGTCGAGCAGGACATCCGACAACGATCCCAGGCCAGCCTCGAACCGCGACGACAAGGCAACCTCCGCCCGCCAGCACAAACCACATCAACGCCCCGTGCCTGAACGTTACCTTGCGACCAAAATTCGGGTAAGAAATTCCGCGTCGGTTCCGCTCCTACCGCCGCCGACACAGCAGGACGCTGGCCCCCAACAGCGACAGTGCCGCCGGCTCCGGGATGGCCACGCCGGACGCCGCCGCCGGCACAATCGCTCGGCCGCTGGTCAGCGGGTTACCCAAGGTCGTGTCGCCCGAGCCGTTCTGGCTGGTGATGCCGTTGGCGAGCGTGAACTCGGCGTCGGTCGTGGCGCTAATCAAATCGATCGTCGCCGTCCCCAGCCGGACCGCCCGCTCGTCGCCCGCCTCGACGCCGAAGGCCGTGCTGCCGCCGAAGAGGGTCGCCCCGGTCGCCTCCACCGTCAGCTCGTCCACGGCCACCTCGCTGAAGAACGAGGCGGCGAAGTTGTCGGCGAACTCGAACCCGGTCAGCTGCGCATCGCCCGCCACCCGAGACAGGGTGAACACGACGCCGGTCAGGCCGAGGTCGGCGTCGGTCAGCTCGACGTCGTCGTTCTTTCGATCGTCCTCGACGATGAACAGATCGACGTCGAACGTGAGCGGCACCACGGCGGCGAGGTCGACGTCGAAGTCGGTCGTGCCAGCCGGCGCGACATCAAAGCGGAAGTCGGCCGAGGCAATCGGCACGGCCGCGGCGGTGAAGGTGGCGGCGAGAATGAGACGGTGGATGGAAAGGTGCATGTTCTCGGTTCTCCGGAAGTTGGGGTGATTTAGAGGGTCAATGCGTCGCCGAACCGGACTCGAAAGGCGAAGAGGTCAATGTTGCTCACCGAGCCGTCGCCGTAGACGTCGCCGAACAGGCGGTGGAACCGCAGCGTGACCGGGGCGCCGCCGGGAGCGGTGGCCGTCAGTTCGTACACGCCGTCGGCCAGCGACCCGGCCTCGGCGTCGGCGGTGTTGCCGAACTCGATCTGCCATTGCCGACCGTCGCCGTCGAGGTCGGTCCAGACGAGGCCAGCCACCGGTTGGTTCACGAGGTTGTCGTCGCCGTCGCGGACGCGGACCAAGCTGAAGTTGCCCGCGGCAAGGTGAACGCTTTGTCGAAACTGACGACGGCCGCGGTCACGCGGGATCGTTGATCGACGGTGGCGTCCGGCAGCGCGGCGAGTCGCACATCTATGATTCGCGCCTGATCGACGGCCACGGTGAACGCCCGGACCGCCGCCCCACCGGCCACGCCGTCGTCGTCGCCATCGAGGACGTAGCCGGCCAAATCACTGAGGCTGTCGCCGTTGTTGACCGTCAGGCGGTAGTCGCCCTCGGCGAGCGTCAGTTGGTTGAGCGTAACGGCGTTTGTCACGGGGTCTTAGTTGTACAGTCCCGCCGTATGATGGTGCGTCGGATCGCGGCTGAAGCGGTCGGGTTCGTCTTGCCGCTTGCAGCAGACGAACTCGTGCGGGGTCAGGCCCCGAAGGGTCTTGAGCCGCTTGGCGAAGTTGTACGCGGCGAGGAAGGTCGCCAGGTGTTGGCGCAGCTGCTCGTGGTCGTCGTAGTGGAAGCGTTTGGTGGTCGCCTCCTTGATCGTGCGGTTCATCCGCTCGACTTGGCCGTTGGTCCAGGGGTAATTTGGCTTGGTCAAGCGATGCTCGATCCCGTGGCGGCGGCAGGCGAGGTCGAACACGAGGTCGAACACGAGGTCGAACATGTGCACACGCAAGCGGGCGGTATGTCCGTTGCGATTCTTGAGCAGGTCGGCGAACTGGATCCCGTTGTCGGTGATGATCGTGTGGAT
>CAYLSV010000018.1:20605-38718 GCA_964386435.1 uncultured Tepidisphaerales bacterium
CATTCGTCCAAGGATGGTTCGGCTTGGTTAGCCGGTGCTCGATCCGGTTCGCCTCGCAGATCATATCAAACCGCATTGGCCGTGAGAGGATGGTGTTGCGGTTTCGCGGCTGTTCGGCGAACTGGATGCCATTGTCGGTGAGGATCGTGTGGATGTGGTACGGCACCGCCTCGACGAGCTGGTTGAGGAAGGCGGTGGCGGTCTTGCGGTTGGCCCTCGCCTCCAGCCGCGCGACGGCGACCTTGCTGGCGCGGTCGATCGCGACGAACAGGTGCAACTTGCCCTCCGCGGTGCGCACTTCAGTGATGTCCAAGTGGAAGTAGCCGATCGGGTACTGCTTGAACTTATTTCGGTTTCTTGCGGGCCGGCTTCTCGCCGTCGACGTCCGGCAGGCGGCTGATGCCGTGGCGGACCAAGCAGCGGTGCAGGCTCGATCGCGTCAGGTACGGGATGCCGGCCTGCAGGGCGTAGAGGCAGTCGTCCAGCGGCAGCAGCGTGTGGCGTCGCCCGCCACGCACGTCGCCTCCTCCTCGGCGCTCAGGCTGGTTGAGCGTGGGTTCTTGGGCCCATGCGGCGCATCGGCAGGCGAGTCACGCTTACGCCACTTGGCGACGGTGGGGGGTTGATGCCGTAGCGAGCGGCGAGGGTCTTTAAGCTCTCTTGACCCACGGCGGATCGCGAGACGAGTTGCCTCTGTCGTGGTGGCGCTGCCGTGGAGTAGTTGTCCCATAATGCCTGCTTAACAAGGATGCGTTGGGCCAAATCCGACGCACCATCATACGGCGGGACTGTATACGTAGCTGCGGGCTGACAGCCCGCAGTGGCGACGTCCGGGTCGACGAGGCCGAGGTTAATGAACGCCGTCTCCAACGCGTCATCGATGAGGTCGGCCGTCGGCGGGATCGATCTTCAGCAGCGCCTGGCCGAACTGCGTGGCGGCCGTTTGATCGACGCCGAGTTGGTCGACGGTCGGCGGCGCGGCTGGGGTGCCGAGCGTGAGGCTGCCGCCGGTGACGGCGAAGGCGTCGAACAGACCCGAGCCGAACGAGGCGTCGAAGCCCCTCAAACCCCCGTTGAACCCGAGGAAAACGCCCTGGGCGACGTTGTTCTCATCCGCCTCGAACAGCAGCGCCCCGGCGGTCGGTTCGGCGAGGTTCAGCCCGACCGTCACCGCCGCCCGGCCGGCCACCTGCAGGTCGTAGCCGCCGCCAATCTCGCCACGCAGCGCGTCGAGCTCCTGAAGCTGTGGGACGCGGTCCCACAACTGATCCAGCAACAGATCGAAGTCGCTGTCGATTCTGACGAACTCGCGGCTGACGTCGAACGCCATTTTCAGCACAGGGTCGCCGTCGGCGACGTCGAACAGGAAGCGGAACGGGTTGACGTCGTCGGTTAAGCCGAACGCGGCGCGGAAGGCGGCGTTGAGTTGCTGCTCCAACTCCTGCAGCGCGGTCGGCTTCGCCCCGGCGGCAATCTCGTCGAGCGAGTCGAGGATGCCCTGCCCGATGCCGACGGCTTGGCCGACATTGGCGTCGAAGCCGGGGATCTTCATGCCAAAACCGCTGCGGACGGCCTCCTGCTGCGTCAGCCAGTCGGCAAACGCACGCACCGCGTCGAGCACGATCGTCAGGTCCAGGTCGCCGAACGCCGCGAGCGACGCGACGTCGCCGCTAAGGTCGGTCTGGATGTTGTCGGCCTCGGGAAAGAGATTGAGCAGCTCGAAGCGGCTGGCGTTGTTGGTGCGGTCGTCGCCGTAGCGGAGCGTGACGCGGACCGGGTCGGCGAGGCCGAAGTCGATTGTGCCGCGGCCGCCGGTTCGCTCGACGGCGAGCCGAGTGCTGGCGAAGTCGGGCAGGTTGACACGCGGGTTGTTCGCGTCGAGGACGTTGACGATCGAGACGCCGAACCCGATGCCGATCTCCGAACCGCCGGCCGCGGCACCGGCTCGTGGGTCGACCAACATTAACCGCAGCGGCCCGACGTACGCCTCGCCGAAGGCCTCGCTGCCGATCGGCTGCAGGGCCACCGACAAGTTGCCGCTGAACATCGGGTCGTTGTCGATCTTCTCGATGAACAGGTTGGTTGACGCGTCAACGGCGGCGATCGGGCCGACTGCAAAGCCGAGGTCGCGGACCGCAGCGTTGCCGCGATCGGCGTCGACCTCGATCACCTCGGTGCCGCCGATGCCACGGAGGACCAGCCGGTCAAAATCGAGTGCCACTTCCAACTTCCGGGCCAAAGCCGCGATTGTGGCGACCTCGGCGTTGAGCGCCGCCACTAACCTCGCCGCCGAGTTGTAGCTGCCGGCCGGCAGGTTCGCCGCGTGGAACACCGGGTCGGCGTCGGCCGGCGTCAACGCGATTAGGCCGTCGAACGAGAAGCCGACGCGCAGCTTGAGCCGCAAGTCGGCCGTCACCAACACCGCCGCGTTGCTGCTGATGCCGGCCAGCGCCAGCCCCGCCGCCTCGAAGTCGGCCGCCGTCGATTGCCAGCACCAGGTCGTCCACCGTGCCCCGGCCCCGAGCCCGCAGTTGATCGATGAACGCGTCGAAGTTGTTGATGATGTCGTCGCTGTTCGTCGTCGGGTCAAACAACTCGTCGAAGCCGATGTCGTCGAGCAAGTCGCAGAGCGTGCGGTCGGTGAACGGCATGTCCTGCTCGCCGATGGCATTGAACACTTCCCCAACTGCGCCGCCAAACTCGCTGATAATCAAGGGCATGTCGCTCGCGCCGAACTGGGCGAACTTCTGCAGCGCGGCGTCGAGGCTGAACTGCGTCGGGTCCTGGCCGTTGACGAGGAAGACGATCTCGCCGTCGAACAGTTTGCCTTCGGAGCCGCCAATGCCTTGGTTTGCGGTGGTGACTTCGATGAGCAGCTCGAGGTCGTTGCCGCCGAGGGTGAACCGTGCCGGCAGCCGGACGTCGAGCGTGCCGCCGCCAGTTTCTTCGAAGATGTCGCCGTTCAGGTCGCTGGCGAGCAGGAATTTTTGCCGCCGATCGGCCGGTACTGCAGCGTGGCGGCGGCGATGCCGAGGTCGGCCAGCTCCGCACCGAGGCTCAGGGGCAACTCGGCGTCGAACTCGACGCGCCCGGCGATCTTCGCCGCCACCCCGTCGCGAATGGCGGCCGCCTCGAATCGCTCGGCCGCCGTGTGGTCCAAACCGGCCGCCCGGTTCAGCGCGTCGAACACCGGGCCGAGCACCGCGGTCGTGCCGTCGCCGAGCACGTGGAACCCGGTCCGGCCGACGTCGACCACGAAGGGGATCGCCTGCTACCCGTCGCCCGAAGCGATCGTCGGCTGCAACTGCGGGTCGTCGTACAGCGTCTTGTCCCGCAGCTTGACGACGGCGGCCTGGAGCTTCTCGACCGCGTTCTCGCCGAACGTGACATCGTCGAGGTCATCCAGCAGCGGGTCGATCAGCAGCCGCGTCAGCATCGCCTCGGGCTGCAGCAAACCGTTGAGCGACTGGCCGATCAGCGGGATCGGCTTGTTGTAGAACGCGTCGGTGTCGTCGCCAGTCCGCAAATATCCCTGAAGAATCTTGAGTCCGCTGCGCAAACCCGCGGCCGTGGCCTGGCCGCTGGTTTGATCGCGCAGCCTCGACAGCGCCGGGTCGAGCACGCCAGAGCCGATGACGGCCAAGGCCAGGTGGTCGAGGCCGTCGTTGAGGTCGATGAGCCAGTCGTTCTTCCGCTCGATTGGCTCGAGGTGCGTCACGACGCCGGGCGTGGCGGCGGGGTTGTTCGCCTTGTGCTGCGGCGAGATCGGATCGAGTTCGGCGGCCACCGGGTCGTTGAGGTTGTCGGGGTTCGGGAAGACGAAGTCGAACGTGCCCAGCAGCCACCGCATCTTCGGGGCGTATCGGTCGATCATCGTCTGCACGATGTCGTCGTACAAACCGGCAAGCGGATCGAGCACGAGCTTGTCGGGGTGAATGCCGCGGTTGGCGTACCACTCGTTCTGGTACGGGTCGCGGTTGAGCGAGCCGAACAGGCCGTGGACGATGACGAACGGCGTGGTCGCCGGCTCGTAGCCGCTGAGCAGTTGCCGCTCCTCCAGCGTCTCGACCGTCGCGCCGGTGGCCAGCCGCAGTGCTCGGCGAGCTTGGCAATTGCGGCGCTGCAGGTTCAACTCGTGGGCGGCGTGGTGGGCAACAGTCATCGCGGATCCACCGGCGTGGGTCGATTGCCGGACGAACACAGGTCCGGCCACCCTGCTACGACAGCAGCAGCGGCATCTTGCGTGGCGAAAGTTTTTTCAGCGCCGCCGCGCGAGGCCGATGACGGCGCCGACAATTGCGCCGGCGGCATGGACCCACGGGACGTTCACGAACGCGCCATCGGCAAAAATCGCCGAACCCGCCCAAAGTTCCAGCGCGATCTTGATCACCAAGCCGAGCAGCAACAGCACGCCGATCAGTCGAATCGGCGTTTGCAGCAGGTGGCAGCCGAGCAGCGCGGCAAGGGCCATGTCGACGCCGCTGAGGCCGCGGTAGGTTGTCAGCTCCGGGTACGCGATGGTGAAAGTCGCCGAGCACGCGGCGACGGCGAGGCCGATGGTGGCGCCGAGGCCGAGGCGGTCGCGTTGCTCGATCATCACGCCGAGCACGAGGAACACCGCGGCATCCCAGAACCGGTGGCCGATCGTCCAATGGACGAAGTGCGACGTTACCAAACGCCACGGCTCGCCGCCAATTGTGCGGTCGAGTTGCCACCGTGTCGGATCGAGCTCGAGCAGGCAGTGCAACGCGAACAGCGTCACCGTCAGCCACGGCAAGCGGCGTCGCCGGCAGTCAGCCGACGACGCCGCGGGTTGGGTGCCGACCCCCTGCTCGGCATCCGTCGCGAGGACGATGTTCACCGCCGCCCCCCGTCGCGGCCGCCGGTCCGCAAGTGGCCGCGGCCCCAAGCCAAGCCGATCAACCCGGTTAGCAGCAGCGACGCCCCGGCGATCGGGTCGATCGCCCCGCCGCCGTTGCCGCCGCCGCGGTTGCGGTTGCGGACCGGCCGGAAATCGAGGTCGCCACTATCGCGAGCCTGCGGCTCGACCCGCGGCTGGCTCGGCACGCCGGGCGTCGGCTCGATTGACCGCGCCAACGGCTCCGCCTCCCGCTGCGGGGCCGGCCCGACGTCCGCCGCCGCCTTCTCCCGCAGCCGCTCAAACTCCCGCCGCACCTCGGCCTGGGCCGCCCGGTCCCGCTCGATCCGCAGCGCGTTCCGTCGCTCGATGTTCCACCGCTGGTACTCCGCGTCGTTCTCCAACACGATGAAGCTGGTGTACTCTGTCACGATCGAGAACCCCTCGCCGAGGCGGACGATCTCCGCAATCGTCGCCGCCGATCGGCTGCCGGCGCGGTCGTCCTTTTTCAGCAACTCGTCGATCCGGTGCCACGCCCACATCCGCTCGATCTCCGGGTTCGCGTCGCTCTGGTCGGGCAAATCAACCGTGATGCTGCGCGTCACATCCCGGCCCATCACGTTCGCCGAGAGCGTGACCTTCGTCCGCCCGCCGTCGACGTACCGGCCGTACAACCGGACCGGCGAGCCGTGGAAGAGGTCGGGCATCTCGCCGGGCGTCACGTCGTAGGTCTCGCCGCTGACGGTGATCGACAAATCGGTGGCCACCGGCCGGACGAGCTTGCGGCGGAACGCGGCGGCCGCGCGGCCGAGGTCGTCCTGCGGGCTGACGAACGCCGCCAGGCCGCCGGAGCGGTCGGCGATCTGCTCCAGCAGCGGCCGGTTCACGTCGTTGCCCACGCCGATGCAAAACACCCGCGCCGAGTTGGGCCGCTGGTTGATGAGCTGCGTGAGTTCCGCCGTGCTCGCCTGCTCGCTCAAGCCGTCGGAGAGGATCACGACGTTGAGCTGCCGGTCGGCGTCGGTGGCGTAGCGGTAGGCCGCCTCGAACGCCGGCCGCAACCGAGTCCCGCCGCCGGCCCGCTGGTCGGCCAAAAATCGCTCGGCCGCCGCAAACGATGCCGCGTCGGCAGTTGTCAACTCGTTGAACAAGCTGGCGAGCCCGCTGTTGAACGTGAGGATTTCGAACCGATCCTTTTCACCCAGCGCCTCGACGAACTTCGCCGCAGCGTCGGTGCTGATCTGCAGCTTGCGGTCCTCCCGCATCGAGCCGGAGACGTCGAGGATGAACACGTAGTCCATGCCCGAATCGAACGCCTCCTCCAGCTCCTCGCCGGCGGTGAGGGTCAGCTGGAAGAACCCGTCTTCTTTTCCGGTTTTGTTCGCGATTACATCAACGCCGGTCATCGGCCGCTCGGCGGTGAGGTGGAGCACCACGTCTTCCGCCAGCGACCCGCCGGCCAGCTCCATCGACGCCGTCACGGCGTTGGCGCTTGGCTGATTGATCACGAAATCGTTCGGATGGCTTGGCGATTCGAGCCCTGTCACCGGCACCGCCGCCCGGCCCTGGAAGTTGAAGCTGAACCGACCCTGCACCGTGGTGTCGGCCCGGTCGTCGACCGTGGTGGTGGCCAGCGGGTAGACGTAGGTCGCCGTGTCGTGATCAACGTCCAGCTCCTGGTAGTACGTCACCTTCACCCGCTGCTCCGCCCCGGCAGCGATCGGCCAGATCCGCATCTCGAAGGTGCGGTAATCGACCTGCTCCAGCAGGCCGGGGTCGACGCGGGTGCGTTTGTAGCTCTCGTAGATTTCGCGGGCGCGCTCCTTCTCGAGCACCTCGCCGGTCATCTCGCGGCCGTTGATCCACATGCTGAAGTCGGCGACGCTCGCCCCCTTTGGAACGGGGAAGACGTAGAGCGCCTCGACGACGCGGTCCTCGGTGTTGCGGAACACCTGCTCGGTGTGGGTGACGGCAATGCCGTTATTGACGGTGACGTCGACGTCGTGGCTGAGGATTTCGAGCCGGCCGCCGAGCCCGCCGTCGGCGACGAGCAACCCGCCCGCCTCGGCACGGGGCGGGGCGGCGAACAGCGCGACGAGCGCGAGCAGGACAAGGCCAAGGGGGCCGGTGTGTCGGGTAGATCGGATGGACATTCGGGTTCTCCTGGTTGGGGGTCAACCTGCCTCTAAGCACCGGCCGTACCAGACGCGAAAACGCCGATCACACGCATCAGGACATGGTTCGAAAGTAGCTGGCATGCAGCGATTGCACATAGCGTGTACATTGGGTGCATGTCCTCGTTCACCGCCGCCGATCGTCGCCAGGCTGGAGGTTTTCGCGACCTTTCGTTCGGCAACCCGTTTCTGCCCGAGCGGCTGGAGGTCGAGGCGCGGGTGCTGGGCAAGCAGTTCGTCGCCGGGCCGGAGGTGTGGAGTTGGTCGGCCGATCCGCAGAAGTTCCAGCCGAACCTCGACGCGCTGCAAACGGCGGCCGAGAAGTTGGTGGCGCGGTACGGGCCGCGAATCCGCCGGCCGGGCGTGTCGCGGCGGGAGTACGAGCTGTTCGCCGACGTCGCCTGCTACGTGCTGTACTACCGCTGCCACGCGCAGTTCCTGGAGCTGGCTCAGGCGGAAATCGAGGGCGAGGCGACGCGGGTGCCGCCGACGGTCTGGAAGCGTTTTCGTGCCGATCACGCGGCGCTGCTCGGGCATCCGGAGCATGCGCCGCCGTTCGAGGCGGCGCACTTGTTCGCGGTGCTGTACCAGACGCGGCGGGCGTTTGTGCAGGTGTTCACGCGGATCATCGGCGGCAGCCGAGCGGCGGCGCAGCTGCGGGCGGAGGTGTGGCACAGCGTCTTCACCCATGACCGCCGCCGCCACGCGACGCACCTGACCGGGCGGATGCGGGACCTGCCGACGCTGATCCTCGGGGCCAGCGGCACCGGCAAGGAGCTGGTGGCGACGGCCGTGGCCCAGGCGCAGTTTCGGCCGTTTTCTCCCGAATCCTGCGTGTTCGCGCCGCCGGGCGTGTTCTTGCCGATGAACCTCGCGGCCGTGCCGGAGACGCTCGTGGAGAGCACGCTGTTCGGTCACAAGCGGGGCAGCTTCACCGGCGCGACGATGGACCGCAAGGGCGCGTTCGAGAACGTCGACCGCCGCGGCTGCGTGTTCCTCGACGAGATCGGCGAGATCCCGCCGGCGACGCAGGTCAAGCTGCTGCGGGTGCTGCAGGAGCGGCGCTTCCAACGCGTCGGCGATTTGAAGGAGCGGGCGTTCGACGGCAAGATCATCGCCGCGACGCACCGCGATCTGCACGCCGACATCGCCGCCGGGTCGTTCCGGTCGGACTTGTACTACCGCATCAGCGGCGATTTGATCCGCACGCCGACGCTGGCCGAGCAGATCAACGGCGACCGCGAGGAGCTGGGCCGGTTGGTGCGGTTCATCGCCGAGCGGGTCGCCGGCGTCGGGGCGGCCGAGGCGCTGACGGACGAGGTGGTGAGCTGCGTCGAGCGAGACCTGGTCGGCCACGCCTGGCCGGGCAACTTCCGCGAGTTGGAGCAGTGCGTGCGAAACGTGCTGGTCCGCCGCTGCTACCGCCCCGACCGCGGCATCGGCGACTGGCTCACCGCCGCCCGCGACGGCAAGCTCACCGCCGACGCGCTGCTCGACGCCTACGTCCGCTCGGTCCACCAAAGGCTTGGCAGCTACGCCGCGACGGCCGAAGCGGTTGGCCTGGACCGCCGAACGGTCAAGGCCCGCGTGGCCGCTCAGGGCATGTCATCGGCTTCGGCAACCGGCAGGAGCCGCCGGATGTCGGCGGCCAGTGCATGAGCGCGGGCTTCTGAGACACTGCCGATGAGGACCTGCGGCGGCAGCCCGTTGCCGACGGCGACGACGTGCCACGGCGGGCGGCCATTGTTGATTCGGTACAACGCTTGTCGGACCTCAATACCGCGGAGGCGTCCGATGGGGATCGCGGCGTTGCGCGGCCAGCGGATCGGAGAGCTACGGGCGATTAACCTTGAGCCGGCGCGGCCGACGACGGTGCGGTTCAGCAAGTGGGCGATGCCGGCGTAGGCAACGAGCAGGCCCACCACCACGCACGGTCCGATGAAGATGAGCCCGGCGAGAACGTTGCCGACGAGCCGCTTCGGTTTGGGCGACTCAGGCACGTGCCAAAGTCGCCAGTTGTCCAGCAGGATCTCGAACACGCCGAGTAGTCCGGCAGCGGTCAAGCAGAAGCCGAACAGGCTCAGCATCACGCCGCGGCCGCGGTTCCATTGATGGACGATCTCATCGCCGTCGTTGCTCACCGCGTCGCCTTCGCCTCGATCATTTGGGCGACGAAGCGGTCGAACAGGTAGGCCGCGTCGTGGGGGCCGGGGCTGGCTTCGGGGTGGTACTGGACGGCGAAGACGGGCAGCTCGGCGTGGCGGAAGCCGCTGACGGTTTGGTCGTTGAGGTGGACGTGGGTGACGACGCCGCCGGCGTGCTCAAGGCTTGCGCGGTCGACGGCGAAGCCGTGGTTTTGGCTGGTGATTTCGACCTTTTTCGTGTCGAGGTCCTGGACGGGCTGGTTGCCGCCGCGGTGGCCGAACTTGAGCTTGAAGGTCTCGGCGCCGATGGCCCGGCCGAGCAGTTGGTGGCCCAGGCAAATGCCGAAGGTCGGCAGCCGGCGGTCGAGCAGTTGCCGCAGGTTGGCCACGGCATAATCAACGGCGGCCGGGTCGCCGGGGCCGTTGCTGACGAACAACCCGTCCGGGTCGTGCTTCAGGATGTCGTCGGTCGAGGCGTCGGGCGGCAGGACCGTCACCTTCACGCCCCGGTCGGCGAGGTGGCGGAGGATGTTGTGCTTGGCCCCGCAGTCGAGGGCGACGACGTGCAGCCCGTCGCCGCGGGTCATGTCGCCGGCGGTCCACTTGCCGCGGTCCTCGTGCCACTCGTCGGCGGCGTCGGGCTTGACCGTCTTCACCCAGTCGGCCCCCGCCATGCCCGCGGCGTTCTTCGCCTGCTCAACCAACTCGGCGGGCGAGGCGTCTTCGGTGCTGATGACGCCCCGCATCGCCCCACCGGTCCGCAGGCGGCGGACCAGCGCCCGCGTGTCGATGCCCTCGATGCCGACGACATCGTGCCGGGCCAGATACTCCGGCAGCGGCTCCTCGCTCCGCCAATTGCTCGGCACCCGGCACAGCTCCCGCACGACGAACCCGGCCACCTTCGGCCCGCCCGATTCCTCGTCGCGCCGGTTCACGCCGACGTTGCCGATGTGCGGGGCGGTCATCGTGACGATCTGCCCGGCGTAGCTGGGGTCGGTGAGGATCTCTTGGTACCCGGTCATCGAGGTGTTGAACACCACCTCGCCGGTCTGGCCACCGACGGCACCAAATGCGCGGCCGGTGAACACGCAGCCATCTTCGAGGGCGAGTTGGGCCTTGCTCATGCCGTCACCATAGCGGCGAGCCTCACTTGACGAACGCGGGTTGCAGCCAGTTGACGCGGTCCTGCACGTCGAGGTTGCGGCCGTAGTCGATGACGAGGGTGACCGTTTTGGCGTCGCCGAGGTCGAGGGTGATCGGCTCGCTTGCGGGGCCGGCGGTGAGGCCTTGTTGTTGCCAGGCGGGGTCGCCGTCGAGGAGGATTTGCAGGTCGACGTCGGCCAGCGGGTTGTTCTCGGCGATGGCGACGCGGGTGCGGAAGGTGGCGTAGCCGGGGGGGATGTCGAACGTGAGGCGGCTGGCGGATTGGGCGGTGATGTCGCGGCCGGCGACGCGGGCGGGGGCGGCGGCGGAGAGGTAGGGGACGTGCTCGGCCGAGGCCGGCTCGAGGGTGCTCAGCCAGAGGATCGGGCCGTCGATTTGCTCGGCGGAGAGGATGCCGCGGACGTCGAGGCTCACCTCGCCGCCGGCGGTTTGGCCGGTGAAGGTGCGGCCGTCGTAGATGAGGTCGGTGAGGCGGATGCGGCTGGAGGTTTCGTGCTCGATGAGCCACGCCGGCTGCGGCTCGGGCCGGCCGAGGTCGGCGGGGTAGATGGCGGCAATCTGGTTCAGCGGCAGCTCGACCTCGCCGCCCTCGTTCCGCTCGACGATCGCGCGGTCGTTGTCCAAGTCGATGAGCAAACCGCGGAGTTGGTCGCCGTTGGCCAGGGCGATGATGTCGTCCTCCCGGTCGGCTGGCGGCGTCACCTCGCCGGCGCTCAGCGGGGCGATGCTGCTCACCCGCTCCAGCGGCAGCACGATGGGGCCGACGCGGTCGACGTTGACGATCACGGCGTCGTCCTCGATACCCAGCAGCGTGCCCAGCGAGCGCTCGCCGCCGTTGCCGCGCACGAGCCAGCCGCCGAAGTTGCCGCGGCGGTGGTCGCGTTCGAGGCGAAACACCTCGTCCAGCGGCAGCACGGTGCCATCCGCGAGCGTCACACCCTCGGCGTCGATCCGCTCGACGTTGGCCGACTGTTCGGCGAGGTCGGTGTCGATGATCGTGAACGGCCGCCCCAGCAATGGCGCGGCGGCGAGCAGCACGACGGCGATGGCGAAACGAAAAGGTGGCACGCCCCACCGTAGGATCGTGCCGCGGATCGTGCCGGTCGCCGGATCACTCCGCCAACACGGCCTCGCCGAGCGGCCCGGCGTCGTTCGCCGGCAGCATGATTCCCGGCTGCTCGAGCGACGGCACGTCGTCCGCCGGCCCGACGCCGTCGCCCGCGATGATCGGGGCGATGATCAGCGCGACGACGGCGATGAGCTTCATGAGGATGTTGATGCTCGGGCCGCTGGTGTCCTTCAGCGGGTCGCCCACGGTGTCGCCGACGACGGTCGCCTTGTGCAGCTCGCTGCCCTTGGCGTAGTCGGTGCCGTCGATGTTGATGGTGCCCTCGACGCGTTTCTTGGCGTTGTCCCACGCACCGCCGGCGTTGGCCTGGAACAGCGCCATCAGCACGCCGCTGACCGTCACGCCGGCGAGCAGACCGCCGAGCATTTGGGCGCTGATGAACCCGATGACCACCGGCACCACGACCGCCAAAAGGCCCGGCAGGATCATCTCCCGCGTGGCGGCCTTTGTGCTGATGTCGACGCACCGGGCGGCGTCGGGCTTGGCCGTGCCCTCGCGCAGGCCCGGGATTTCGTTGAACTGCCGGCCGACTTCTTCGATCATGCTGCTCGCCGCCCGGCCCACGGCGTTCATCGCCAGCGCGCTGAAGACGTAAGGCAGCATCGCCCCGATGAACAAACCCGCCATCACCGTCGGCAGCGAGACGTCGAGGCTCAGCGGTACGGCACGGCCGAGGTTGATCGTCTGCATGTACGCGGCGAACAGGGCCAGCGCCGTCAGCGCCGCCGAGCCGATGGCGAAGCCCTTGCCGATGGCGGCGGTGGTGTTGCCCACGGCGTCGAGCTTGTCGGTCCGCTCGCGGACTTCCGGCGGCAGCTTGGCCATCTCGGCGATGCCGCCGGCGTTGTCGCTGATCGGGCCGTAGGCGTCGACGGCGAGCTGGATGCCCATGACGCTCAGCAGCCCGACCGCCGCGATGGCGATGCCGTAGAGGCCGGCGAAGTACGAAGCGCCCATGATCGCTAGCGCCAGGACGATGATCGGCAGGCCCGTGCTCATCATGCCCACGGCGAGGCCGGCGATGATGTTGGTGGCGCTGCCGGTGACGCTGGCCTTGGCAATGGTGTACGTCGGGTTGCGTTCGGTGGAGCAGTAGTACTCGGTGATCAGGCCGATGAGCACGCCGGCGATGAGGCCGATGGCGACGGCCACGAACACGCCGAAGCGGCCGGTATCGACGTCGCCGCCGATCGGGCTTTGGTAAACGAAGCTGGCCGGCAGCATGAGGTGGATGATGCCGAACGACAGCAGCAGCATGACGCCCGCCGAGCCGAACTCGCCGAGGTTGAGCGCGCGAGCCGGGTCGCCGCCCTCCTTGACCTTTACGAGGAACGACCCGCCGATGGCGACGAGGATGCCGGTGGCCGCGATGACCAGCGGCAGCAGGACGGCCGCCAGCGGGAACTCGTCGACGCCGAACCCGACGACGCCGATGAACGCCGCCCCCAGCAGCATGGTGCCGATGATCGAGCCGACGTAGCTCTCGAAAAGGTCCGCCCCCATGCCGGCGACGTCGCCGACGTTGTCGCCCACGTTGTCGGCGATGGTCGCCGGGTTCCGTGGGTCGTCCTCGGGAATGCCCTCGTACACCTTGCCGGCGAGGTCGGCCCCGACGTCGGCGGCCTTCGTGTAGATGCCGCCGCCGACGCGGGCGAACAGCGCGATGCTGCTGGCACCCAAACTGAAGCCGCTGAGGATGCTGATGATTTGCTTGGTCCCGTCCCGGAGCGCGTCGTCATCCGCCAACCCGCCGACGCCGTAGCCGAGGTAGTAAAGCAGGAACAACCCGCTCAAGCCCAGCACGCCCAAGCCCACGACGCACAAACCCATCACCAACCCGCCGGAAAACGCGACGTTGAGCGCCCCGCCCAGCCCGGTGCGGGCGGCGTGGGCCGTGCGGACGTTGGCCTTGGTCGCCACGAGCATGCCGAAGATGCCGGCCAAACCGCTGCACAGCGCGCCGACCACGAACGACAGCGCGATGAGCGCGCCCGACCGCTCGTTGCCCCAGTACCCGATGAGCAGCAGCACGGCCACGACGGCGACGAAGATCGCCAGGTACGTGTACTCCCGCCGCAGAAACGCCTTGGCCCCGGTGGAAATGCTCTCGGCGATCTCGCGCATCTCCGGCGTGCCGTCGTCCTGCGACGCAACCCACCGGCTGCGGAGAAAGGCGTAACCCAACGCGGCCGCCCCGCAAAGGGCGGCGAACAACAACAGCGTGATGACCATGTGGCGTGCTCCTCGTCACGAACAACCGCCGCGACGCCCGCGCCGGGCCGCGTGTTGTACCACGGGGAGCCGAGGGAAGAAAGGGGGGGCGGGGACGCCGCCCCGTCAGCCGCCGCTGGAGGGCGTGTTCAGCAAGTCCTCCAGCAACGCGTGGTACGCGAAGCTGCTGAACGCGTCCATGTCCATGAAGTACGCCCGCTCGGTCATCGGGCCGTCCGGGTCGTTGCGGCCGGCGGCGTAGCGCATCAGGCGCTGGCGGGTGGTGCCGTCGGTGGCGTCAAACACGCCGGCAGCCTGCACGAATTCGGGCGGCTCAACGTACACGGTCGTCTCGCTCACCGTCGCCGTGCGGGAGAGGCTGCGGGTGTCGAGGGCCACCGCGTTGTCCGTAATTGGTTTGCGGCCGAACAGCTGCAAGCTCGCCCCGAGCTTTGGCGGGTCGTACGGGTCGTACAGCGTCACCGTCGGCACGAGCAACGCATCGACGCCCAGCAGCTCGCACACGAGCGCCGCCTCCTCCGGCGACTCCACCGTGGCGACGTTCAGCGAGGCGTACACCTCCGCCACCCGGTTCACCGGCACCGCCGTGACGCCGGTGATTTGGGAGACCTCCTCAAAAACCAGGTCGGCTTGCAACAACGCATCAACCGCCCGCCGCCCCGAAAGGTTCACCGCCGGTGCGACGGCCCACGTCTGGGCGCGGACGCCGGGGAAGGTGAGCTTTTGCTCTGTGCCGTAGGGCTCGGTCTTGGAGCAACCGACGAGAAGAACCGCGAGGAGAAGCAGAAACCGCATCGAGTCATCCTGACCTTGTGCGTGATTGGGTGTGGGTAGCTGCGGCGCAACGCACCGCAGCTACCTCAGAAACCGGACGATGCTCAATCCGTCGGCAGCGCCGCCGTGCTGTGGTTCGTGCCGCGGGCGGCGACGCTCCAGACGCACTCCGTGCCGCCGCGGTCGCTGATGAAGTAGACCCGGCCGTCGGCCGCCCACCACGGGGTGGCGTTGGTGCCAATGCCGTCGGTCAGCCGCCGGCGGTCGGTGCCGTCTGCCCGCACGGTCCACACGTCCTGCTGCCCCGCCTGCCCTTCGCTCACCGGCTCGATGACCGTCGCGAACGCCAGCTCCGTCCCGTCAGGCGACCAGCACGGCGCGACGATCGCCGCGTTCGTGCTCACCGCCACCTCCGTCGGCGCCAATGGCTCATCGTCCCGCAGCTCAATGCACCAGAGGCTAAACCACCGCGTCCCCCGCTGCCGGGCCCGCTGGTAGGCGATGATGTCGCGCGACGTGTCCGGCGACCACGTTGGGAACAGCCCGAACCCGATCATCTTCCGCGGCCCGCCTTCGACGTCGGCCAGCCACAGCTCCCACCGCCCGCTCCGCCCGCCGAACCGGCTGAACACGATCCGCCGACCGTCGGGCGAGAAGCTCGGGTGAAGGTCCTGCGTCGGGCCGCTGGTGATCTGCGTGACGTTCTTGCCGTCGGCGTCCATCACGTAGATGTCCCAACTCCCGGCCCGGTTGCTGGCGAAGGCGACCTTCTGGCCGTCGCGGGAAAAGCTCGGGAACGCGTCGTCGGCCGGGTCGGCGGTGAGCTGCGTGACGCTCTGGCTGCCAATCCGCTGCCGGTAGATGTCCGGCCGGTCCTGGTGCCGCGTGCTGGCGAAGGCGAGCCAAGTCCCGGTGGCGTCGACGGTCACGTCCGAGTCGTAGCCCTCGTCGACGTAGGTCAGCTGGGCAAACCCCGACGCCCCCGGCGGCCGCGCCGGCTCGGGCGTCTCGTCGTCGAACTCGCCGAACAAATTGATCTTCTGCGGCGCGTCGGCCGCGGCGAAGTAGTTGTCGCTCGGGGCCGCCGGCGCGTCCTCGAGCTGCAACGGCACCGCCTTCGCCCGCGAATCGGCCCGCCCCCCGCCGAGCCCGCCCAGCATGCCACAGCCACCCACCAGCACCCCGGTCACAGCAAGGGCAGCCAACGCGATCGGACGGCGATTCGTCATGCCGCCCTTATCGGACACGGCCGCCCCGGAGCGTGAGTTGCCTGAATTCGACCGGACCTTCGCCGCGTAGCGACGGGGCTGCTCTCGAAATAAAAATCGCTCCCACTTCAGGCGCAGCCCCGCCGCTACTGCGGCGGAGGTCCGGTCGGTCGGAAACCCTTGGCCATTGCCGAAGTTCCCCCGCGACAAGTTCCCGCCCCGCGCGTTACCATGATGCCATGAGTCGCCTCGACCGCCACGTCGCCGCCGTTCGCCAGCGGATCGCGCTGCAGGATTTTCTTGTCTTGGCGGCCAAGGCGCTGCTCGTGGCGGGGGTGGCGGCGCTCCTGTACGTCCTCGTCGCCCGGCTCGTCGCCGTGCGGCTCATCGGCGAGCCGTACTGGATGCTCGGCCTCGTCGCCGTGGCGTTGATCGTCGCGGCGGTCTGGGCACTCGCCCGGCGGCCCGATTTGCCGACCGCGGCGGCGGCGATCGACGAGCGGCTGGGCCTCAAGGACAAGTTCGGCACCGCGCTGGCGTTCCGAAACACCCGCGAGCCGTTCGCCAAGCTCGCCGTGAAGGACGCCGAGGTCACGGCCGACGCGGTCAGCCTCGCCGGGCAGTTCCGGCCGCAAGTGCCGCAGATGATGGGGTACGCCGCCGCGACGTTGGTGGCCGCGGGCCTGACCGGATGGCTGATGAGCGACATTGGCATCTTCGGCGACTCGGACCCGGTCAACCCCGCCGTCACCGTGCAGTCGGCCGAGCAGCGGGAGCGGGCCCGGCAGAACGTGGAGCAGGCGTTGGCCGCCATCAACGCCGCCCCAATCGACGTGCAGCAGCAGGAGGCGGTTTTGCAGGCCAAGGGCGATTTGACCGAGCTCACCCGCCGCCCGATCGGCGACGCCGCCGCCGCCAACCGCACCGCCGCCAAGGCCGCCTCGGGCTTGGAGGAGGCCTTGGTCGACCAGATCAAGAACAACGCCAAATACGCCCAGGCCAAGCGGGACGAAGCATTTTTACGCAACCTGCCCTCGCTCGACGAGCAGGAGAGCCGCATCGCCGACGCCGCCGACGCGCTGCGGGAGGGCGACCTCGAGACGGCGATGACCGAGATGGAGCAGGCCGTCGACGAGTTCGACCAGATGACCGACGCCGAGAAAGAGGCGATGGCCCAGCAGATGCAGCAGCTGGCCAACCAGCTCGCTCAGGCCGCCCAGGACCCGGCCCAGCAGCAACAGATGCAGCAGCAGCTCCAACAGCTCGGCATGAACCAGCAGCAGGCCCAGCAGGCCGCCCAGGCCATGCAGCAGGCGGCCCAGGGTAACCAACAGGCTCAGCAGCAGCTTCAGCAGATGGCCGCCCAGGCGATGCAGCAGATGAACAACGGCCAGGGCGCGACCCAGCAGCAACAGCAGCAGGTCCAGCAGATGCTCCAGCAGATGCAGGCCCAGGCCAACACCCAGGCCGCCGGGCAGCAGATGGCCCAAGCCGCCGGGCAGATGGCCCAGGCGATGCAGCAGGCCCAGCAAGGTGCCGGCGGCAACCAGCAGCAGCAGCCCGGTGCCCAGCCCGGCCAGCAGCAGGCCGGCGCCCAACAAGGGGCCCAGCCGGGCCTCCAGCAAATGCAGCAGACGCTCCAGCAGATGCAGGCCGTCCAGCAGGACATGCAGCAGGTCCAGGCCGCCCAGCAACAGGCCCAGCAAGTCGCCCAAAACGCTCAGCAGGGCCAGCAAGGGGGGCAGCAGAACGGCCAGCAAGGCGGCCAGCAGGGTCAGCAACAGGCCAATGCCGGCCAGCAACAGGGTCAGGGCCAGCAGGGCCAGGGGCAGCAGCAGGGCCAGCAGTCGCAAGGCCAAGGCGGCCAGCAGGGTCAGGGCCAAGGCCAGGGCCAACAACAAGCCGGCAACCAGCCCGGCCAAGGGGGCCAAGGCGGTCAGGCCGGTCAGCAGGGCCAAATGGCTGGTGGCCAGGGGCAGGGCCAGCAGGGCCAAGGCGGCTGGCAGCCCGGCGACCCCCAGCCGGGCCAGGGCGGCATGGGCGGCGCCGGCCAAGGTCGCGGCGGCCAGGCCCCCTTCGCTCAAGCCCCGTTCGGCATCAAGCAGGAACTCTCCCCCAGCGAGAACCAGGAGGGCGGCCAACTCCTCGCCAGCTACTTCGTCAAAAGCGACGCCCTGATCGGCGACAGCACCGCCGAACTCCGCGACGTCGCCCAGAGCGCGGTGCAGAACGTGACCGACGAAGTCGACCAACAGCGCATCAGCCGCCAGGCCCAGAGCGCCGTCCGCAACTACTTCAACGCCATGAGCAACCGCCCCGCCCCCGCCACGCCCGAAGCCCCGAGCGAGGATTAAGGAGGATTAAAAGGTGGTCGTCGGTTCCGGGGTAGCCGTGGAGCTTGCTCCGCGCGTCCGGGAGGTCGACCCGCAA
>CAYLSV010000018.1:38735-51888 GCA_964386435.1 uncultured Tepidisphaerales bacterium
GCTGCCCCAAAATGTGGCCCGCTGTGTAGCGATAGAAGCGGTACGATCAGGCCATGCCCGACCTCGAAGCCGCCACCGATGTCACGACGGTCAGCCAACTGCGCGACCACTTGCAGGACCACCTCGACCGCACGAGCCGGCACAACCGGCCGCTGCGGATCCTCGAAGACGGCGAGGAGGCGTTCGTGCTGTTGCCCAAGGGCGAATACGCCCGGATCACCGGCCTCGACAAGAGTTTGAAGCAAATCGACGCCAGCATGGCCGACATCAAGGCCGGGCGGTCCCGCCCGCTCGAGGAATCGTTTGCTGAGATGCGTCGGGTGCTCATCGAGCGCTGCCAACAGCGTGGCATCCCCGTCGCCCCTGCGGAGGCCCGGCGATGAGCGACGACACGAGCCGGCGGTTCTCGGTTTGCAACACGTTCACCGCCGAGCATGCGATGCTTGATCAAGTGGATTACATCCTCCAGCAGACGCAGTCGATGCGACCCGCTGACGAATGGCTAGACACGACGCGGCAAGCAATCTCGACCCTCGTCTTTCTGCCCCGCCGGTTTCCGCTGGCGGAGGAGGATGCTTTTCGACCGTACGAGATCCGCCGGCTCATTCACGGCAGCCACCTCGTGCTCTTCACCATTGACGACGAAGCCGACACGGTTTACGTGATCGGTTTGCGGCACGGGTCGCGGCTGCCGCGGGCTGATGGTTTGCATGAGACGCTCGACGACGTGCGGCGGGACATGGCGCGGGAGGACTGAATTTTGTGCCGCCGGCGGTTGGTTTCTCGCCGCCGGGCGCGGATGATCGCGGCATGAGCGATGCGAACTCCCCGGCGAAGCTGCGTTGTGGCGTGATCGGGTGCGGGCGGATGGGGCGGCTGCACGCGCGGGTCTACGGCGAGCTGCCCGACGCCGAGTTGGTGGCCGTGTCGGACGCCGTGGGCGACGGGGCGACGCGCACGGCCCAGGAGTACGGCGGCCGGGCGTTCGCGGACCTGGACGAGATGGCCGGCGAGGTCGACGCCGTCACGATTGCCGTGCCGACGGTGCATCACCGCACGGTCGCCGAGCCGTTCTTGAAACGTGGTGTGGCGTGTCTGATCGAAAAACCGCTGGCGGCGACGCCGGAGGAGGCGCGGGCGATCGCCGACTTCGCCGCCGGGCACAACGCCGTCGTGCAGGTCGGGCACATCGAGCGGTTCAACCCGGTGGTCCGCAGCCTGCAGAAGCTCGAGATCGCCCCGCGGTTCATCGAGGTCACGCGGATCAGCCCGCTGAGCTTCCGCAGCGTCGACGTCGGCGTCGTGCTCGACATGATGATCCACGACATCGACATCGTCCTAGCCCTGGCCGGCGGCGAGGCGAACCCGGTGGCCAAGGTCGAGGCGACCGGCGTGCCGGTGCTGGTCGAGGGCGTGGAGGACATTTGCAGCGCCCGCCTGACCTTCGCCGACGGCTGCGTCGCCAACCTCACCGCCAGCCGATTGGCCCTCAAGACCGAGCGGAAGCTGCGGGTGTTCAGCCCCGAGGCCTACGTCTCGATCGATTACCACAAACGCAAGGGCGTGTTCATCAAGAAGGGCGAGAACATCGAAACCCTCCGCGGCCTCGTCGAGCGCGTTCGGGCCGGCGAAACGATTGACCCCGGCGAGGTCGATTACGGCGAAATCGTTGACGTGCAGGAGCTGCAGATCGAAGAGGTTGAGCCGCTGCGCGGGCAGCTCGAGGCGTTCCTCGCCGCCGCCCGCCGCGAGCGCGAGCCGGCCGTGAGCGCCCGCGACGGCATTCGCGCGGTGGACACCGCCCGGCGGATCGTGGAGTCGATGCCGGACGTCGGGCGAATCGTGTGAAACCAACCCCTACACCGCCACCACCATCAGCTTCGACGGGTCGGTGGGTGCCTCGTCGTCGGCCTCGACCGTGACCCTTTTCTCGCGGATCAGCTCCAGCAGGGCGAGGAACACGCCGATGAGTTCGCCGCGTTTGGTGCGGTTGGCGAACAACTGCCGCAGACTCAGCCGCCCGGTCGGCTCGCGGCTCAGGCGGTCCTCGACGTCGGCGGCGTGCAACTCCAGCGGCGTGTCGTCGAGGTGGACCTCGTGCACACTCTTGCCCCGGCCGACCTCGCCCATGAGCTTCGTGAACGCCGCCAGCAGATCGAAAACCTGCACCTCTTCCAAATCCAACGGCGGCGGCGCGTCGTCATCCATCGCCAACCGCTTCGTCGGCTCGCGGCGGTGACGGACGGCGTGCTGCTCCCCCAGCGCCTCCAGCCGGGCGGCGGCGTCGCGGAACCGCTTGTACTCCAGGAGCTGCCGCACCAGCTCCTGCCGCGGGTCGGCCGTCTGGGCCGCCGGCACGCCCTCGATCGGCTCCAAATCAGGCCGCGGCAGCAAATCCCGACTCTTGACCTCCGCCAGCGTCGCGGCCGTCACGAGGTAATCGCCCAAGACGTCAATGTCCAACCCGCCCCGCGCCTGCAGCTCCCGCAGCACCTGCACATACTCGGCGAACTGTCCCGCCAGCGTCGAAACCGACACCGCCCGCACGTCCACCTCCTGCCGCCGCACCAAATGCAACAGCAAATCCATCGGCCCGTGGAAGACATCGAGTTCAACCGTGTAGTCGCGCAACGCACTACCCTACGGTGCGTCATGGACCCCTCGCTCGTCCAGTTCGCCGCCAATGTGATTGATGCAGAGGCCGCCGCTGTGGGGCGGATGCGGGAGGCAGTTCGTGCGGCGGGCTTTGCCGAAGCCGTCGACGTGATTTTCGACTGCGGCGGGTCAATTGTCTGCACCGGGGTCGGCAAGGCCGGGCACATCGCCCGCAAGATTTCGGCCACCCTCGCCAGCACCGGCACGCCGTCGCATTACCTCAACCCCGCCGACGCCCTCCACGGCGACCTGGGCAGCGCCCGCGACGGCGACGTGCTGCTGGCGTTCAGCTTCAGCGGCGAGTCGGCCGAGATCGTCAACATCCTGCAGGCCGTCAAGCGGCTGGGCAACCCGGTGCTGGCGATCACGCGGAGCGATCAATCGACTCTCGGCCGCCACGCCGACGTTGTGGTGCCGATGGGCGGGCTCGATGAAGCGTGTGCCCTGCGGCTGGCCCCCAGTTGCAGCACCACCGCCATGCTCGCCCTGGGCGACGCACTGGCGTTGACAATCAGCCACGCCAAAAACTTCGGCCCCGACGACTTCGCCCGCTACCACCCCGCCGGCGCCCTGGGCCGCCGGTTGATGAAGGTGCACGAGGCGATGACCTTCACCGCCGGCACCAACCTGCCGACCGCAGGCCCCGATGAAACCGTGGCCGCCGCCCTCTCCAACGTCAGCACGATCAGCCGCCGGCCGGGGGCGATCTGCGTCGTCTCGGATGCCGGGCAACTGCTGGGCGTGTTTTCCGACGGTGACCTGCGCCGCCTGCTGCTGGCCGGGCCCGACGCGCTGCAGCAGCCGATTGCCGAGGTGATGACTCGCCAACCCAAGCACGTCGCCACCGACGCCTTGGCCGCCGAGGCACTGGCCATCATGCACCGCCACCGCATCGACGAGCTGCCGGTGCTGGACGGCGGCGGCCTCGTCGTGGGCCTCATCGACATCCAGGACCTGACGACCCTGCAAGCGGCCGGCACGTGAGGTTGCCAACCTACCGGGCGTGGCGACGTGCACCATCGATCATCGCCCTACCGTCCCCGCAATGCGGACGCTCGTGCTCGTCGGAATCACGCTCGCCCTGCTCGTGGGCGGCTACCTGCTCGTGGGCGTGCTCTCGCCGGACCCCGAGGCGTCGCGGCACGAGCCGCCGGCGGTTGAGCCGACGGTCGACGCCCAGCCGCGGCAAATCGGCGGGGCCGAGGGCGTGATTTTGCGGCGGTTCAACGAGGACACCGCACAGCTCGCCGCCGAGTTCCGGGCCGAAGCGTACAAGCCGATCGAGACGGCCGACGGTCGGGAGTTCGAGGTCGTCGCGCCCACGCTGCTGCTGTTCATGGAGGACGGCTCGACGGTCGTCGTCAAGGCCGACGACGGCCGGGTGGCCATGCCGCCGGGGGAGGACGACCTCGACTTCTCCATGCCGCAGAAGGGCCGGCTGAACAACGTCGGCTTCGCCGTGTTCGATCCCGGCGTCTCGCCCGACGCCGAGGGCAGCGAGGCGAGCCTGATCGGCGACGTGCCGAACCTCGACTTCGACGCCGACCGCTTCGAGTTCGCCACCGGCGACCAACGCTCCGGTGACGCCGTGACGCTGGGCGAGCGGGTGCCGGTCACGATCCGCGGCCGCGACTACGACTTCGACGGCCAAGGCCTCGTCGCCCGGCTCGACCCCGAGGGCGGCCGGCTCGAGCTGCTCCGCATCAGTCACGGCCGCCGGCTGGTCATCAAGGACCCGGCCCTGCTCGAACAATTCGCCGGTGGCCAGGCGGCACTCGATTCTGACCGCATGTTCGCCCAAGCCACCGGCACGCCGGGGCTGCCGCCGATCGACGCGTACTCGGCCAAGTTCCGCGACGACGTGATCGTCTCGCAGGGCGGCCAAACCCTCGCCTCGGCCGCCAGCGTCGACGCGCTGTTCGCCGTGCCCGAGGAGGCCGAAGCCGAGGAGCCGACCGAGCCGAAGCAGCGGCGTGGTGGTGGCCGCCGTGCCCCCGCCCCGCCGCCGACGCAGGAGTCGACCGAGCCGATCGTCATCGAGTGGCGCGGCAGCTTCGAGGTGATCCACCAGCCCGACTCGCCGGAGCTGGAGGGCAAACGCGATTTTCGCGCGGCCCTCGTCGGCAACTCGGAGCAGCCGGTGCGGCTCGACCGCGAAGGCATGAGCCTGCTCGCCCATCGCGTCGGCTACCACGCCGCGGCCGACAAAGTGACAGCCGAGCCGGGCGGGACCATCGCGCGGGTCCGCGTCCGCGACGAGGGCAATTTGCTGCTGCACTGCGCCGGCATCGAGTACACCGCCGCCGGCAACCTCGCCACGCTGTTCGGCCCCGGCACGGCGACGCTCGCGCAGGAGGGCGAGGTCGTGGACCTCCGCTGGCAGGACGCCTGCCAACTGATCCTCGGCGACGGCGACGTGCTGCAGTCGGCCGAGATCACCGGGGCCGTGGTCGTCGAGCATCCGAGCGTGACGATGAAGTCGGACGCGTTGGCGCTGGCGTTTGATCCGCCCGCCGAAGCACCGGCGGGGGCGAACCAGCCGGGCGATTTGCGGGACGAATCGACCCCCACCGCCGCCGGCCCGCTCCGCCGGGTGACGGCCACCGGCAACGCCGTCGCCGTCCTGCCGGGCGAGGGCGAGTCGCAGGAAATCGGGGCGAACCGACTCGTGCTGAGCATCGACGAGACCGGCCGCGTGCCCCAGCGGTTGGAGGCCGACGGCAACGTGACGGCGCTGGCCGACGGGCAGCGGGTGACGGCCGCCACGCTTGCCGCCGACGTGGCCGAAATCGAGGGCGAGCTGCAACTCGTTGGCCTGATCGCCAAGACCGACGTCGTCATCGAGGCGACCGGCGAGGAGCCGATGCGGGCCGAGGGGCAACTGCTGATGAGCGGCGGCGGCGTCGACCCGCAGTGGCGGCTGACCGGCGGCGACGCCGGCACGATTATGGTCCGCCGCGGCGCCGATGTCTTGACGGCCGAGACGGCCACGTTCCGCCCGAGCGACGAGTCGGCCGACCTCGCCGGGCCGGGCACGCTCGTGAGCGTGATGCCGATGACGCAGCCCGACGGCACCAGCCGCCAGGTGCCGGTGACGATCCGGTGGCAAAACGGCGCGAGCTACGAGCCGGCCGCCCGCCGCATCGATATCCGCGGCCCGCTCACCGCCGAGGGCCAGCGGAGCGACGGCGAGACGATCACCGCCACGGCACAAAACGCCGAAGTCCGGCTCGGCCCGCCGAGCGCGGGCGACGACCTCGCCGCCGACGTGGAGCAGGTGATTTTGCGCGGCGAGGTCGATTTGGGGCTCGTCGAGCGAGACGAACATCAGGCGTTGCTGCGGCGGATGAACCTGCTGGCCGAGGAGATTCGGATGAGCCCGACGACGCAGGCGCTGTTGGTGCCGGGGGCCGGGCGGATGTTGTACGAGGACCGGCGGCCCTCGCCCGAAGGTGGGATTGAGCCGGCGGACGCGCAGCAGGCGCTGGGCGATTTTCGCGGCATCGCCGGCATGCGTTGGCAAGGGCGGCTGACGTACGACGACGCGGGCGGGCTGGTCGTGCAGGACGAAGTGCAGGTGCGTGCCCAGCCGGCCGACGGCGAGGGCGAGCGGTTCACGCTGGCCGCCGACCGCGTGACCGGCACCGTCGCCGGCGGCGAGGGCCAGGCCCTGCAGATTGCAGCCGGCACGGCCGAGGGCAACGTCGACTTTACGGCCCCCGACCTCCAGTTTCGCCACGGCGACATCGCCTACGACGCCGCCACCGGCATCCTCACCGCCGTCGGCCGCTCCGGACTGCCGATCCGCCTCACCGGCGCCGCCACCGCCAGCGGCACCGCCGACCGCCTGGCGTACAACACGATCACCGGCGAGCTCCAACTCCGCAACGTCGCCGGCGGCGGCGGGCGGTGAGTGCGAACCTGCGGCACGTGGTGCCGCGGCTGCCGCGGGCCACGCCTCCGGCACTCAGCACCCAATGCTCGTCACTCGTCACTTCCGCCATGCCCCCGGCCGGATTCGAACCGGCAACCAAGCCATTATGAGTGGCCTGCTCTGACCATTGAGCTACGGGGGCGGGGAATGGTAGTCCTTGGTCCTTTGTTGTTGGTCCTTTGTTCTTTGTCATTAATCCATGAGCCGCCACAGACGGCAAAGAACAAATGACAAACGACCAACAACGAGGGACACCCGACTACCGTCCGCCCCGATGCACGTGCTCTACGTCCACCAGAACTTCCCCGCCCAGTTCGGGCACATCGCGCACCACCTGGCCGGGCGGGAGGGGTGGCGGGCGACGTTCCTCTCCGAAACGCCGGCCGGGCGGGATGGAGCGATCGAGAAGATCCAGTACAAACGCCTGGGCGGGGCGACGGCGCAGAATCACTTTTGTAGCCGCACGTTCGAGAACACCGTGTGGCACTGCGATGCGGCGTTTCGGGCACTCGCCGAGCGGCCTGATCTGAAGCCCGACCTCATTGTCGGGCACAGCGGGTTCGGGTCGACGCTGTTTTTGCGGGAGCTGTACCCGGACGTGCCGGTGGTGAATCTGTTTGAGTACTACTACCTGCCGCACGACGTCGACAGCGACATGGATTTCCGCACGGATTTGGCGGCGCTGGGCTGGACGAACGGCGTGTGGAAGTACCAGCGCAGCCGCTGCCGCAACGCGATGATCTTGCTCGATTTGCAGAACTGCCAGCTCGGCTACTGCCCCACGGCGTTCCAGCGGTCGCGGTTCCCCGACGAGTACGCCGGCAAGCTCGACGTGATGTTCGACGGCATCGACCGCACCCTCTGGCACGGCCACGACGGTAAGCTCCGGCCGCCGCCGAGCCAGCGGACCGGCCGCACGATCGCCGGCGTCGAGGTGGCGGCGGATGAGAAGCTCGTCACCTACGTCAGCCGCGGCTTCGAGAGCATGCGCGGCTTCGACATCTTCATGAAAAGCGCCCGCCGGATCACGGAGCGTGACCCGAAAGTCCGCATCCTCGTCGTCGGCACCGAACGCATCGCCTACGGCGGCGACGAGGGGCACACCGACGGCCAATCGTTCAAGGCGTGGACGCTGGCGCAGGCGGAGTTTCAGGGGGCCGACCTCTCCCGCATCCACTTCGTCGGCCGCCTGCCGCCGGCGGAGTTGGCGACGGTGTTGGCGTCGACCGACTTGCACATTTACCTGACCGTGCCGTTCGTGCTGAGCTGGAGCATGGTCAACGCGATGAGCTGCGGCGCGGTGGTGCTCGGCAGCGACACGCCGCCGGTGCGGGAGCTGATCGAGGACGGCGAAACCGGGCTGCTGGCCGACTTCTTCGACCCCGACGAGTTCGCCGACGCGGCGATGGTGGCCCTGGCCGACATCCCCAAACACCGCCACCTCGGCGAGGCGGCCGAGGCGCTGGTGCGGGAGAAGTACGCCCTCGACGCCGTGCTGCCGCGCATGCTCGAGATGTACGAAAAAGCCCGCGCCACCACCGCCGGCCTGGAACCGCCGCGCCCGTGGCCGGAGGTGCCAAAGGTGAAGCCGACGCCACCGCCCCAACCGGCACGAGCGGCAAAGCCCGCCCTACCCGCCCCGACCGCCGCAAAGCCCGGCGGCCCGTTCGCGGGATGAGCCGGCGTTGCTGCGTGCGTAGCCCCGCCGTTACCACGGCGGTGGGGGTCTCAACGACTCTCGCACAGGAAACGGTTGACCCGCGTGGACGCGCAAGAAACCCCCACCGCTGCGTAGCAGCGGGGCTACGCACGCCGTGGCCGCGTTGAGTAGCTCGATCCGCAGCACCGCGCTCTCGAGGGATGAGCGGGCGGTCCGTTTTGTCCGAACCCTTGCCCGAACCTCGTGGTAACGTTGCTGCCGGTGGCGGCGTCGTAGAGTGCGCCGCGACCGTTTGCCGCCGCTTTGCCGATAACGCCTTCAACGCCATGATGCTCAACCGCACCCCGATCGTCCGTGCCGCCGTCGAGACCCTTGAGAGCCGTCGGCTGCTGTCAAGTGCCCCGCAGATTCTGGGCCTGGGCCAGCCGCAACTCGACGCCTTCGCCAACGCCGACGTGCCCGTCGGCCACACGCTGCAGGTGCCCGTCACCGGCTTCGACGCCGACGGCGACGATTTGACCTACACCGTCACCAGCAGCAACCCGGCCGTCGTGCCGACCATGCGCTCGACCGACACGTTCCTGCGGATGGACGTGGCCGGCTTCGGCCGCATGGAGTTCGCGCTCTTCGACGACACGCCGCTGACCACCCGCACCATCGGCGCCTTCGCCGACAGTGGGCTCTACGACGGCCTGACGTTCCACCGCGTGCTCAACGGCTTCGTCAACCAGGGCGGCGATCCCGACGGCAACGGCAGCGGCGCGAGCGTGCCCAATGGCGTGCAGTTCACCGACGAGTTCGACTCCGACACCGTCTTCACCGGCGTCGGCCAACTCGCCATGGCCAACAGTGGCAAGGACACCAACTCCACGCAGTTCTTCATCACCGACACCGATTCCTCGCCGCGGTTCCTCGATTACAACCACACGATCTTCGGCCAGCTCACCCGCGGCTTGAACATCAACAACGCCATCAGCGAGACGCCCGCCACACAAAGCGGCACCCCCGCCGACCCGCCGGTCATCAGCGAGGCCCGCACCTTCGAGCGGTCCACCGACGGCGTCATCCAGCTCGAGGCCACAGGTGCGGTCGACCAATCGGCCACCATCACTGTCACCGCCACCGACCCGACCGGCCTGACCAGCACGGTGCAGTTCAACGCCACCGTCGTGGCCGACGTCGACCCGAACAGCGGCGTGACCTACAACCAGCCGCCGATCCTCACCGCGCCGCTGTCGGACTTCCGCTCAGCCGTCAACGAGGAGATCGTCATCGACGTCTCGGCCATCGACGCCGAGGGCGACGACTTCGAGATCGGCGCGCGGTTTGTCACCCAGTTCACCGAAAGCCAGCGGCCGGCCACCACCATCGACCAAGCGAACGACCGCGTGATCATCCAGCCTGTTGCCGGCTACACCGGGCCGATCGAGTTCGAGATCGGCATCAAGCAGACCGGGGCCACCACCCGCGGCTCCACCTCCCTCGCCCCCGGCGACACCGACTTCCTCAAAATCTACGACACCCAGACCATAATGGTCGGCGTCGGCGCCGGGGCCATCGACGGCATTGGCCAGATCATCAACACCACCGAGGGCGTGCCGGTGAACGACGTCCTGCTGGCCACGTTCACCACCTCCGACGCCAACGCCGGGGTCGCCGACTTCACCGCCCGCGTCAAGTGGGGCAACGCCGAGTTCGACTTCGGCACCATCACCCAACGGCCCGACGGCGTCTTCGAGGTCCGCGGCAGCCAAAGCTACAGCCAGCCGCTGACCGCGCCCGTCGAGATCGAAATCGTCGCCGACGACGGCGGCACCGAGAACATCCTCTCCAACGTCGTCGTCCTGCCCATCGCCCAGATCGTCGGCTCCCGGCTGCTCGTCAATGGGACCGTGGGTGACGACATCCTCGGCGTCTCCAACCCACGCGACGGCATCATCCGGGCCAACGTCAACAACATCATCCGCGACTTCTCCAACGTCGGCATCGACGGCGTCGAGCTGCGGGCGTTCGACGGCAACGACTTCGTCTCCATCGGCGGCCGGGTGCCCCCGGTGGGCGTCGACGGTGGCGACGGCGACGACGAGATCTACGGCGGCGAGTTCGCCGACTTCATCGACGCCGGCGACGGCAACGACTACGTCTTCGGCGCCGGCGGCGAGGACGCCATCCGCGGCCAGAACGGCCGCGACACCCTCACCGGCGGCGCGGGCAAAAACACCCTCGCCGGCGGCGACGGCGACGATTTGCTCCAAGGCTCGGGTGCCCGCGACGAACTCTACGGCGGCGAGGGCCAGGATCGCCTCTACGGCCGCAACGGCGGCGACGTCCTCGACGGCGGCGGCGGCATCGACCGCATCTTCGCCGGCGGCGGCGAGGACCTGCTCATCGGCGGCGGCGCCAATGACCGCCTCTACGGCGAGTTCGGCAACGACACGCTCATCGGCGGCAACGGCCGAGACCTCTTCAGCGGCGGCGACGGCACCGACACCGCCTTCTTCAACAGCGAAGACGACCTGACCGTCGATGTCTTCATCTTCAGCATCGAGATCACCAACCCGTAACGCCCTCAACCTCGGCGAACTGCGTGTCGTCGAGTAGCATGCGGCGGAGTTTATGGCCGACGACGTCCACTTCATGCACCTCGCGCTCCGGCAGGCGGTCGAGGCGGGGGTGGCGGGGGAGGTGCCGATCGGGTGCGTGATCGTGCGGGAGGGCGTGGTGATCGCCACGGGGCAGAACCGGCGGGAGCGGGACGAGGACCCGACGGCCCACGCCGAGGTCGTCGCGCTGCGGGCGGCCGGGGCGGCGACCGGGTCGTGGCGGCTCGTCGGCTGTACGCTGATCGTCACGCTCGAGCCGTGCCCGATGTGTGCCGGGGCGATTGTGAACGCCCGGGTGCCGCGGGTGGTGTTCGGCGCCAGCGACCCCAAGGCCGGGGCAGCGGGCACGCTCATGAACCTGTGCCTTGATGAACGGCTCAACCACACCGCCGAGGTCATCGGCGGCGTCGAGGCAACGGCGTGTGCGGACATCCTGCGCGAGTTCTTCCGCAAACAGCGGGCGCTAGGGAAAAAGTGACCGAAGAAGTGGGTCGATTTCACGGCCCGGCGTTTGCAGCGGGCGCGGCATGACCATCGACCACGTCGCCATCGAGACCAAGGACATTGCCGCCGGCGTCGCGTTCTACACCGAGAAGTTCGGTGCCAAGGTGCTGTACCAGGACGAGACCTGGGCGTTCCTGAAGTTCAGCAACGTCAAGCTCGCCCTCGTGACGCCAAGCGAGCACCCGATGCACGTCGCCTTCAGCGTCAATGCCGAGGATCTAGCCGCGCAGGCCAAGGCGCACGGCAAGGACGTCGACGAGCACCGCGACGGCACCCGCGGCATCTACCTGGCTGATCCCTCCGGCAACGCGCTGGAGCTCATCCACTACCCGCCCGGCGGCACGGACTACAGCAAGAAGATTGAGGAGGCGGGCCAGTGACTGTCAAGCAGAAGCTGATCCAGCTGCAGATCCCGCTCGCCGCCCCGCCGGGGCCGTTCGGGGCGTACGTGCCGGCCAAGCGGGTCGGTGACGTGCTGCACGTCAGCGGCCAGTTGCCGATGACCGATGGCCAGCTCCTCGCCACCGGCCTCGTCGGCGACGGCGTCTCGATCGACGACGCCAAGGCCTGTGCCCGACAGTGCGCCGTCAACGCCCTCGCCGCCGCCGAGACGGTGCCCGGCGGCGTCAACCACCTCGCCGGCGTCATCGCCGTCACCGTCTACGTCGCCGGCTCGCCAAGTTTCACCGACCAACCCGCCGTCGCCGACGCCGCCAGCGGGCTGCTGCACGAGGTGTTCGACGGCGCCGCCGGCCAGCACGTCCGCGCCGCCGTCGGCGTCGCCTCACTGCCAAAGAACGCCCCCGTCGAGGTCGCCGTCACCTTCGCCTGCCGGCCCGAGCGCGACCCGACCAAGTTCGTCCTCAACGCCGAAACCGACGCCCCCGACCCCCCCAGCCTCGGCCCGGACAAGCCGGAGAACATCCCGAGCTGACACGACGCCGCCTCGCCAGAGGACGCTTATGCGAGGCACGACCGTAAGGGAGTGCGGGCGGCGCAGCCGCCATCGGGATCACCGTCGCGCTGCGGTGACGAGGTCGAGGGCGAGCAGGCCCTGCTCCCGCGCGGCGGCCTCGGCGGTGGCCAGACGGGTTTGAGTCCAACCGGGGCGGGTGGCAAGGTGCTCGGCGATGCGGGCCGGCGACCAGCCGCGGGCGGTGGCCAGGGCCCACTGCCCCACCACGTGGCGGACGTCCGGCGGCAGGCGGTTCAGGGCAACCTCGGGGGTAGTCGTGGGGCTTGCGCCGCGGGTTCGGGGCGCTCGCACAACAGCCGGCGGTGCCGGTTCTTCTGCCGGATGCCCGAGGTCCCAATCCTGTTCGGTGAGCCTGCGCCAGCGTTTCCACGCCCGCTCGCCCTGCTGGTCCTGGGCGTCGGTGAGCAGATGCCAGCGGTTGCCGGTGACGAGCCAGCGGAGCAGGGCCAGCGGTTGCCGCGCGTGGGCCTTCGCCCGCTCGGCGGCGGCGAAGAAGCGAACGGCGTCGCGTGGGCCGTCGTGCAGGAGCTTGGCGTCGATGAGTTTGCGGAACAGCCGCCCGGTGGCGAGGTCGGTGGCGACGCTGCCCCCCTGCCACGGGTCGGCTCTTTTCGCTTTTCGGCAGAAACCAGCCTCGGCCCCGGCGGGCGGTCTGGGTTTAGAAATCCGCCGTAGGCGGGTCTGGGTGTGATCAGGCGCGGCCAGTTGGCGCGCGCTCGCCGCGGTGCCGGGGGCGGCACGGCGCGCGCCGGCGGCCATTGTCACCCGCCGCCCCCACCGCCGGGCGGCCCACGCTTGATCCGGCAACGCCGCCAGCCAAC
>CAYLSV010000019.1:0-2685 GCA_964386435.1 uncultured Tepidisphaerales bacterium
GCTGCGGTGCAACGCACCGCAGTCCGGACTGCGGTGCGTTGCACCGCAGCTACCTCACCTCCCCTACGCCTTCACTGGTTTACCGGCGGAGTTGCCCCACGGTTTGCAGCACCTGGTCGGCCGTCTGGATGCTTTGGCTGTTGAGCTCGAACGACCGCTGGAGCTTGATCAGCGTCACGAGCTCGCGAACCGGGTCGACGTTGGAGCCTTCGAGGTGGCCGCTGATGAGTTGGCCGGTGCCGCCCTCGCCGGGCCGGTTTTGGATTGGGGCGCCGCTGGCTTCGGTTTCGACGTAAATCGAGCCGCCGAGCTGCGAGAGGCCGTGCGGGTTCGGGAAGCGGGCCAGCTCGATGGTCGCCACCACCTGCGGCGACGGGTCGCCCGGCAGCACCGCCGTCACCTCGCCGTCTCGGCTGATCGAGATGCTGCTCGGGTCGGCGTCGGTCGGCACGGTTACGGGCGGCACGAGCTTGTAGCCGCTGCCAATGCCGAGCACGAGGTCGCCGTCGGGCGTTCTGATCAGGTTGCCGCTGCGGGTGTACGCCGTGCCGTCGCCGACGCTGTCAAGCACCTGCACGCGGAAGAACCCCTCACCTTGAATGGCCACGTCGAGCTGCCGGTCGGTGCCTTCCAGGCCGCCCTGCTCGAAGTCGGCCTGCGTGTTGCTGACCCGCGTGCCCAGGCCGATGTGGATGCCCATCGGGTCGACGTCGCCGTCGCCGTTGATGCTGCCCGGGGCCCGCTTGGTCTGGTAGATGAGGTCCTCGAAGTTCACGCGGCTGCGTTTGAACGCGGTGGTCTCGGCGTTGGCGAGGTTGTTCGCCACGACGTCGATGCCGGTCGAAAGAGCCTTGAGCCCGGTGCTGGCGGTGTGGAGTGCGGTGATGGCCATGATGCGAAGGTGGTGAGTGATGAGGACCGAGTACCGAGTAACGAGTGGCCGGTCAGGCGACCTTGCCGACGACGTTGACAAGCTTCTCGGTCGCCGTGTCTTGCTGGCGAATGAAGTTGGCGTTGGCTTCGAGCTGGCGCTGGGCGGTGAGCATGCGGGTCAACTCGGTGGTCGGGTCGACGTTGCTCCGCTCGAGGAGGTGGCCGCGAACCACGGCGGGGCCGGGGTCGAGGTCGGTGACGCCGCGGTCGCCGATGGCGTAGCGGTTGTCGCCGACGGGCTTGAGTTGGGCCGGAGCGGCGAACACGCCAAGCGTTGCCAAGGTGCGGCCGCCGTGGGCGACGGTGCCGTCATTGCCCACCGAGAGTTCGGCCGGCGGCAGGCCGGCGAGGTGGATCGTTTTCCCGCGGGAATCGAGGACTTTCTCGCCGTTGCTGGTGGTCAGGTGGCCGTTGACGCCAACGGTGAATCGGCCGTCGCGGGTCAGGTGGGCATCGCCGCGGGCGTCCTCGATGGCGAAGAAGCCGTCGCCGACGAGGGCCACGTCCAGCGGGTTGCTGGTCGGGGCGAGCGGCCCCTGCGAGAGGTCGAGTTTGGTTGGCCCGGCCACCACGACGCCACCGAGCAGGTCGGCCGGCAACCGCCGATCGCCCGGCCGGCCGGTGGCCTTGGACTCAACCGGCAGCTGCAGCGTCGAGCTGAGCAGCCGCTTGAACCCGCCGGTCTCGGCGTTGGACAGGTTGTTGGCCACGACGTCGATCTTGACAAGGTTCGACCGCACGCCGGCGGCGGAGATGAAGGTTCCGTAGCTGCTCATGCGTTCTCCTCAGGTCGGCCCCGCAGGGCGTCGAGCGTCTTCTTGGCCACGGCCAGCCGCAGCAACTCAAGCGAGGTGTCGGTCGCCGGCGTGTCGTCCCTTGCACACCGCAGCAACTCGACGTGCACGTGCCGGGCGGCACACTGCCGGGCGACGTGCACGATCCGCTCGCCGGTCGATAACGCCGCCCATCCCATCGGCGGGGCGATCGGCGGCATGTCGGGCAAGCGGCTCACCGCCGACTTATCGGACGCCCCGGCGGCGGGCGGTCAGCAACGTCCGAGAATGTTCCAAGCGTGCGCAGATGTTGCGCCGTCCACGGCTTCCGCTGGGACTTCGACATGTCGGGCGGATAATCTTTGCGTGATGCGCACGGTCCTGATCGCCATCCTCATGCTGATCGTCGGTGTGACGCTCGGTGCCGTCGGCGCATCGCTGGCACTGCGGGATGACCCGGCGGCCCTCGTGCGGACGCCCACCGACCCGGCAACGAAGCGATGGGTGCGGCAGGTGGAGACGGCGGCGTTTCTCGCCGAGGCCGAATCGGCCGAGGTGCCCGCAGCATTGCGGCAGTTCGCCAACGGCGTGCGGCGGTTGGACGAACGCGAGGTGCCGACACAACTGGTCGCCGCGACGAACGATTTGGCCACCGCTGCCGACGCGTTGGCCGATCAGATCGACGTGGCCGACACCGCCACAAGCGGTTGGCGTGGCGCGGCCCGCGGCTCGTGGCAGGCCATCCGCTCCCTCGCCGGCGACGAGCAGGGCGGCCCGCCGAACCGCGTGGCGTTGCGGTCCGCCAGCGCCGACCTCACTGCCGCCGCTGCGGCATTTACGGCGGCCGCCGAAGCGAGCGGGGTGGCGGTGCAGGGCGACAACTTACCGGGTTTGCCTGCTGAGGAGTGAGCTAAAGCATGTGCACGACGTCGCTGAGGCCCCCACCGCCGCGTAGCGGCGGGGCTACGCACGCTCACTC
>CAYLSV010000019.1:2700-26701 GCA_964386435.1 uncultured Tepidisphaerales bacterium
AAAGCCGCTTGGCGGGGCGCAACTCTTGCCGCCTCACGTCCGATAGCTCAAGCCACGGGTGCCGCTTGGGCCGATAACGACGGCATGGCCTTGCCCCGCATGCTTTGCTTGCTCATCGTGTTGCTCGCCAGCCCGGCGCTGGGGGCGCGGGTCGGCGACGTCACAACGCTGGCCGGTTTGCGGGAAGAGCGGCTGGTCGGCATGGGCTTGGTTGTCGGCCTCGACGGTACCGGCGACGGCGGCGACTTCCTGCCGGCCATTCGGCCGCTGGCGAGCATGCTGGAACAGTTCAACAACGCCGCCAGCCCGGCCGAGCTGACCAACGCCGACAACGTCGCCCTCGTCACGCTCAGCGTCACCGTGCCGGCCGAGGGCGTGCGCAACGGAGACCAGCTCGACGTCTTCGTCGAGAGCATTGGCGCGGCCCAAAGCTTGCGCGGCGGCCGGCTGATCATCGTGCCGCTGGTCGGCCCGACCGGCGAAGGGCCGCCGCTGGCGCTGGCGGCCGGAAGCGTGGTGCTGGAAGATCCGCTCACGCCCACCGTCGGCCTCGTCCGCGAAGGGGCGACGATGGAGGCCGATCTGCTCAAAGACTACGTGTTTGACGGCCGGTTCACGCTGGTCATCAACAAGAACGTCGCCAGCCCGGCGATGGCGGCCAACATCGCCCGCGTCATCAACGACTCGGAGGACGGCCGCGATTTGGCCGTGGCGCACGATGCAAAGAATGTTGTCGTCACCATCCCGCCGGCCGAGCGCGGGCAGGCCAACCACTTCATCGCTCGATTGCAGCGCTTGCCCGTGCCGACCACCGGCGGGCAGTCGATCGTGACGATCAACAGCCGCACCGGCACGATCGTCCTCAGCGGCGACGTGGAGATCGGCCCGGCCGTCATCAGCCACCGCGGCCTGACCATCACGACCGCACCGCCCAACGCGGCCATGCTGCCCGAGCGGAGCGAGTTCCTTGCCATCGACACCGCCGACCGCGGCGGGGCGAAACTGCGCGATCTGCTCGCCAGCCTCGACCAACTGAAAGTGCCCGCCGAAGACCGCATCGCGATCGTCCTCGAACTGCACAAGGCCGGCAAGCTGCACGCGAAGCTGGTGCAGGAGTAGCGGCAAAGTTCGACCTGGTGAACTCCGATTTGATGATTTGCCGGAGAATTCGATGGATTTAAACAAGCAGACGGAACTTCGCGGGGCGGCCAAGGCGTTCGTGGCGCAGGCATTTTTCTCGCCCATGCTCAAGCAAGTCCGTGAGGGCGGCTTCAAGAGCGAGACGGGCCAAATGCTCAGCGGCGGCCGCGGCGGCGAGGCATTCGCGGCCATGCTCGATCAGCACCGTGCCCAGCACATGGCCCGCAGCGCCGGCGATGGACTTGTGGACGCGATCGTTAATCGACTGAGCACGAGGTAGCAAGGTAGCTGCGGCGCGTTGCACCGCAGCCACCACCCCGAACTTCATCAGATCATGCCCACCCCACGTCGCCAACCTCCCAAGCCGCCCGCGCGGTCGAAGCTGCTGCCCGCCGGGCGTGCGCCGAGTGCGCCGACCACGCCCGCCGAGCCGCCGGCGCTGGCCGATCTGGAGAAGCTGCTCGCTGAGCAGGTGCGGGCATACCGCGGCCTCGCCGAGTTGCTGGATGAGCACCGGGCCGCACTGGCCGATATGGATCTGGCCCGCGTGCTCAAACTGACGAAGGACCACGCCAAGCGGCGCGAAGAACTTGTCCGCCTCGACCGCCGACGGCAGGCAATGCTCACGCGGCTGGGTGGCACGGGCACACTCGCCGACCTCGCCGAGCGCCACCCCGGCCGCGGCAAGGCGCTGCGGCGGTTGCGGGAGGAACTCATTCGCGTGACCGACGACGCCCGCGCCCGCGGCAAGCTCGCCGCCGGTGTCGCGGGTGGCGTGCTGGGGCATTTGAACACCGCCGTCCGTTTGCTCGCCGAGGCCGCCGGCGGCGGCGCGGCTTACGCCAAGGACGGCACCCGCCGGCCCAATCTCCGCCGCGTTGTCGAGGTCAAAGCCTGAGAAGTTAGGAATAATCGATGAGTTTGAGCAACACGCTGAACGTCGCGAAAAGCGCCCTGGCCGTCAATGCCACGGCCGTGCAGACGACCGGCAACAACCTCGCCAACGCCACCACGCCCGGCTACAGCCGCCAACGGACCGAGCTCACCCCCGGCCAAGGCCACACCGGCCCGATGGGCGAGCGGGCCGGCGGCGGCGTGAACCTCGTGGCCGTTCGCCGACAAATCGACGACGCCCTCAACGCCCGCCTCCGCTCGGGCGTCAGCGATGAAAAAGGCGCTGAAGTCAAGACCGAGTGGCTCGGCCGGGCCGAGGCGATCTTCCAGGAGCTGGGCGACAATGACTTGTCGAGCCAGTTCAGCAGCTTTTTCAGCTCGTGGTCGGAACTGGCAAACAAGCCGCAGGACACCGGCTTGCGCGAGGTCGTCGTGCAGGAGGGGCAGAACACCGCCGGCAAGCTGCGGCAGGTGGGCGGCGATTTGCGGGAGCTCGTCGACGACGCCGAGACGCGGCTACGGGCCGAAGTCGAAGTGGCCGACGGGTTGGCCACGCGGATCGCCGACCTCAACAGCCGCATCGCCCAGGCCGAGTCGGGCGGGCGGAACATCGCCAACGACTTGCGCGACAGCCGCGACGCGGCGGTGCGGGAGCTGGCGGAACTGGTGAACATCAACACCACGCCGACCGACGGCGGCGGCCTGGACGTGCACATCGGCAGCGAGCCGTTGATCGTCGGGCAGCAATCGTTCGGCCTGTACACCACCCAACGGCCGCGGCCCGAGGACGAGAGCACGCAGCAATTGTCAGTCCGCGTCCGCGGAAACAACGCCGAGATCGACGCCCGCGGCGGCTCGATCGGCGGCCTCGTTGAAGGCCGCGACAAGAGCCGGGCGATGCTCGACCAGATCGACGGCATCGCCGGCACGATGATCTTCCAGCTCAACAACCTTCACGCCTCCGGCCAAGGCGTACGGCAGATGCACGAGACGATCTCCCCTTATGAGGCAATCGACACCACCGCCTCGCTCGCCTCCACCGACACCGGGCTGCCGTTCCAGGCGCACAACGGCAGCTTTGTCGTCCGCGTCCGCGACGGCGGCAGCGGCCTGGTCAGCAGCACGCTTATCGACGTCGACCTCGACGGCCTGGGCAGTGACCTCACGCTCGACGGCCTCGCCACCGAGCTCGACGGCGTCGACGGCATCTCGGCCCAGATCGTCGGCGGCAAGCTGAAGGTCGCCGGCGACGGGCCGGGCGTGAGCTTCTCGTTCTCGCAGGACAGCAGCGGCGTGTTGGCGTCGGTCGGCCTCGCCCGCTTCTTCGACGGCCACGACGCCAGCAGCATGGCCGTCCGCACCGACATCGTCGGCGACCCCCAACGCCTCGCCGCCAGTGACGACGGCGCGCCCGCCGGCAACGGCACCGCCCGTGCCATCGCTGCGCTCGAGCAGACGACGCAGGACCAACTCGGCGGCCGCACGATCCAGGCGAGTTACGAGTCGCTGGTCAACGATCTGACCGGCTCGACCGCCAACGCCCGCAACACCGCCGAGGCCGCCCGCACGGTGCGGGAGACGCTCGAGGCCCAACGCGAAAGCCTCAGCGGCGTGAGCCTCGACGAGGAGGCCGCCGACCTCGTCCGCTTCCAACGTGCCTACCAGGGCGCGGCCCGCCTGATCGCGGCGGTCGACGAGATGATGCAGACGATTATCAACCTGACGTGAGTTGTTGTGTGTCCTTTGTCGTTGGTCCTTTGAATACCGACCGAAGCACAAAGGACAACGGACAAAGAATCAAGAACCACCGTAATGAAACTCAACCCGCTTCAACTCACCCGCGTCAGCCACCAGCAGCGCAGCAACGCCGCGACGAACTCGGCGAGCCGGCAGAGCCGGCAATTGCAGGAGGTGAACCAGCAACTGGCCACCGGTCGGCGAATGCTCGCGCCCAGCGACGACCCGGCCGCCGCGGCCGTCAGCCAGCAGGTCCGCAAACGGCTGGAGCTCGACGACCGCTTCGCCACCACGCTCAACCGCCACGCCGGCCAGCTCGACGAGGCCGACAACGCGCTGGGCCGGGCCTCGGAAATGATCCGCGATCTGCGGGCGACGGCGATGGGTTTGGCCAACAGCGGCGTGCCCGACGAGGTGTACGACGCCACCCGCGAGGTCGTCAACAGCACGCAGCGGCAGATGCTGGCGTTGGCCAACACCGAGGTGCAGGGCAGCCACATCTTCGGCGGCGACCGGCTGACCGAGGCCCCGTTCCAGACCATCAAGTCGACCGGCGTTTCGTTCGTCGGCGGCGAGGTGCTGAGCAACGAGGTGAGCAGCACGGCCGCGCTGCAATTCACAGTCGACGGCGCCGAGGCGTTCGGCGGCCGGGCGGCGCGGGTGAAGGGCGACGCCGACCTTGCCCCGAGCGTCACCGCGGCCACACGGCTGAGCGACCTCCGCGGCATCTCCGGCGGCGGCATCGAAGGCCGCGGCACGATCCGCTTGACCGACGGCGTGAACCCGCCGGCCATCGTCGACCTCACCCGCGCCGACAACCTCGGCGATGTCATCACCGCCATCAACAACGCCGGCGTGCCGGGCGTCGCGGCGGACTTCAACCCGGCGGGCACCGGGCTGCGGGTCGACGCCGTTGCCGGATTGACCATCGAGGACATCGGCGGCCGCATCGCCCGCGACCTCGACATCGCCGTCGTCTCCGCGCCGTTCGGCGCCGGCACCGTGGGCGGCGACTTGCAGCCGAAACTCACCGACTTCACCGCACTTTCTGACATCCCCGGCGGCCTGGACCTCACCGGCGGCCTGACGCTGTGGATGGGCCGTGACGAGCGGAACATCGACCTCTCGACGGCCCAGACGGTCGGCGACGTGCTCAACGCAATCCGCGCCGCCGAGCCCGGCGTCGACGCCCGGATCAACGACGACGGCGACGGCATCGACGTGTTGAGCACCACGCAGGGCCAGACCATGCGGATCATCGAGGGGAGCGGCACCACCGCCGCCGACCTCGGCTTGCTGACCACCCGGCCGAGCACGCCAATCAGTGAGCTCAACGACGGCCGCGGCATTCGGCTCGACCTCAACGCCGCCGATCTGCGGCTCACCGACTCCGCCGGCACAACGGTCGACATCGACCTGAACGCGGCAGAAACGCTTGACGACGTGATCACGACGATCAATGCCGCGGCCGTGGGTCTGACTGCCGCGCTCGATGCCGGCGGCGGGCTGAGTCTCACCGACACCGCCGGCGGCGTCGGCACGCCGAGCGTCGCCAACATCAACGATTCGGTTGCCGCCACCGACCTCGGCTTCAGCGAGCCGGCCACCGGCGGCGTCATCACCGGTAGAGACGTCAACGGAGTGCGGGTGGCCGGTATCTTCACCTCACTCGCCGACCTGTCGCAAGCCTTGACCGACCGCGACACCAGTGCGATTCGCAGCGCCATCACGCAGCTGCAGGAGGATGAGGCCCGCCTGATCTCCACCCGCGGCAAGACCGGCGCTCTCGCCCGCGAGTACCGCCAGCGTGCCGAGGACACGGCGGACCGAACCGTCGCCACGCAGCGATTGCTCAGCGATCTGGAAGACGTCGACTTCAGCGAAGCCGTTGCCCGGTACCAGACGATCAGCACGGCGCTGGAAGCCACCTACGCCAGCACCGGCCGGATGCTCGACTTGTCCCTCATGGACTTCCTGCGGTAGCCCTCACGCCACCGGCAGCCCGTAATTGCGGAACATCGCCCGCACCTCCTCAGCCCGCTCAGCCGGGCACGGCGGCGTCTCGTCCAGCGGGTATGCCACGCCCAGCTCCTGCCACTTGTGCCGGCCCATCTGGTGAAACGGCAGCACCTCCACACGCTCCAACGTACTCAGCGAAGCGGCGAACTCCGCCCACCCGCGCAGGTTGTCCTCGCCGTTGGTCAGCCCCGGCACCAGCACCAGCCGCAACCACATCGGCCGGCCGCGGGCCGACAGCCGCCGGGCGAAATCGAGGATCGGCCCGACGGCCACGCCCGTGACTTGCTGGTGCAACTCCGGCAGGAAACTCTTCAGATCCAGCAGAAACAAGTCGATGTCGTCGAGATCGCCGTCCGAGAGGCGATCACCGAGGAAGCCGTTGGTGTCGAGGGCGGTGTGCAGGCCGAGCGCTTTGCCGCCGCGGAGCAGGGTCTTCGCGAACGCCGACTGCACCAGCGGCTCGCCGCCGCTGACCGTCATCCCACCGCCAGCCGCTCGCAGAAACGGGGCGTACTTCTGCACACTGGCCAGCACGTCTTGCGCCCGCTCGGCCCGGCCGCCGCCGCGCTGCCAAGTGTCGGGGTTGTGGCAGTACTGGCACCGCATCAAACAGCCGGTCGTCCAGACAACGAACCGCAAGCCAGGGCCGTCCACCGCGCTGGCGTTCTCTGTCGAGTGGACGAAGCCGACCTCGCCACGTCGCCGCGCCGCCCGGTCGTCCTCCGCCGCCACGGCGTCGAGGATCGGCAGGCGCACGGACCGCCCGTCCGTCGGCAAGAGCAGCGGCAAAGGCATTGGTTGGGCCATGGCGTCTTTCTACAAAAGCCGCGACCCTTGCGGGTCGCGGGTCCGGGTCGCTGATTCGGAGGAAGCGTCCCGCCTGTCGGCGATGAGTGCACGTGTTTCAGGACCGGCCCGCGACCCACAGGGGTCCGCGGCAACTCCATCACAATTTGGCGTGGAAGGTGCGGTCCACCACGTCCTGCTGCTGCTCCTTCGTGAGCTTCACGAAGTTCACCGCGTACCCGCTGACCCGCACGGTGAGCTGCGGGTAGTTTTCCGGGTTCGCCATCGCGTCGAGCAGCGTCTGGCGGTCCAAGACGTTGACGTTCATGTGGAACCCGCCGGCCCCGAAGTACCCGTCGAGGCAGCCGGCGAGGTTTGCCACCTGGTCCTCCGGGTTGCTGCCAAGGGCTGAAGGAAGCACCGTGTTCGTCAGACTGATTCCGTCCTGCGCCTCGGCGTACGGCAGCTTGGCGACGCTCAGCGCGCTGGCGATGTATCCCTCGTCATCCCGCCCATGCATCGGGTTGGCCCCAGGCGCGAACGGCTCGCCAGTCTTTCGGCCGTCGGGCGTGTTGCCGGTGCTCTTGCCGTAGACCACGTTGCTCGTGATCGTCAGCACACTTTGTGTGTGCGTCGCGTCGCGGTAGGTCGGGTGCTTCCGCAACTTGTTCATGAATTGGGCCATGAGCCACCCGGCGATCTCGTCGGCCCGATCGTCGTTGTTGCCGTACTTGGGGAACTCGCCGTCAATCTCGTAGTCGATTACGAGGCCGGTGTCGTCGCGAATTGCCTTCACCTTCGCGTGCCGAATCGCGCTGATCGAGTCGGCCACCACGCTTAAGCCCGCGATGCCGAACGCCATCGTCCGCTTCGGGTTGTAATCGTGCAACGCCATCTCGATCCGCTCGTACGCGTACTTGTCGTGCATGTAGTGGATGCAGTTCATCGCGTTGACGTACACGCGAGCCAACCAATCCATCGCGGTGTCGAACCGGTCGAGCACGGCCGCCTCGTCCAGCACGTCGCCTTCGATCGGCTTGAACGCCGGCATCACCTGCTCGCCGGTCAGCTCGTCCCGGCCGCCGTTGATGCCGTATAGCAGGCACTTGGCGAGGTTCACCCGCGCACCGAACAGCTGCATTTCTTTGCCGACCGCCATGCCGCTCACGCAGCACGCGATGGCCGCGTCATCGCCGCGACTTTCTCGGAGTAGATCGTCGTTTTCATACTGCACGCTGCTCGTGTCGACGCTCACCTTCGCACAGAACTTCTTGAAGCCGTCGGGCAAGTCCTTCGACCAGAACACCGTCATGTTCGGCTCGGGCGCGGGACCGAGGTTGTAGAGCGTGTGCAGGTAGCGAAAGCTCGTCTTCGTCACCAACGGTCGGCCGTCGTCGCCCACGCCGCCGAGGGCCTCGGTCACCCACGTCGGGTCGCCGCTGAACAGGGCGTCGTACTCCGGCGTCCGCAGGAACCGCACGATGCGGAGCTTCATCACGAAGTCGTCGACAATCTCTTGCGCCGCCTGCTCGGTAAGCGTGCCGTCAATCAGGTCGCGCTCGAAGTAGACGTCGAGGAACGTGCTGGTCCGGCCGAGGCTCATGGCCGCGCCGTTCTGCTCCTTCACCGCCGCGAGGTAGCCGAAGTACAGCCATTGCACCGCCTCCTGCGCCGTCGCCGCGGGCCGGCTGATGTCGAAACCGTAGTTCGCCGCCATCGCCTTCAGCTCGCCCAGCGCCCGCAGTTGTTCGGACAGTTCCTCACGATCGCGGATGATGTCCTCGGTGCTGTGGAAGCGGTTGAGCTCGGCCTTCTCGGCCTGCTTGATGTCGATCAGCCGGTCGACGCCGTAGAGCGCGACCCGCCGATAATCCCCAATAATCCGGCCCCTGCCGTAGGCATCGGGCAGGCCGGTCACGATGTGGCTGCGGCGGGCTTTGCGGATCTCCGGGGTGTAGACGTCGAAGACGCCGTCGTTGTGCGTCTTACGGTACTTGGTGAAAATGTCCCGCGTCGCAGGGTCCGGCTCGAAGCCGTACGCCTTCAGCCCGCCTTCGACCATCCGCCAGCCGCCGTTGGGGAAGATGGCCCGCTTCAGCGGCGCGTCGGTTTGCAACCCGACGATCACCTCGCGGTCCTTGTCGATGTAGCCGGGCTCGTGGGCCGTGATGCTGCTGGGCACCTGGCTCACGTCCAGCACGCCCTTTTCCCGCTCCTTCACGAACAGCGCGCTCAGCTTGCCCCAAAGTGCCGTCGTCCGCTCCGTCGGCCCCTCGAGGAACGCCGCGTCGCCGCGGTAGGGCGTGAAGTTCATCTGCACGAAGTCGCGGACGTCGATCGCCGACTGCCAATCGCCCGCGGCAAAGCCACGCCAAGGCGAGGAAGCGTCAACCGAATCGGCGGGGCGAATGTTGGTGGGGTTGTTCTTCATGGCTGTGAAGGGCAAAGGTTGTCGGCGACTCGAACTGCATCGGCCAAAGCTGACACTTGAGTCAGTTTATCCCGGCCACGCGGTTGCGGCTGCTTGCGGAATGCGTCAAACGGCCACGCCCGCCTTGACCTGCTGGCGCCGCTTGCTGCGAATGTCGGCGGCCATGAGCAGCGACACCACGAACGCAACGGCGAAGAGCCCGGCGAAGACATACAGCACCGTCGCGTAGTACGCCGACGTGTCGGCCTCGCCGGCGAGCTGGCCGACCAGTGGGATGATGACGCTCGGCCCCGCCACGCCCGCCGCAGCCCACGCGGTGAGCGTGTAGCCGTGGATCGCCCCGAGCTGCTTCGTGCCGAACAAATCGCCCAAAAACGCCGGCACCGTCGCGAAGCCGCCGCCGTAGCACGTGAGGATCAGGCAGATGAGCACTTGGAACGCCAGCGGGTTCGTCGCGTGCGGCAACGCGGCGAAGGCAATCATCTGGATCACAAAGAACAGGCTGAACGTCAGCGGCCGACCGAGGTAGTCGCTCGCCGACGCCCACCCGATCCGGCCGAGGCCGTTGAAGACGCCGATCAAACCCACGAGAAAACCCGCCTCCACCGGGCCAAAGTCGAGCAGCGTCCGCGCCATCGGCGACGCCACGCTGATGACGGCGATGCCGCAGGTGACATTGATGAACAGCATCAGCCACATGAAGTAGAACCGCCGAGTGCCCAACGCCTGGTTCGCCGTGAGCTGCGCGAGGTCGGCCCGCTTGCCGGTGGCGGCGGTGTCCGGGTCGAACCCCGCCGGGGCGTAGCCGACCGGCGGCGGGGCGAGGTACTGGGCCGAGGCGAGCATCACCACGGCGTACACGCCGCCGAGGATGTAGAACGTTTGGCTCACGCTACCGGCGGTGTAGACGGCCGCCTCTGCCGTCGAGCCGTCGGCGAGGAACAGGCGGGCCATGATCGGGGCGGCGACCATCGACGCGAAGCCGAACCCCATGATCGCGAGGCCCGTCGCCATGCCGCGGCGGTCGGGAAACCATTTGACGAGCGTGCTGACGGGCGTGATGTACCCGACGCCCAGCCCGATGCCGCCGAGGACGCCGTAGGCCAGATAAAACAGCCACAGCGATCCGATTTGCACCGCCAGCCCCGCGCCGATGAGTCCCAGCCCGAAACATGCCGCCGACAGCCGGCCCGCCGCCCGCGGGCCTTTGCGCTCGACGAAGTGGCCGAGGAACGCGGCTGACAAGCCGAGGAAGGCGATGGCGATTGAGAAGCTCACCTTCACCTGGTCCGGCGTCGCGTTGAGCAACCGGCTGACCGGCGTGGTCATGACGCTGTAGGCGTAAACGCTGCCGATGCAAATGTGGATGCCCACCGCACACGCGGCGATGAGCAGCCGGTTTTTGATCGGGGCGACGGCGTCGGGCGGTGCGTTCACGGCGGCGAAGCTACCACCGGCCGCCGCCGATCAGTGTGCGACAACTCGCGCCGTCACCCACACCACTTGCCCGGCGGCTCAACCGACACAAGACTCCGCTTATGGCAGACACCACCACCTGGATTGAGCCGATGGCCGCCGCCCTTCAAGCCGAGGGGGCCGCGCCGCATTTGTGCGTCCTCGCCACCGTCGACGGCGAGGGCAAGCCGACCGCCCGGTGCATGTATTGCCGCGAGTTGACCGACGACGGCCAGCTCGTGTTCGTCAGCGACCGCCGCACACGCAAGGACAAGCACGTCCGCGAGCGGCCCGACGCCGAAGTCGTCTTCTGGCTGCCCAGCCAGCGGACGCAGTACCGGGTTCGCGGCCATGCGATGGTCATCGGCGCGGAGATGGACGACTACATGCGGCAGACGTGGTGGACGAAGATCAGCAACGAAAGCCGAGCAATCTTCGTCGGGGCGGGTAAGGGGTGGCAGCTGGCGGATGGTGAGCCGAAGCGGGTGACGAGCGGCACGCCGATGCCGTCGACGTTCGAGTTGTTGGTGCTGTCGCCAGAGGAGGTGGAATTGTTGTCGGTGAAGGAGCAGCCGCAGAAGAAGGGTGTGTGGACCAAGCGCGGCGACGAGTGGGTGGCCGAGTAACTATCGAAGCGTGCGAAGCCGAGGAAAGAGCGACGACGCTCTCGCCTCGGCTTTTTCGTTGGTCCAGCTCGGTTGATGACGCGGCAGTTTTTGCGCATCGCGGCAGGTTCTGCCTCTGCCGGGGAGATTCCGATAAGACGCTGCGGTTTTCCAGGTCGAATGCCGAAGACGGTTTCAGCACGCGGCACTGTTCGCCGCCGGGCCGAGGGACGGCCCGAGGATGCTGAATCACCCGACCGCCTCGCTGGATTTGTAGGAGCCGCCATGCGTACGACCGCCCCGCTCAAGAGCAACACGAGCAAGCCCGCCGCCGATTCGATGCCCGCCCGGCAGGGGATGGCCACTGATCGGCAACGGGTGGAGGCCCGCACCACGATCGAGGCCGCGCCGGCCGCGGGCACCGTCATGCTGCAGACCACCCGCTTCGGCGAAGTCGAGGTCGAGGCCGAGGCGATTATCGAGATGCCCGCCGGCATCCTGGGCTTCGGTCACAGCCGGCACTTCGCGCTGATCCGGCCAAGCGACGAGGCGACGTTCTTCTGGCTGCAGAGCGTCGACGAACCGCAGCTGGCATTTATTGTCACCGACCCGATGGCCTACTTCCCCGAGTACGATGTGCCGCTGCGGGAGGAGACGCTCGACGATCTTGGCCTCGACGGCGAGCCGACGGCGGGGCAGGTGGCGGTGCTCGTGACGGTCAACAAGACCGCCGACCCCCGCACCGGTGAGCAGTGGCTCACCGGCAACCTGATGGGCCCGATCCTTGTCAACACCCAGGGCCGCCGGGCCCGGCAGGTGGTGCTGACGGAGAAGCGTTGGACCACCCGCCAGCCGCTGGCGAAGCTGGATCCGGCCTAACCAATCAGCCCTCAAATGGTCTGTATTGCGGCCGATAACGCGAGAATCAAGTTAGCTTGCCCATGATCGCGCCGATGCAGGCGCTGGGGCACGGGACGGCACGGAAGCCGCACCCCTCCGCCGCGCCGGCATGCACCGCCGGTCGGCTTCACCCACCAGAGTTCCGGGAGTCGGACCATGCTTGTGCTTTCCCGACAACGCGACGAAACCATCATGATCGGCGACGACGTCGAGGTGTCGATCGTCGACATCCGCGGCGACAAGGTCCGCCTTGGCATCAACGCCCCGCGCCACATCGCCGTGCACCGCAAGGAGGTGTACGACGCGATCAAGCGCGAGAACCAGGCGGCCGCCCAGGTGCAGGTCGACGACGTCGCCGGCCTCCCCCAACCGCCGAGCAAAGCGCCCGCCCCGGCGAAGAAGCCAACGCCGCCGCCGGCAGCCCCGCGCAGCGAAAGCAAGTAATTCGCGCCCGAATCACAACCCGCCGCCCCGCAGCCAAGGCCGCGCGGGCGGCGTTTTCGTGCGCGCCTGCGCGAGCCGGTCGTTTCCCGTGCGGACGCCGCTGAGACGGGACCACGTTCAGAACCTTGCCACGGCGACTCACGCCGTTGTCTCTGCTCATCCGATACGTCGGTGCATGGTCCAACTCGCTGAAGCCGCCGGGCGGGTCGAGCCGCTCATGTCATGTCGACTGCCTGACCCGCAGCTGGCGAGCCTCATCGCCCGCTTCGTGCCCGGCGGCGGGGCGGCCGTCTGTATCGGCGACGGCACGCGGGGATTGCTCGCCGACCTGGGCTTCGACGCTGAGATGTTGGACCCGGCGGGGCGGGTGAGCGTGCCGACTGGGTTGAAGCTCGCCGTCGCGTGGGACTTGATGTGGCACGCCGATATCAGCGGCCCCGCGGCGAGCGTCGCCGGCCTCGCCGCCGACTTTGCCATCTGCCGGTGGCTGACCCCGTTCAACTCGTTCTGCCAGGCGATGCTCCGCCCCCGCCCCGAGCGGCCGGGCGTGATGAGCGTGGCCGTGGCCGAGGATGCCGAGGCCCCACGCCGCCGCGTCCATCACGCCGACGCGTGCGAATTGCCCGGCTACCAGCGGCTCGCCCTCCAGACGCTACGCCTCACCGCCGACGGCGAAGTGAGCGAGTGGCACCTCACCGCCCACCGCCGGTTGTGGTGAGGCAACCCTGCTGAACTTCGAGCATCGCTGAAGCCCCCACCGCTGCGTAACAGCGGGGCTACGCGAGCTGTGCAAGCATTTGTCTAGCGCGTACCCCGCTGCTACGCAGCGGTGGGGCGCTTCAGCGATGCGGCCGCCCTAAGACGCCGCCGACGTCGTACTCTTTGTACATGACGTTGACGCTCCTTGCCGTACTGCTCGCCCTCATCGGCCCGGTGCGGCTGGTGACGATCGAGGATCACGAGCTGCGGGCGTGGGCGCTGCACGTGCCGTTGGCATCGGCCGAGGTGGGGGTGGTGCCGGGCGATCCGATTGACCCTGACGGCGACGGGCCGTTCCACACGCGGTTGGCAACGGTGCCGCAGATCGCGGTCGAGCACGAGGCGGTTTGGGCGGTAAACGGCGACTTCTTCGCCGCCGCGCCCGCAGAATTGTTCGGCCGGCCGGTGCCGTTCCCGCCCAACGCCCCGGCCCGGCTCATCGGTCATGGCCTGTCGGACGGCCGCCGGTTCGCCACGCCGTTTCACGACCGGCCCACCCTCTGGCTCGGCGACGGCCAGGCGACGATCGGCATGAAGCAGCCGCCGTGGGCGACCGACGCCGTAAGCGGCAGCGGCGTGATCCTGGCCCCGAACCAACCGCTGCCCGAGCCCGGCGGCGACCGCCATCCGCGGACCATCGCCGGCCTGACCGCCGACGGGCAAACGCTGGTCCTGCTCGTCGCCGACGGCCGCCGGCCGGGCTGGTCGATGGGCCTGACGCTCCGCGAGGCGGCGCTGATCATGAAGGCCCAGGCTTGTGCCGTCGCCCTCAACCTCGACGGCGGCGGCAGCACCACACTCGTCTTCCGCGACCAAGTCCTCAACCGCCCCAGCGACGGCATTCACCTTGGCCCGGACCTGAGCCTGCCCCGACCCGTTGCCAACGCGGTGGTCATCGAGTTTGATACCGCCGAGTAACTCGGCTTGTGCTACGTGCCCGCCGCCTACCTTGCGGGCATGGGCGACAAGCGACTGACGCACCTCGACGCCGCCGGCCGGGCCCACATGGTCGGCGTCGGCGAGAAGCCGATCACCAAGCGTTCAGCCACGGCCGAGGCGGTGGTGGCGGTCTCGCCGGAGCTGGCCGAAGCGATTCGACGGGATGGCGTGAAGAAGGGCGACGTGCTGGCCGTCGCCCGCCTTGCCGGTGTTGCCGCGGCCAAGCGGACGGGTGAGCTCATCCCGATGTGCCATCCGCTGCCGCTGGACAAGGTGGCGGTGCGGGCTGACCTCGTCGCCGAGGGCGTGCGGATCGAGGCGATGGTCGAGGCGACTTGGCGGACGGGCGTGGAGATGGAGGCGCTGACGGCCGCGAGCGTCGCGGCGCTGACCGTCATCGACATGGGCAAAAGCATCGACCGCGCCGCCACGATCCGGCACGTCCGCCTGCTCGAGAAAACCGGCGGACAGCGCGGCGACTACCGTGCCGACGACGCTTCACCGCAGCGGCTGAGCGGGTTCACCGCCCGCGTCATCACCGTCAGCGACCGCAGTGCCGCCGGCACCCGCGCTGACGCCAGCGGCCCGGCGGTGGGCGAGCTGCTGGGTTCGGAAGCCGCCGACGTGGGCGATGCCGTGGTTGTGCCCGACGAACCGGACGAGGTCGAGTCTGCCCTGCGGCAGGCCGTGGCCGACGATGTCGCCCTGATCCTCACCACCGGCGGCACAGGCTTGGCCCCGCGTGACGTGACCCCCGAAGCGACCGCCCGCGTCCTCGACAAGCCGCACCCGCAACTCATCGACCTCGCCCAGCGCCGCCTGACGCCCGGCTTCCCCAAAGCCGCCCTCTCCCGCGGCCTCGCCGGCGTCGCCGGCCGCTCGCTGATCCTCAACCTCCCCGGCTCACCGAAGGGCGCCCGCGAAACGTTGGAAGCCTTGCTCGACGTGCTGCCCCACGCGCTGAAGGTGCTGCGCAACGAAGACGACCCGCACACAACTCCCGCGGCAGAAGGTTGACTGCTTGAGCGGTTCATCAAGATTGGAGGTAGCCCCGCCGTTACCACGGCGGTGGGGGCCTCGGCCATGTCGGAACGGTTGTGACAGCAATGCGAAGCGGGCCGCGGATCGGGTGATCCGTGGCCCGCTTCGGTTGACTCGTTCAACCTCTCGTCGGTTCAGGCGGCCTGCTTGGCGGTGTCGTGGATGTGCGGGCGGGCCAGCTCGACCACAGCGTCAAAGGCGGCCGGGTCGCTGATGGCCAGGTCGCTGAGCATTTTGCGGTTGAGCTCGATGCCGGCCTTGGTCAGGGCGGGGATGAAAATGCTGTACCGGATGCCGCGCTGCCGCAGGGCGGCGTTGAGGCGGATGATCCAGAGCTGGCGGAAGTTGCGCTTCTTCTGCCGGCGGTGGATCCACGCGAACCGGTCGGCCCGGCGGGTGAACTCGCGGGCCAGGCGATAGGTGCGGCCGGGGGCGCCGACGAAACCGCGGGCGCGCTTGAGAATTTTCTTACGTTTGCGGGCCTGCTTCGGGCCGCCGGTCACGCGGGGCATGACGTCTCCTGGTCTCTAGTCGTGGGAAAAGCCCAAAGCCAGCGGCACGCTCGGGCAAGGTGAAACCTTCAGCCGGCGGCATAGCTGCGCCCGACGCGGGCGCTTCGAGGGACAACTTCGTTACTCGCTCTCGCCGGCCTCGGCGGCCTTTTTCTGCATAGCCAGCTTCTTGAGGTGGGCGATTTTCGCCGGGTTCTTGCCGGCATGGCCGATGTTGGCGCGGATGGGCTTGGCATGCGTCTCATCCAAGATGCCCGGCCGGGCCAGCCGGCGGAGCATGTCGCCGCTGCGGCCCGAGAGCAAGTGGCGCCGCTTGACCCGCTGCATCTTCAGCTTGCCGGTGCCGGTGACCTTGAACCGCTTGAGCGTGCTTTTGTTGGGCTTGTGCTTGGTGCGCATTGGGGATCCTTTCCGCCGGAGCGGACGGGCAGGTTAGGCGCGGCCCCGACTACTTTTCCACCGGGGCCGCCAACGCCCGCACCAGGTGTCGCCGCAGGATCGCCTGCACCGCGACGAACGACGGCGATCCGCCTTGCCGATGGGCCGTGAGCTTGGCCAGGCTCGTCACCGGCCGCTGCAACCCGCACGGCACGATCAACTCATAATCGCTCAGCCGCGGCTCAATGTTCAGGGCCAGCCCGTGCAGCGTCACGCCGCGTCGCACCCGCACGCCAAAGGCACAGATTTTCGCCGGCTCGGTGAAGTGCGGATCGTCCACCCACACGCCAACCGCCGTCGGGTCGAGCGTGCCCTCGACGTGCAGCTCCGCCAGCGTCGCAACGACGGCGTCCTGCAGCTGCCGCATGTACGCCCCAACGCTCCACCGCCGATCGGCCAGGCGGATGATCGGGTAGGCCACGAGCTGGCCGGGGCCGTGGTAGGTGACGTCGCCGCCGCGGTCGCTCTCGACGAGTTCGACGCCGCGGCGTTTGAGCGCCTCCTCGTCGCACGTCAAGTGGCTGCGGGAGTCGGCGGCCCGGCGGCCGAGGGTGACGGTGGGCGGATGCTCGACGAGAAAAATGGTCTCTTCGCCACCGCCGACGACCTGTTCATGGGCGACAAGCTGGGCGTTCCACGCCGCGCGGTAGCCCAGGGTGTCGAGGTCGACGACGCGCATCGGGACCAGTGTAACGTCGCCGCCGCTCACTGCCACGGCAGCAGGCCTTCGCGGGTGTGGGCCGACTCGAGCACGCGGCGGGCGAAGGCGCTGAACGCCGCCGTCTCCCGATTGTCGGCGACAGCGCGGGGGTCGGCGAAGATCGACGTGTCGGTGCCGCCGGCGCCCACGCCGAGAAGGTCAAGGTCGGCCTGCGCCGTGGCCGCGTCGTCGGCCGCTTGATCGGCACGCATCCGCGCCCGGTCGGCCGCCGCGTCGTCGCCGAGGGCGAGGGCGTCGAGTTCATCGGCCAGCGCCACCGTCTGCTCCGCCTCGGCGTCACGCCGCGCCTGGGCGGCCGACCGCACACGTTGCAGCCACAAATCGTTCAGCCACGCCGTCCGCCGGGCGTAGACCTCGGTGGCCGTCGCGTTGTCATTCGCCGGCACGTGGTGGAGCAGGTACAACGCCCGGCCGAGGTCGTCGTTGCCCGCGGCGGCGTCGGCCTCCTCCAGCGTCGCGATGAACGCCGGCGTCTTCGGCGGTGGCACGACCAGCGGCGGGGCGGGCGGTTCGATCACATCGGCCGCGACTGGCTTGTCGTCGCCCACCACCACCGGCGGTCGGCGAGCCTCCTGCAACCGCTCGACGATCAGCCAGCCCGCGTAACCCGCGCCAGTCAGCAGCGCCAGCGTGAGGACAACCTGCACGATTCGCCCGACGCAGCCGCCCTTGTTCTTCGCAGGCCGGTGGTGGCCGGCGCCGACCGTCAGCCGCACGCCCACGGCCGCGGGGCTGAACGTGATCGCGTCGCCGATCGACAGCGGCGTCGGCTTGGTGATCGCCTGCCCGTTGACGAACGTGCCGGCCCGGCTACCCAGGTCGCGGACTTGCCAAATCTCGTGGTGGACCGGCTCAAGCGCGCAGTGTCGGCGGCTCATCGCCGGAACGTCAAAGGCGAGTGCGCACTCGGCGTCGCGGCCGACGGTGACGGCGGCGCGCAGGTTCCGTTCGCAGTGGCCGTCGGGCGTCTCGATGTGCAGGAGCAGGGGCGTCATGTGGGCGGAGAAGTGACCGATTCGGCTTGTCGATAAGAAACGCCGGATTCGACGTCAAGTGGGCTTGAGGATAATCCGATTCGGTGGACGTGAGGGCGCACCTTGGCGCGGCCGGCTTTCGCCGGTCCGATTTGACGCCAGCGTCCCGTTCACGATGGGCCTGCCCGGCCCGACAGGCTCCAACCCCAAGAGGTCCCCCCATGGCGAAAGCCACCTCCAAGAAGTCGGCCAAGAAAGCCCCGGTCAAGAAGGCCGCCGCCAAGACGACCGTGAAGAAGGCCGCCCCGACGAAAGCCGCGCCGAAGAAGACGGCGAAGAAGGCCGCTCCCAAGAAGGCCGTGAAGAAGACTGCCTCGAAGACGGCTGCCCCAAAGAAGGCCGCCCCGAAGAAGGTTGCCAAGAAGGCCCCGGTCAAGAAGGCTGCCCCGAAGAAGACGGCCCCGAAGAAAGCCGCTCCCAAGAAGGTCGCGAAGAAGACGACGGCCAAGGAGGCCCCCGCCGCCAAGAAGGTCACGCCGAAGAAGACGGCAAAGAAGTCGGGCAAGAAGACCGCCCGCAAGTAGTCTGCCGCGACGGGAAACCAGTTGCCGCTGGCCGCCACCGCCGCGACGAGGCGGTGGGGGCGACCTGGACGACATCGAGGCGTGGCACGCGGAGCTGGCGGCGAAGAACCACCCGCTGGCTCGGCCACGGCTGGAGGCGGTGCCTTTGGGCGAGCGGCAGGTGCGGTTGAGCAATTCGTTCTGCAACCGGCTGACGTTCTTTGGCAAGTGAGCATCGCGCCCGCCGCAGGTGCTGGAGCCGCGTCGGGGTGGGTAGAGTCGCCGCCCCATGACCGACGTTCTCCTGATCACGTGGCACGGCATCCACGAGCTCGACATCTTCCCCGGCCTCCCCGACACGGGCGGACAGAACATCTACGTGCAGAACATGGCCGAGCAGCTGCACGACGGCCACGGCTGCCGGGTTGTCATCCTCAACCGCGGCGGGTTCGTCCACCCGTACACCAAGCGGCTGCGCGAGGGCATCTCAAAGGATCCCGAACGCGAGCTGTACGTGCTGCACGTGGCCGACGACGTGAAGGCGTTCGTCCGCAAGGAGTTCCTGACCGGCGCACTCATCGAGGACGCGGTGCCGGCGGCAATCGACCAGTTGCCACCGGGATTCGATCCGAAGCTGATCGTTTCGCACTTCTGGGACGGCGGGCTGATGGGCGACCACCTTTGTCGGCACTTCACGGAGGCGGTGCACGTGTGGGTGCCGCACGAGCCGGTGGGGATGAAGAAGGCGCCGCTGTCGAAGGCCGAGATGGAGCGGCACAGCATTTTCATCCGCGAGCGGTACGAACAGCGGGTGCTGGAGAACGCCCACCTCGTCGGATCGACGTCGAAGCTGGTCGAGTCCGACTTGCACTCGGCCCACGGCCGGGACTGGGCGGCGAAGCTGATCGACGTCTACCCCGGCGTCGACGTCAACCGCTTCTCCCCGGCGGATGGCGAGGGGCTCACCGGGCAGCAGGCAAAGGCGCACGGCGAGTTCCTCGGGTTGCCGCCGGAGGTTTTTCAGCGGCCGCACATCTGCGAGTTTGGCCGCAGCGACAGCCTTAAGGACAAGGACAAGGCGGTCGAGGCGTTCGCGCTGGTGGCGAGGCAGGAGCCGGAGATCACCATGTTCCTGAACCTCGACGAGGCGATGGAGCCGGAGGTGGCCCGGCGAATTCACGAGGTCGTCGCCCGTGAGCAGTTGCGGGACCGCGTGCACATTTTCAGCCCGCGGCAGTTGCCCCAGAGCGGGGCGGGGTCGCGGATCCTGCCGGACCTAATGCGGACGAGCAAATGCTTTTTGACCATGTCGGTGATGGAGGGCTTCGGCATGGCCGCGTGCGAGGCGGCGGCGTGCGGCATCCCGGTGGTGGGCACCGAGCACATCCCAGTTGTCACCGACATCATCGCCCCCGCCGGCGGCGGCACGGTGGTCGGCGGCAAGGACGTCGAGGCGGCGGCCGAGGCGGTGCTGAGCTACCTGCGCATGCCCGACGACGAGTGGGCGACCGCCGCGCGGGCTGCCCACGACTCGGTGATCCCGCGCTACACCTGGCAGCAGATCGTCGGCGACATGTTCGAGCAGATCCGCGGCAAAGGGCACGCGCTGTCGATCGGTTAGACTCGCCGCGTGGCGACGATCACCCTGGACTATGGAACAACCGGTCTGCCGCTGGATTTGGCCGGGCTCAACGCGCGGGTCATGCGGCCGACGTTCGTCAACGGGCTGGCCGACGAGGCGGCGGGGTTCCGGGAGGCCGTGCGGCAACCAATGGGCGGGCCGCCGATCCGTGACGTGGTGCGGGCGAACGAGCGGGTGGCCGTGGTCATCCCGGATATTACGCGGGCGTTGCCGAATGAGCGTTTGCTGACTTGGCTGTTCGAGGAGTTGTCGCACGTGCCGGCGGCGAACTTCGTCATCATCAGCGGCACCGGTTCGCACCGGCGGAACACCGACGACGAGTGGGTTCGCATGGTCGGGAGGCGCATCTTCGAGCGGTACCGCTGCATCGACCACGACGGCCACGATCCGGCAACGAGCGTGAGCGTCGGCACCACGCGGTTCGGTTACGACGTGCCAATGAACCGCGAGTACGTGGAGGCCGACCGGCGGGTGTTGATGGGGTTCATCGAGCCGCACTTCATGGCGGGATTCTCCGGCGGGTACAAGGCGGTGTTCCCCGGCGTCACCGGCGTCGAGGCGATCATGCACTACCACAACGCCGCGAACATCGGGCACCCGAAGTCGACGTGGGGCGTCGTTGAGGGCAACCCGACGCAGGAGCACGTGCGGGCCGGCGGCGCGCTCCTTCCGGTGGACTTGCTGGTGAACGTGACGCTCAACGCCAAGCGACAGATCACGGCGTTTTTCTGCGGCGACCCGATCGCCGCCCACGACGCCGGCTGCGCCTATTGCAAGAAGACGGCGATGCAGGCGTGCGACGAGCCGTTCCCGATCGTGGTCACCACCAACAGCGGCTACCCGCTGGATCAGAATCTGTATCAAACCGTCAAAGGCATGTCGGCCGCGGCGGAGATCGTCGCGCCCGGCGGCCTCGTCATCGCGGCGGCCCGGTGCAACGACGGCTTCCCGGAACACGGCAATTTCCGCCAGTTTCTCCACGATCATGCTTCGGTCGACGAAATGCTCACAAAGATCAACGAGCCCGGCTTCCGCATGTTCGACCAGTGGCAGGTGCAGAAGCTGGCCGACATCCTGCGGCGGTGTCGGGTGGCGTTGCGAAGCGAGATCGACGACGAGGCCGTGCGGCGGGCGTACCTGCTGCCGGTGGACAATGTGCGGGCGGCGATCGATGCGGAGCTGGGCCGCGTGGGACAGGACGCCGCGGTGGCGGTGCTGCCGGAGGGGCCGTTGACGATTCCGTACCTGTCGGCATGATGGTGCTTGCCGTGACCATGTTTTCGCCCGCCACGACGTCCGTTTTCGCCCACCCGATTCGGCAGATCGTGCTGCCGGGGGCCATGCTGCTCGGGGTGACGCTGGCGTTGCCGGCAATGGTTCACACGGTGGCGGCGGGCGGGGTGCCGCCGCTGGGGGCCAGGTTGTTGCCGATTTTCTACGCGCCGCTGCTGGCGGCACTTTGGGGGCGGTGGCTGCCGGGCCTGATCGTGGCGGCGGTGGGGCCGATGTTGCATCACCTGCTTTTCGACGCGCCGACGCTCGGCATGGCGGGGCGACTGGCGGCCGAAGGGGTACTGCTGGTGGCGATGGTCGTCGGCCTGCTGTTAGCCGCGCAACGATTGCCCGTGGCGGGGCGGGTCGCGGTGGTGACGCTCGCGGGGCCACTGGCGTATCTGCTCGCGGCAGGCGTGGTGCAGCAGAGCGTGACGCAGCCGATCACGTTCGCGTGGCCGGGGCTGATCGTTCTGGCGCTGCTCGGGCTGCTATTTTCGGCCAACGAGGCACGCGATGCCTGACACCGAGAAGCAGCCGATCACGTTCGATGTGCTTTGGCAGCGGCTCGCGGCGGTGCCGCGGCCGGAGGTTGACTGCGTTGTCGGCATCCTCCGTGGCGGCCGATTGCCCGCGGCGATGGTCGCGCAGCAATTTGATTTGCCGCTGTTCACGATGCGTCTCTCGTTCCGTGATGATGACAACCGCCCGCTCGCCGACGAGCCGCAACTCGTCGGCCCGCTGCCCACGCTGCCGCCGGCGGCGCGGGTGCTGCTGGTCGACGACGTCGCCGTTACCGGCCGAACGTTCGAACGGGCCAAGTCGCTGCTGCCAGGGCACGCCGTGACAACGCTTGCCTGCAAGGGCACGGCCGACGTGGTGCTGCTGCCGGAGGTCAAGCGGTGCGTGCGCTGGCCGTGGAGCGTCATCGAGTTGAAGTAGCCGCGGAGCCTGCTCCACGCTTCTTTCATGTCATCAGTGCAACCATCGCGCACGAAACGCTGTCAGTGCTTGCTCGATCGCCGTTGCCTCGGCGAACGCCTGCGACGTCGCGCCTGTCTGGGTCACGTCATCCGTGATGATCCCTTCGACGCCAAAGGCCAGGCAACGGCGGAGGTCGGCGACGTCGTTGACCGTCCAAACGTACACCTCAATGCCGCGGGCGTGCAGCCGATCGAGCGTCCGCGGGTCGGCGGCGGTCTGGCCGAGGGCGATGAAGTCGACGTCGAGTTCAGCCAGGTCGCCGAGGCTGGTGGCGACGGTGAGGCCGACCGGCACGTCGGGGGCGAGTGCCCGCGCCTGCACCACGCCGCGGCTTTCGAGTGACATGATCAGCACGCGGTCCCGCACGCCAAGCTCATCGACCACCGCCACAACGGCCGGGGCGAGCTGATCGTCGAAGCCGTAGTACTTCAATTCGATCAGCACGCGGGCGGTTGGCGTGACGTCTTGCAACGCCCGCCGCAGCGTCGGCAGCGTCTGATTGCCGGGGCCGAGCAGGGCGATTTCGGCAAGTTGATCGGCCGTCGTGTCCGCAATCTTGCGGGGCGAGCCGGCGACGCGCATCAAGTCGGCGTCATGCGCGACAATCGGCACGCCATCGGCCGAGAGCTGCACGTCCAGCTCCACCACATCGGCCCCGGCGGCCAACGCGTCGCCGAACGCCAGCCGCGAATTCTCCGGGGCGTCGGCCACGTCGCCGCGGTGGGAGATGATCAGCGGCGACTGCTCCGGCAACGCCCGCACCCCGGCCGCCAACGTGGTCCCGAGGGCCACCAGAATCACGACAAGGCCCGCGAGCCACACCGCCAACCCGTTCCGCCAGCGCAGTAATCGGAGCCGCACGATCGGTTCAACGGGCTCGACATTCCGGCCGAACAGCAGGGCGAGCAGCGTGCCGAACCAGGCGACGATGACGAAGCTGATCGCCTCCGCCACCGTCGCCTGCAATGCCGCGGCCAGCAGAAACAATGCGATTGCAAGCCGCGACGTGCCGGCGAAGGACGCGAGCCCAACCAGCCCGGCCGCCACAATGCCGGCGACAACGGAGATGATCGCAGCCCCGATTGCGAACCCGATCAGCAACCCGCCGATCCGCCCGGCCCGCCCGCCGGTGAGCCGCCAGCTCTGGACCAACGCCGCCCGCGGCGCCGCCCGCTCGAACAGCACGATCGGCAGCGTTAAGCAAAGCCGCGCTACGCCAATCAACCCGCCAACAGCCGCGACGAGCAGACCAATTGCCACACCGACCGCCGACCACCAGAACACGGGCGGCCGCCGGGCGAGGTAGTAGTTCACGTCCAGCTCGCCCATCACCACCGGCCACGCCGAGGCCGCCGCGACGAGCAGCCCCGGCAGCATCAGCCCGCCGAGAATCACGACCAGCCACGCCGCCAGCCACGCCAGCCGCGGCCACGCCATCACCACACGCCCCAGTCGTCGAACGAGCCGCCCCTCGTCGCCGACCACGGCGAGGATGCCGGCGAGTTGTGCGAACCGCGAGGCGAACAACCCGACCCCCGCCAGCACCGCCAACGTCAAGCCCGCCGGCGACAGGAAGAACCCGATCAGATCGGCGTTGCTGATCGCCGCCCGCTCCTCACGCACCACCAGCCACCGCGCCACCCACGCCAGCAGTGGCGACACGGTCGCCAACAGTACCAGATCCACCGCCACATGCATCACCGCCATCGCCCGCCATTGCCGCCGCACCCGCCGCAAATTCGGTG
>CAYLSV010000019.1:26711-38369 GCA_964386435.1 uncultured Tepidisphaerales bacterium
CCGCCGCAAGCTTTCGGTGAGCATCGGTCGAAGCTGGGCGGGTGCGGCCGTCATCAAGCACCATCGTCGCGGGTGCGCGGCCGCGTGCAACCCGCACGAAGTTCCGGCAGCCGTTGCTGACCGCCGGCCTACGTTGTGGCTTCCGCGCCCGTTCGTCGAAAGGTTTGCCATGTTCTGCCGCCTCGCCGTTTGCCTGCTCGCACTGCTCCTCGTCGGCTGCGCCGGCCGAACGCCGCCGACCGCCGGCATCCCGCACTTCGTCGGGCCGGGCGATGCCGACGGCCTGGCCCAGTTGCTGGCGTACGACAGCCGCGGGCTGACGAAGTTGCCGCCGGATTACGTGCTGCGGCGGCTGCGGACGCGGGAAGAGGTGCCGGACATCGCCGCGGCCTTCGACGCGGTGGTCGCCGCCGACTCACCGGCGACGCGGGCGGCGTTGCTGCGGGCAATCGAGCTCGACTTCATCCACTCGGCCGACACATCGTCGCTTGATCTGCTCGGGCTGGAGCTGGGCGAGCGGTTCAAGTCGTTTGATTGGCAGGAAAACGATTACCCCGGCGGGGCGGAAGGGCCTAACGAGATGTACGCCGGTACGCTGGCCGACGCGCTGGATTCGGTGACGCCCGAACGCCGGGCGAACCGGGCGGCCGTCGCCGTGATCCGGCGGGTCGAGGCGACCGACGCGCTTTGGGATTACATGCTCGCCCAGTGGCAACCGGTGCCGGGCGAGGACAGCAAAAAGCTCAACCTTCACGCCGTCGACGCCTACGTCACGATGCGGAACGCAGCCGCCGAGGACGGCATCGATTTGACGATCCTCTCGGGCCACCGTGACCCCAAGCGGGCCGCCGCTAACGCCGCCCGCGTCGGCAACAGCTTCGCCGTTGCCAGCTTCTCCTCCCACTCACTTGGTCTGGCGATTGACGTCGAACTACCCCGAGCCGACCAGGGCCGCTTCCGCCTCTCGACAACGCCGATGGCCGACGTCGTCGCCATGCGCCGCTCGCCGGTCCACAAGTGGCTGCACCTCCACGCCCACAAGTTCGGCTGGTACCCGTTTCAACACGAACCCTGGCACTGGGAATACAACCCACCCGGCTTCCGCGACGTCTTCTTCGCCAACCGCCAGAGCGGCACCCCGCCCCGAGTCGACGTGGACGACTGACGCCCGTTCGGCACGGTTGAGGTCGATCACCCCGACCCGCCGGCGAACCGGCCGACGAGCCACAGCCCCGCCAGCGCGGCCACGGCCAGGGCCAGCGACTTGAGCTTGTGCCGGCGGATGAACTGCTCGGCGGCGTCGCCCAGCCACCACACCAGCCCGGCAAGGCCGAAGTAGCGGATGCCGCGGGAGATCGCCGCCGCCAGCATGAACATCGGGAAGCCGTACCCGGTGGCCCCGGCCGCGAGCATGGCGATCTGGAACGGCACCGGCATCACGCTCACCGCCATGATGAACCAGAAGCCGTGCTCGTTCATCAACCCGGTCGCTTGGGCGAAGGTCTCCTGCTGGCCCGTCTGCTCGATGAACCACGCGCCAACCGTTTGCATGAAGGCCACGCCCACCGCGTACCCGGCCGCCGCCCCGGCGAGGCAGCCCAGCAGGGCGACGCCCGCCAACGCCCACAGCCGGTCCCGCCGCTTTTGCATCAGCGGCACCAGCACCGCCTCCAGCGGGATCGGGAGGATGATCGATTCGAGGAACGACGCCACCCCCAAGCCCGTGAGCATCCACCGGCTGTCGAGCCACGCCTCGGTCCGGCGGCGCAGCGTGGGGAACCGGAACAGCGGCGGCCGGCCCGGCCCGGCAGAATCCACTGGAGGATCCACTGGAGAATCCACGCGATCGCTCGTCTCGGCCAAGGGCGGCATGGGGTGCGGGGGGGGCAAACCCGGTGCCGAGGGCGTAATCCGGCGGTTTCGGCTGGCACTGGGAATTCCGCCGCTGGCAGGGCGGGGCGGGCCTGTTACACTCGCGTCGGCTGCGGCCGATCGCCGCGCGTCGCACTCCGCGGATCCGCCTGGCGATCCCCGGCAACCCCTGGCAGAGACGACCCATGAACCTGACGCTCCAAGGCATCGAAAAAGACGGCCTCGTGAAAGTCGCCACCGAAGGCAACATCACCAGCGCCGACACCCCCACCGCCGGGGCCAACCCGCTGCAAAAGGCCCTTGGGCCGACGTGGAACACAATGCGCGTCCTCATGGACATGACCGAGACGAACTACATCGACTCCAGCGCCATCGGCTGGCTCATCGCCACCAGCAAGCAGCTCAAGGCCGGCGGCGGGGCGTTGGTGATCTTCGGCGTTCAGCCGCCGGTGCGGCAGGTGCTGGACCTGCTCAAGGTCGGTAAGGTCGTGCCGCTGGTCGCCGATGAGAGCGAAGCTCGCGCCGTGATCGCCCCGACCGACTAGCCGCCTGACTCGCCCGCCGCCTTCTGATTCCCGCAATTGCCGAGAGCCCGATGACCAATCCGTCCCTGCCGAAGATGAACGATGACGACCGCGCGTTCATGGTGAACGTCAGCGCCGAAGGCTCCGAGGAGGCCACCGCCGACCTCATCGAGCACGCCGTGAACATGGGGGCCAGCGACCTCTTCATCGTGGCCAACGACGGCCACTACGCCGCCATGGTCCGGCATTTGGGCATCGTCCGCACCATCAGCATCCTCACGCCCGAGATCGGCAAGCGCGTCTTGGGCCACATCCGCGCCGCCAGCGGCATGGAAGTCAAAGACCGTCGCCCGGCCGAGGGCCGCTGGATCTACGAGCCGGACGACGATTCGGACGCCACGGTCGACCTCCGGCTGTCGATGATCCCGACGCTTTACGGCGAGGATGTCGCCATCCGCCTGCTCGGCCGCGACGGGGCGTTGTTCCGGTTGCCGGCGCTGGGCATGACGCCCAAGCAGCTCGGCGAGTACCAGCAAATGATCGGCAGCCCCAGCGGCCTGATCCTGATCACCGGCCCCACGGGCAGCGGCAAGACGGCCACGCTCTACGCGACGCTCCTCGAGCTCAACGACGGCAAGCGGAAGATCAACACCATCGAAGACCCGGTCGAATACGCCGTCGACGGCCTCCGGCAGAGCCAGACGAACCCGGCGATCGACCTCAACTTTGCGGACCTGCTCAAGAGCGTGCTGCGGCAGAACCCGGACGTGGTCATGATCGGTGAGGTCCGCGACGCCGAGACGGCACTCACGGCCGTGCGGGCGGCCAACAGCGGCATGCTGGTGCTGGCGACGCTGCACGCCCCCAACGCCGCCAGCGCGATCCAGTCGATGCGCGGCTACGACATCCCCAGCCACTTCCTGTCCACCAGCCTCCGCGGCGTTGTCAGCCAGCGGCTCGTCCGCACGCTGGACCTGAGCACCCGCCAGGAACTGGACATCACCGACAACCCGCACACGTTCGACGACATCAAGACCCTGCTCAAGCCCGGCGAGGGCACCAAGCTGTACATGCCCGGCCCGGCCGAGAGCAACCACATGAGCGGCTACACCGGCCGCACCGGCGTGTATGAGGTGATGACGATCAGCAAAAACGTCCGCAACCTGATCGCAGAGGGCCGCCCGACCAGCGAAATCAGCAAGCAGGCCGCCGCCGACGGCATGCTCGAGTTCCGCCAGGCCGCACTCCTCAAGGTCGCCCAAGGCGTGACCACCACGGAGGAAGTCTTCCGCGTGATCCCGAGCGAGCAGCTGATGATGGACGCGTATTGAGGCGTTGGCGGAGGCAATAGGCGATGGGAATTAGGTGTTAGGCCGGAGGCTCGACAGGGGCGTGAACCTCCTGCCAAGCTTCCGGCCTCACACCTGATTCCTATCGCCTACCACCTACCCCCTCAAAGCGCGTCCTCATTTATCTCGCCCGTCCGAATCCGCATCACGTCGCTGATCGGGTAGGCAAAGATCTTGCCGTCGCCAACGTTTCCGCTGCGGGCCGCCTTGGCAATGGCCTCCATGGCCGCCGGGGCGTCGGACGTTTTGACACACACCTTCACCAGCGTCTTGCCGACAAACGACGACTCCACCGTCGCCCCGCGGTAAGTCTCTTTGTGGCCCAGCTGACGCCCGTACCCCCGGGCATCCAGCACGGTCATGCCCAACACGCCCATTTGCGCGAGGGCACCCTTGACCACATCGAGGCGGTCGGCGTTGATAACGGCTTCAATCATCTGCATCGGTCGGATCTCCAAAAGTCGCCGCCACAGGCGGCCGGCGCGGTGGACCGCCACAGTAGCCCAAACCCGTCGCCATTGCACGTCCGACCGCAGCACCCACACCCTCAGCCCGATCTAGCCTGGCCTGAAGCGTTATCCGGCAGTCAGGCGTGAGCTTTGCCGAGAGGACGAAGAACGGCACACCCGCCTCGTCACCTGCGAAGCCGTTGCCGTCAACGCCACGGCCGGTGACGCTTACCAGGCAATCCCATATAAGTAGTCTTCAGTTACAAGCAACTACGAGTGGCCACATGACACGCAGCCGATCCCTCCCGCGTCATTTCGCACCGCAACCTGTGCCGATGCAGTGTATGGGTCGAATCGGCGATTAGCTCCCCGAACAAAGAAGCCGTAGGTCGTGAGAATCTAAAACACGACGGTCGTATCGGAAAGCTATACGAAGCTACCTCGCTGAGCCGGACCACTGTAATGTTATGGATCGATTTGAAGTCGAAGAGTAAAACAAGAACGCGAGTCAAGCTCGACGCTCACGCGGCGTCCTGAACCAGCACCTCGTCCGCGTTCTGACCGGCGAATGCCACAATCCGCATGATGATGATATCATCGTTGCACCGATCCCAAGTAGTCCTATGGCGGGTTCGGTTGAGCCCTTGTTTGGCGTCGGACACATTAACTTGTCTCAACAGGAGCTTACAACGGACATCGTCTTGCGTGGCCCCACGAACGCCGCCGGACTTGCCGGGCTGATCCGCCGAGGGCGCAACGTCAAGAAGCGGGATCGTCCGCGAGCCGTCGAGCTGCCCCTTGCCAGCCACCCCACGCTTACCGTCATGGCCGTGCTCCGCCGATCACGCGGCTTCGTGCGACGCTGGTGCCCAAGTCATAGCCGGTGCAACATGCCAAGCTGCCGGCCGATTAACACGCGGCGTTCGAGCATCGCGTGCTCGCCGGGCCGAGCGACGAAAACGGTGTGTGCGCCCTACGCGGCGTGGACCGCCGAAGCATTCTCGAGTGAAAATTATCGGTCCGCTACTCCCTGTCGGGCGTCTACGAACTGCGGCATCGGCCCGGCCTTGCGGTGCTGGTCCCTCGCTCGCAGCACTGCAAGAGCGACCCGGCGGCCATGCGACAGTGGGAGGAACACACCTTTTTCCCCAAGACGTCCGCCAGAAGCACCGCGACAAGAACGTTGGCGTCTGGTTCCAGGACGAGGCCCGCGTTGGGCAACAGGACACGCCGACGCGCGTCTGGGCCGAGCGTGGGAGCTGCCCGCGGTCTGTGCGGCAGCACCGTGTACAAGTCGGCCTACGTCCTCGGGGCGATCGACCCGCTGACCGGCCGGTCCTCGGCTTCGATCGCGCCGACGGTCAACACGCACCTGATGGACCTGATGGGGGTGCAATTGCGGATGATCGCCGAGGAAGCGGGGCCCGACACGCACGTCGTGCTGGTGCTCGACGGCGCGGGGTGGCACCGGGCCAAGGATCTTGTGGTGCCCGAGTTAGTGACGCTGCTGCTCCTTCCGTCTTACGCGACGGAGCTGATGTCGCTGAAGCAGGTGTGGCAGTGGCTGCGACAGCACGACCTGAGCAACCGAATCTGCAAGGACGAGGCGGCGATCGACGAGGCGTGCAAAGGAGGCTGGAACAAGCCGACCCCGGACCGCCTCATGTCGACCACCGCCACTGGCTGGATCACCAACGAGAGTGAAGCGGGATCTTTATCACTGGAAGATTCGATTGCCTTCGGCCTGCCCCGTTGCATGGGCCAGCGGATAACACAGCCCTCTGAGGGTTGGTCGTCGTTTATTGGGTCAAAAGGGGCGGAGTCCCTACCTCCGGCCCAGCAAGCGACGACCTACTCTCATGCCGGCTGGCACAGGAAACGTGGACAGGTCGATCACACAGTCAACACGGCTTTGGCAGGTTTTTCGGTGGGCGACGCGTGACATACGTGTGGAGCAGCAGTTCCGGCAGGGTGGAGGCATGATCGGGCGAACTTCGAGGTTGGGCCAATTGCTGCACGCGGAGCGCCCGATGCGGATGACCGGCGGGTCGCTTCAGGCGCCGCACGGCATGACGTTCGACGCCGACTTCACCATGACCGGTGGCCGGTTGCTTGAGGGCTCGTCCGATGTAGTGCGGGCGTGGTTCAACAAGACGTTCACTTGGCGTGGCGGAACGTTCGAGGGCACGCTGTAGCCGGTCATCTCGGGCATCCTGGTGCTCGACCGCCCCGATCTGCAGATGGCGTATTACGCCACCGTCGAAAGAATGGCCGCCATAGTGCCGGGCACCTCCGTGACCGCCATGGCGAACACGCAGAGGCCGCCGGAACTAATTGTCGCACCCGGCGGGTTGTTGGAGATCGAGGTGGCGGCGGACGACGCGGTGACCGCCGACGTGGGGGTGAAGTTGCAAGGCGAGATGGTGAAGCGAGGCGAAGGGGCGGCCAACTTCAGTACTCTGTGGCTGGAGGCGGCCGGGCGGCTCGAACTACTTGCCGGCCGCCTCGTCACCGGCGGAACCATCTCCGCACCCCCGATCTCCGGTGCCATCCTCCACCCGACCTTCCTGATCACCGGCACCGGCGAGTGGTTGACGACGACCGGCACCTTGGAGCCGCAGACCCTTATCGGCAGCGTCGACATCACCGTGGCCGGCCCCGATGCCAAAGCGACTGCCCTCGCCCATCTGGACTACTGGAGCGGCAGCGAGAGGAACCACCAAGGCTCGCTGACACTTGAGGGTGCGGCCGAGGTGATTATCAATACCGAAACGATCCGCCCGGCGATTGATGTCGGTCCCGCGTCACGCCTGCACGTGCCGGATGACGCGAGGTTCATGGCGGCCATGACCTCCCGCGCCACCGGCGATGTGGGCGATCGTCAGGTTGGCACGGTGGACGTGGCCGGCGTGTTGCAGGCGTATGGCTCGGTCTCGATCGACACGGGCGACGGTCCGGACCTGACACTGGACGAGGTCGTGCCGGTGGCCCGCGGCCAGAGCGTGCGCTTCGAGACACGCCCGCCGCTCGAGCAATCAAGCGACGGTGCACGGCCCCAGCGCAAGGAGGTGGCCGCGGCATCGGTCGACGACCCGGAGGCGGGGCAAATCCTTGCCGTCGCCGGCTACCCGTTCACACCAAGCCTCCAACTTTTGCTTGCCTCGAATACTGACGGATCAGGCGACCGCTTCACCGCCAATCACGTTGTCGAGGTCGTGGCGAGCGGGGCGGACGCGGGCACTTTCGAGGTGGTCAACCCATGGGGCGCGCTTCTCGCCTCTGCCCCCGCTGATGAGAGTGTCAGCTTCGACGTCGTGCTGCGGGAGGGCGTTCACGAGTTGCTGGTCCAGACAGTGAGCCCGGCGGGCCGGGTCTCGAAAGGTTTGGCGACGCAGAGCGTGGTGGTCGACACCACGGCCCCGTTCCATCACTCGGCCGAGCTCGAACATCGCCGTAGTGGCAATTTGCACTCGATCCAGTTGGCCGTTGAGTTCTACGACCGCCACCCGGCCACGCCCGTAAGCGACCTGCTCCCGGTGATCGCGCACAACGGCACCGACGAGTTCATCGACGGGTTCCGCCTGCTCCGGTACCTGCCCAACAGCAGCGGCGGCGTGCTCATCTAACAAAAGCAGTTGCTTAACGCCACGGTTGCCGACGAGTTGGCCGGCAGTTACACCGTTCTTGTGCCCGAGGGGCTCGTGACCGACGCCGCGGGCAACGTGAGCGGCGTGGTGGACTCGGCGCCGCAGGCCGAGTTGACATCGCGTCGCTCGGAACCGGCCATTGATCCAGAGCGGTACGAGTTGGTGAACGAGCTGGTGCCGCAAAGCCGCCCGTCGTCACCAAGCCACTTCATTGAGTTCGGCGACAGCGTCTACTTCACCGCCAGCATCAATGACAGCCCCGGCAACCGACGTCACCTGTTCCGTCGAGCCGCGGACGGAACCATCACAAAGTTGCACGGGATGTACGGCAAAAACATCGACGTGGCCGGCACCATCACCACTTTCGGCGACACGTTGGTGTTGCTGAGCGACAACGTGATTCAAGGCTACGTCCCCCAGTTTGGGACGGTCCGCACGCTGGCGGTGCTGCCGGGTGCGACCCAAATCGCGGGTGTGGGCAATCGGCTGGTGGTCCGCGTCGGCGGGGAGCTGGTGTCGCTTGAGATGCGATCCAACGACACGCCGGGCGAGGCCGTCACGCTCAAGTCGGAAGATCCGAAGGTGGGCGGCGACGGCGTGATTGGCCTGGTGCCAGCCGAGGGCAATCGGCCGCTCATGTTCGCCGAACGCCGCTTGGGCGTGGACGGGTGGGAGACAATCGTCTGGCGGACTGACGGCAGCGTCTCGGGAACGCACAGGGTGTTTTACCTGAGTGACCCCGGCATCTCGGGCATGCCCGACTTCAAAATTTCGAGCCCGTCCCCCGATCGATTATCGCCAGCGGTCGGTACGCGTGGTTCATCGACACCGAGTGCCACGGCGGCAGCCGGGCGTGGCAGACCGACGGGACGATCGAAGGCACCTTCTCCTTCAGCGACATTTTCACGAACCTGACCCAACCGTTCAAGACCGATGGCGCAGGCGGCTTGATCTACCGACGCTCCGCGTCGCAGGGGTGGCGGGCGATCCCCGTTGGGCTCGGGCGCTACAACCCGGCGGCTGATGCCACAGGCGTGATCTATGATCGGCAGGACGAGCACACTGTCCGGTCCTTCGCCGCCTTACTCGATGGCCGCGTGGTGTTCAATGTCAGCGACCGCGAGTTCACGGAAATGCGGGTGGTCGGTCCGGATGGCGGGAAGTCGGAACTCGTCCTCCGTGAGCCCGTCGACGAGCCGGCTCGCATCGGCACGTTGGTGCCGCTGGGCGAGGGCGACCTGCTGGTGTTCGCCGCCCTCGGCGAGCCGTCGGGGGACGAAATGACGCGGGACAACATCCACCTGTTCGATACGCAGACGTGGCAATCGAAGGTCGTTGGGGCGACGGAGCACAACCTGCTACAAAGGGATCTGCCAGCGGCGGGGCGGCCGGTGCAGGTCGCGGCGGGTTGGTTGGTGAACACCGGCGAGCTCGGGCTCATCGACCCCGACGCTGACGAGCCGACGGTGACGAAGCTGGCCGACCTCAACTCGCAACATCTCATCGTCGGCGACGTCTCCGCCATCACCGCCCAGGGCGGCCGGTACCTCACCTACGACGGCGGCCGGTACTCGTCCTACTCCCCCGGCCTGTTCTTCGTCGAGAACGATGGCACCCAACACCGCATCGATTGGCACAACTTCTCAACCCGCCGCGACAGCGGCCGACTCCCGCGGGCGCTGACCGTGGGGGACCCGTTGTTTTCCTCGAACTATGAGCACGAGAGTTGGCTTGATTACGAGTCCGGCGTCATCAACTCCGTCGACCGTTCGCGGGCTTTCGGCTACACGCAGCCCGTGGAGTACAACGGCAAGGCCTATGTGGCGGCCAAGAGCGACGACGGGAACTGGTCCGGCCTGCTGCGCATCGATCCGCGAGATGCCGGATCCGACCCCGGTGAGCGCGTGCTGGATCAAGCCGTGGGGCACATGGTCAGCGGGCCGGGCGGGGTGCTGACGCAGCGCAGCAGCGGAGAAGGTGGCGGCGATCCGCAGTGGGTTCTGGTAACCGAGGACTGGGTCAGCCCGCCGCTGGCCAGCTTGTCGCGGAGCGACTTCATCGGTGCGGCTGCGGCACCATTGAGCATGGGCTTCGTCTTCGGAGCCACCGACGCCAATGGCGTACAACAAGTGTTCTACACCGACGGCACGTTCGAAGGCACCCGGCAGCTCAGCACCTTCGTGTGGGACTCCACGGCCAATCAACAGCCCCCCGATCGCTTCGTCGCCCACGGCGGGCGGGCGTTCTTCACCGCCGCCAACGCGGGCGAACGCCGCGTCTGGTCAACCGACGGCACGCCCGACGGCACCCGCCAGGTGCCGGGCGTCCCACCTTTGACAAATCAAGCGCAGCAAATGGTCGTCGGCGTCCAGGACGGTGCGGCCGTGTTGTACGATGCCCGAGGCGATCGAATCTGGACGACCGACGGCACACCGGGAAACACCCGTGTCGTGGCAGAATCGATTTATTCCGCGGTGGCCGTGGCTCGATCGCGAGAGGGCGGTGAGGGCCGACTCCAGCTCGTGTTGACCAATGCCAACGGACGAACGCTCTGGACCTTCGACGGCAGCCATCTGTTGCCCGTCGACACCCTAAGCCACGGTGTGGAACTGATTGATACGCCCAACCAACTCGAGCCCCCGGCCGAGGCGTGGTTCCGCAGCACCGACGCGGACATCGGGAACGCCGTCTACCGCTTTGCAGGCATTGATCCGACGCCAATCGGCATCGCCAGCATTGTGACGCAATGGCAGCAGGAGATCGCGATCGAACTCACCACCGACAAGACGCTCGCACCAATGGTCCACACCCGATCGGCCAACGGCTGGACGCTGCGGCACGAGGCCACTGGCGAGCAGATCGCCGCCGACCGCCTCACGCTGCGGCCCGTCGAGGAGGGGCTGACTCTTGCCGTGGCCGGGACCCTTGCCAGCGGCCGCCCCGCCGATGCCGTCTACGACCTCGCCGGCCGCCCGATGGTGGCGGACACGCGGCACGCCTTCACCTTCCTCCAGGGCGACGCCAACGATGACGGGCGGGTGAATCTGGCCGATTTTGCCACACTGCGTCGAAACTTCGGCCGCGAGGATGCCCCGCTGTCCTCCGACGCCGACTTCAACTTCGACGACCGCGTGGATTTGGCTGACTTCGCCCTGCTCCGCCAGAATTTCGGCACCGTCATGACCAGTATGGCCGCCACCTCCGGCGGCGGCCGCCAGTCACTGTTCGCGCGGCATGGCAGCTCGGACGACGAGCAGCGGCGGCTCATCTGACGATGCCAGCCGCGTCTTGGTATCTGCGGTCGCGGCGGCTCGCCGTTTGCATTCCGCTGGTCATGGACGCCACCGCCGATCCCGCCGTCAGGGTGAACGTCCGCCGCAAGCCGGCGGCGGCGGATGAGTTGCAGCGTGACCTTGATCGATTGCGACGGTTCAGCACCTTTATGGACAGCCAGTTCGAGGTCGCCGGCATCAAGTTCGGGGCGGATGCCCTGGCCGGGCTGATTCCCGGCATTGGCGATGCCGCCACGACGGCGGCGGGTTTGTACCCGATTTACCTCGCCCGCAAGCACGAGCTGGGCAAGCGGGTGATCGGCAAGATGCTCGCCAACCTCGCCGTCGACTTCGGCGTCGGCCTGGTGCCGTTTCTCGGGGATGCGGCGGACGTGTGGTTCAAGGCAAGCCTCAAGAACCGCGCCGTATTCGAAAAAGCCGTCGCCAAGCGAACGCCGCGGCCGCCCGCACCGGCGGCTTGAATCCGTCTCAACGCTGCTGAAGCCGCCTCCGCCTCGTAGAGGCGGGGCTTCAACAATCGCGGG
>CAYLSV010000019.1:38415-46759 GCA_964386435.1 uncultured Tepidisphaerales bacterium
ACGAGGCGGAGGCGGCTTCAGCGACACTGGCATCCGGCGGAGCGGCCGAAAGCGAGCGAGCCGCTTGCCGTGGCGGCTGGCTACGCTCCGGCTTGTGCTAAGTGTGTTGCTGCCGATCCTGTTGCTCGCCGGGTGCGGGGCGGTGTTGCAGCGGAAGTTTGGGCTGCACATGCCGACCTTGGTGAAGCTGAACCTTTACCTGTTCGTGCCCGCGTTTTTGTTTCATCGCATTGTCATCAGCGACATCCGGCTCGGCGAGGCGGCGGTGGTGGTGGGGGCGACGTGTGTCGTGGCACTGGGGCTCGGGGTGGTGGCGGGCGTGGTGGCGAAGGTGGCCGGGGCGTCGCGGGGGACGATCGCGGCGGTGGCGATGGCGACGTGCGTCTACAACTCCGGCAACTACGGCGTCCCGCTGGCGGAACTGGCATTCGGGGCCGAGCGGGCGGCGGTGCAGACGATCGTGCTGGCGACGCAGAACGTGCTGACCTTCACCGTCGGCCTGCTGCTGGCGGCGGGCGGGTCGGGGTTCTCGACTAAAGAGGCGGCCCTAAAGCTGGCGAAACTGCCGATCCCGTACGCGTTGGCCGCGGCGGTGGTGGGGCGATGGGTGGGGCCGGAAGGACTGCCGGGTTGGTTGCTTGACGCGACGCGGTTGATGGCGGATGGGCTGGTGCCGATCGCGTTGGTGACGCTGGGCGCACAATTGGCGACGACGCCGCGCTGGCCGCGGTGGGGGCCGGTGGGGCTGGTGGCGTTTTTGCGGCTCGTCGTCGGCCCGGCGGCGATGGCCGGGCTGCTGTGGCTGGGGCATCGACTCTCGCCAGGCACCGCCATCGATTTGTGGCCGCGGCCGGCAGAGGTGCTGATCCTGACGGCCGGCGTGCCGACGGCGGTGAACACGCTGCTGCTGACGCTGGAGCTCGATGGCGATGCAAAACTGGCCGCCGACTGCGTGTTCTGGACGACAGTGCTCAGCGCGCCGACGGTGGCAATCTGGCTGCTCGTACTGGCGTGAGCGGGTCTACTGTCGCGGCAAATGCGACTTGCTGCATGTATTTCCGCTTTGATCTGGCTCACGCTCGCGCTGCCGGCGGCGGGGCAGTCGCCGCCCTCGGGCGGGTCAACGGGTGGGCAGACGTCCGACGGCTTGGGTCAAGTGGGCGACGCGGTGGAGTCAATCGGGCAGGAGGCGGTGCGGGCGGTGGTGCCGGCCCCGAACGAGCCGACGCCGCAGAACCCGCGGTGGGACGGCAACGACGCGCCGCGGACGAGCATCATGACGTTCCGCGAGAACATGCGCTACCTGCGCGACGGTCGCAACGCCGAGGCGGCGCTGGCCCGTGTCATGCAGACGCTGCCCGAGACGGCGGACGAGGAACAGGCACTGGACCTCGACCGCGTGCTCGACCGCTTCGGCGAGATCAACGCCTCGACGCTGCCGGACGCCGACACGGTCGATCGGCTTGGCGTCACGCGGTTTAATCTATTCCCCGAAGCCCTCGACCACACGCCCATCTGGCAGCAGCTCGGCGACGCCCCGGACGGCGAGATCGTGCTGGAAAAGCGTGACGACGGTTCGTGGCGGTTCACGCAGGAGACAGTCGACGGCGCGGCCGACCTGCTCGCGAGCATCAGGTCGGTGCCGCCCAAGTTTCCGTTCCAGCCCACGGCGGCCGCGGCGCTCTCGGCGACGTTCGAGCGGACGCCGACGCGGTCGTGGTTGATCCTGGCGGCGTGCCTGCTCGGGGCGATTCTGGCGGGCTATCTCTTGTACCGGTTGGTGACGGCGGTGGGCGGATCGCTGGATCAGCGGGGTTGGGTGACGCTCGGCTCCGTGATCGGCAACCTCGGCATGCCGGCGGCGCTGCTCGTGGCGACGCTGGTGCTGGCGTTCGGCAGCGGGTTCGCCCGGTTGCCGCCGACGCTCAGCGGGTGGCGGTGGAACATTCTCACGCTGCTGGGTCTGGTGGCACTGGGCTGGCTCGTGGTCGCGGCGGTGCACGTGGTGCTGGCGTTCGTCATCCGCCGGGCGAAAAAGCACGATGACGGCAACGACCACGATCTGCTGCGCACGGCGTTGCCGCTGATCGAGAAGTCGGTGAAAATGCTGCTCGGGGCGTTGGTCGTGCTCGTGGTGGTGCAGAACCTGTTTGGGGCCGACGTCACCGGCTTCCTCGCCGGGCTGGGGCTGCTCGGCCTCGCCGTGGCGCTCGCGGCGAAGGACACGGCCCGCAACTACTTCGGCACCGTCTACGTCACCGTCACGCAGCCGTTCCGCACTGGCGACTGGATCGTGTGGGACGGCACCTTCGCGCAGGTCGAGAACCTGGGCCTGAGCAGCACGCAGGTCCGCACGGTCCGCGGCGAGGTGGTGACGATCCCGAACATGGCCTTCATCGACACGCCGATCGAGAATGCGACGTACCGCAAGTTCCTCCGGCGGACGATGAACATTGCCTTGCCGTACGACACGACGCCTGACGACATCGAGCGGGCGGTCGATTTGGTGAGGGACGTGCTGTCGACGGACAAAAGCCGCGAGCAAGGCCACTTCGAGGAGGTCGGCCGCGAGCCGCACGTGACGTTCGAGGGCTTTGGCAGCGACCACTTGAACATCAGGGCGTACTACTGGTTCAACGTCCCGCCGGGCGAGGCCGGTTGGTACGACTACATGGACCACCGCGACACGGTCAACCGCCGGCTGTACCGCGCGTTCAAGGACGCCGAGGGCATCAGCTTCGCCTTCCCGACGCAGGTGGTCCGCATCACCGACGACACCCGCGGCCTGACGGTGCAAACCCACCGCGACGGTGATGACGAGGGGGCACCCAACCGTTCATAAAGAACGCGCGTCGCCGAAACTGCCTCCGCCCCGTAGAGGCGGAGGCGGTTTCGGCAAGGCACGCCGGCCGAGAAAGTCAGCCCGCCTTCGCGGCGTAGGCGGCGGCGAGGCCGGCGTCTTCGGTCCTCGCCCGGGGATGGGCGTGGTCGTAGACCTGCTTCATCCGGGTGGTGGTCAGGTGCGTGTAGATTTGCGTCGTGCTCAGACTTTGGTGGCCCAGCAGCTCCTGGACGCTGCGGAGGTCGGCGCCGTTGTTGAGCAAGTGGGTGGCGAAGCTGTGCCGCAGGGTGTGGGGGCTGATGCCCGGGTCGAGGCCGACCTGGGCGAGGTACTTGTCGAGCTTGCGGCGGACGCTGCGGGTGGAGAGGGCGTCGCCGTGCTTGTTGAGGAACAGCTTCTGGTCCGGGGCGGGCGGGTCGATTTTGGTGTCCATCTGCCGGGCCTGCAGGTAGTGGCGGATGGCGGCGATGGCCTGGCTGCCGATGGGCGTGAGGCGTTCTTTGCGGCCCTTGCCGAGGACCCGCAGCACGCCTTCTTCGAGGTCGACGTCGGCCAGCGAGAGGTCGCACAACTCGCTGACGCGGATGCCGCTGCTGTAAAGCGTTTCGAGCATCGCCTTGTCGCGGCAGGCGAGGATGTCGGCGTCGCCGGGGGCGTCGAGCAGCATCTGAATCTGCTCGAGCGTCAGGCACTTGGGTAGCCGTTTTTCCTGCTTCGGTGTGCGAACGCCGGTCATCGGGCTGGCGTCGACGGTGCCGCGGCGGAGCAGGAACTTGTAGAAACTCCGCATGGTCGCCAGCTTCCGGGCGGTGGTGCTCTTGGTATAGCCTTGGGCGGCGAGGTAGGCGAGGAACTGCCGGACCGTCGCCGGGTCCAAATGCTGCAGGCGGGAGTCGACCGGCGTCGGGTCGCTGTCGCGGCCGGCGGTGCCGAAGGACAAGCCGATGCGGCCCATCAGGAACTGGCCGAGCTGGGCGAGGTCGGCACCGTAGCTGCGGACGGTGTAGTCGCTGAAGTGTCGGTCAAACTTCAAATGGTCGAGGAACGCCCCGGCCAGTTCGCTGCGCAGGGCGTGGTCGTCGCCGTCGTCGCCCAGCGGCAAGCCGCGGGAGGCCGAGACGTGCTCGGCGGGCAACGGGGGTTGGGTGTCGGGAGCGGCGATGCCCTGGCCGGGGGTGGCGGGGGCGGAAAAGTCGGTAATGTCGTCGTCGAAGTCGCGCATCGTGCGGCGTCCCAAGGAAAGCGCCGCGTGAGCGGGCGCTCCTTCCTGTCACAACTGCCATTCGGTGTCGTCGGCGTGGGTCGAGCAGTGCTCGACGTGGGGCAGCACCGCCCCGATCACGCCGCGGCCGAACGGCCCGTCGCGGGCCGATCCTCGATCCGCGTCGGGACACGCCAACCACACTCCGGCGGGTGGGGCGTCCCGGCAATTTCGCTTCTCCCGAAGCAGCCACCGGACAGTGCCGGCGTGAAAGAAGTGTCGGCAAACTCGGACCCATCTCGGCAGCGGCAGATACGAAAGTCGGACGTGGCGCGGATGTTGCGCTTGGCCTGATTCTGGGCGACATGCACCTCATTCACGACAAGATCCGGGTGCTCGCTCCACTCGCCCCACAAGGTCTTCCTCAAGTGAGAAAAGCCGAGGGATGAGCAAAGCGAGCACCCGGATCTTCGGGCTCCGCAGCATGTTCAACAGCGCGCTACGCCGCTTCCTTCTCCGGCAGCAGGGCGTCGATTTCGTCCGACAGATGCCGGCCGAGTTGGTGCGACAGGACGGCCGCGTCGAACCAGTCCAAGGCGGGCTGGGGCGTATCAGTGTCGGGGGCATCGACCATCTCGTTGAGGGCCGACAGCACCTGCCGCTCCTCACCGGGGGCGTAGTTGAAGCGGTACTCGTGGCCGCTCTTGCTGAGCGTGAGCTGGCGGCGTTCGGTGAGCTTCATCGGAACTTCTTCATCAGGCACAAGGGCTCCTGGTTGGGGTTTGAGAGGAATATCGGATTCATCGACCGCCGCGGCCTCCGACATTCGGTCGCGGCCGATTGCCCGGCGTCAGGCCGCCTTGCCCAGCGTTGTCAGCAGCAACTGCGAGGCGTGGCGGACGCTTCGGGTTTGCGAGCTCAGTTCCTCGCTGGTCGCTGCCAACTGCTCGGCGGCGGCGGCGTTGCCCTGCACGATCTGCTCGACTTGGCCCAGCGCCTCGGTCGCCCCGTCGACCTCGCCGGCCGAGGTGCCGGAGGTGGCCGAGATCTGGCTCAACAGCTCGTCGATCTCGGTGACGTTGCCGACAATAGAGCGGAAGGATGTCTGCACCTGCTCCGTCGCCGTCACGCCGGCGCGTGCCCGGTCCACCGCGTCGGCGATCAACCCGCCCGTCTCCCCGGCAGCAGCGGCGGCGCGTTGGGCGAGGCTGCGAACCTCGTCCGCCACCACGGCGAACCCCTTGCCGTGCTCGCCGGCACGTGCTGCCTCCACCGCCGCGTTGAGCGCCAGCAGGTTCGTTTGCGACGCGATCTCCTCGATCGCCTTGATGACCGTCCCGATCTGCCCGGCCGAGGCGTCGATGTCGCGCATCGACTTGCCGAGCTGGTCAAGCGTCCGCTGCCCCTGATCGGCCGTGGTGCGGGCGGCGTGGCTGCGGGCGGCGGCGAGTTGGGTCGATTCGGCGTTGGCTTTGCCCGAGCCGTTGACCTGTTCCAGCCGCTGCCGAACATCGGCCACCGCCTCGGCCTGGCGGCAAGCGCCGTCGCTGACGGTCTGCGCCGTCCCGGCCACTTGGTCCGCAGCGATGCTCACCTGCTGCGAGCCGGAGGAGACGTCGTTGGCCACCTCCGACGCCGCCCCGACGACCTGCTGCCGCAGCCACCAGACGAGCCCGAGGAACCCGGCCAGCGCGGCCGCGAGCATGAGGCCGTACTTCGTGAGCGTCGCGGTACGGGTTTCGTCCATCTGCTGTTGCAGGACGGCCAGCTCCTCGGCGACGTTGTCGTGGTAGACGCCGGTGCCGACGAAGATGTCGGTGCCGGATATGAGGCGGGCGTAGCTGGTCTTCATCTGCTCGCCGCCGCCGGGCTTGGCGAAGGTGTAGTCGACAAATCCGCCCCCGGCCCGCGCCTGCTCGGCAAGCTCGCGTATGAATGGCTTGCCATGGACGTCCGTCAGCTCAATGAAGTTCTGACCATTGGCCGACGCGTCGGGTGGCGAGTGAACGCGGGTGCCGTCGAGGCGGTACGAAAAGAAGTAGCCTGAGCGATCGTCGAAAAAGCGGGGAGCGTCAGTCTTCTCACGCACGATGTCTGCCTGCTCTTGCGACGTGTGGTGCTGCACATCGTGCGTCAACGCGGCAACCTCGACGTCGACGATCTCCCGGATCACCGCCCGATTCGCCGCCTCCACCTGCTCGGCCAGCCGCGGCATCACCACGTCGTCATGCACCTGATCGTTCACAAGAACGACCCCGCCCACCAGCGCCACGAGGCCGAGCGCTGAGACGACGGCGACGATGCCAAAAAGATGCTTTTTGATGCTCATGGTGAATAAATCGGACAAATCCGTCGTTTGTTTAAGCGACCGCCTTGCAAAAGCTGCGGTCCGTTCATCGGCGACTCGGGGGCGGCGCAACGGGTTGTCCATGGCGTGCGGTGGCGAGTCGGCTACACTGGCCGCCCGCTTTCATGACCATGGACGCCCCACCCGTTGACCCGGAGCCGGAGCCCGAGGCTGAGCCTCAGGCTCAGCCCGACGCTCCACGCCTGACCATCTCTGCCCGCGCCGGCCGTGATCTGGAGCCGTGGCTGCACAAGCACCTTGACGCCTGCCTCGACGTGCTGGCCGAGGAAGCGGCGGTGCCAAGCGTCTCCGTCGCCCTCGTCGGTGACAAGGTGATGGGCGAGCTCCACGCCCGCTTCCACGGCGACCCGGCCCCGACCGACGTGCTGACCTTTGAGCTTGATCACGATGCCGACGGCCGGTGCACGGGCGGCGAGGTGGTGGTTTGCGTGCCCCAGGCGCGCCGTAGCGGGCGGGAGCGGGGCGTGGACGTGGGTCGGGAGGCGCTGCTGTACGCGCTCCACGGCGTGCTGCACCTCATGGGGTACGACGACCAGAACCGCGCGGACTTCGACCACATGCACGCCAAGGAAGACGCCGTGCTAGCGGCCATTGGCGTTGGGGCGACGTTCAAGCCCGCGGGTGATTCGTCGGAGGCGGCATGAGCGGAGTCTGGGCGTATCCGATCCTGATCGTGGCGGCCGTGGCGTCGCTGCTGCTCTCGACGCTCAGTTACGCGCTGCGGGAGGTGAGCCGGGCGAAGCTGGCCGACGCCGTGGAGCGGCATCGGCGGCCGGAGATGCTCGACCGGATTTACCCGCACGCCACTGACCTGGCGTTCCTCACGGCGGTGGGGCGGCTGTTGGCAAACCTTTGCGTGCTGCTCGGTGCGTTGCACGCGACCCGGCGGCAGGATTTGAGCGAGCCGGCGCAGTACGCCGTGGCCCTGCTCATCGCCGGGGCGATCACGCTACTGGTGTCGGTGGCGATCCCGCACGCGTTGTCGGAAAACTTCGGTGCGGGCATCATCAGCCGGCTTTCGGGGCCGCTGGTGGCGGCTCGGGTGGCGTTGCTGCCGATCATCAAGATTGCCCACGCCTTCGACGCCGTGTTTGGCAAAATCGGCGGCAACGGCAGCAAAACCGAGGACGAGGCCGGCGAGGAGTTCGAGGCCGAAATCCTCTCCGCCGCCGAGGAGGGCGAGCAGGAAGGAGCAATCAACGCCGAGGAGCGGCGGATGATCGAGCGGGTGCTGAGCTTTGACGACCGGACGGTGAGCGAGGCGATGACCAGCCGCCCGAACATCGAGGCGCTGCCGCGCACGGCCACGCTCGATGAGGTCCGCCGGGCCGTCACCAACAGCGGCCACAGCCGGATTCCGCTGTACGAGGGGGACCTGGATCAAGTGGTCGGCGTCCTGTACGCCCGCGATTTGATCGAGCGGGTCGGCAAGCCGGGCGACAATTTCACCACCGACGAAGCGACCCGCCCGGCGGTGAAGGTCCACGAGCAGATGAAGCTCAGCGATCTGCTCCGCCAGCTCCGCCGCCAGCGGGTGCACCTCGCCATCGTGCAGGACGAGTACGGCGCGACGAGCGGCGTGGTGACGATTGAGGACGTGCTGGAGGAGCTGGTCGGCGAGATCGCCGACGAGCACGAGCCGAAGGAGCCGCCGCTGTTCCGCAAGCTCGGCCCCGCAGCGGGTGACTTTGACGCCCGCATGCACATCGACGACGCCAACCACGTCCTGGGACTCGATTTGCCGGAGGACGATTCCTACGACACCCTCGCCGGCTACGTCCTGCACCGCCTGGGCCACATCCCGCAAAAGGGGCACAAGTTCGACGCCGACGGCGCGAGCTTCGAGGTGACCGCCGCCGAGCCCCACCGCGTGATCCGCGTGACGGTGCGACGGGGCGAGGCTTAGCACAGACCAACCGGACCTCCGCCGCGT
>CAYLSV010000019.1:46769-50912 GCA_964386435.1 uncultured Tepidisphaerales bacterium
CAACTCGCTCGGATAGCAGGCGCAGCCCCGCCGCTACGCGGCGGAGGTCCGGTGGGTCGGTTCGTTTGATCTGAAGCCGTCCTACCCTGCCTGCCCATGATCGTCGTGATGAAGACCGGGGCCGGTGAGGCCGATGTGGAGGCCGTGGTGGCCGAGGTGCGGCGCAACGGCTGCCAGACGCACCTCTCCCGCGGTGAGTTTCGCACCATCATCGGGGCCGTCGGCGAGGAGGGCGTGCTCGACCCGATCCACCTCGCCAGCCTCGACGGCGTCGAGAAGGTCGTGCCCGTCATGCGGCCTTACAAGCTCGTCAGCCGCGAGTTTCAGGAGCACGATTCGGTCGTCGATGTCGCGGGCGTGAAGATCGGCGGCCCCCACGCCGCTTGCATCGGCGGGCCGTGCACCGTCGAGGATCGCAACATGCTCTGGACGATCGCCGGCCATGTGAAAAAGCACGGCGCGACCATCCTCCGCGGCGGCGCGTTCAAGCCACGCACCAGCCCGTACAGCTTCCAAGGCTTGGGCCGAACCGCCCTCGAATGGCTCCGCGCGTGCGGCGACGAACATGGCATGCCGGTCTGCACCGAGGTGATGGACACCCGCCAGGTCGGCCTCGTCGCCGAGTGGGCGGATCTGCTGCAGATCGGTGCCCGCAACATGCAAAACTTCGATCTGCTCAAGGAAGTCGGCCAAAGCGGCAAGCCCGTCGTCCTCAAGCGCGGCCTCGCCGCAACGGTCAAGGACTGGCTGCTCTCGGCCGAATATGTCATGGCCCAGGGCAACCGCGGCGTCATCCTCTGCGAGCGGGGTATCAAGACGTTCGAGGACAGCGTCCGCTTCAGCCTCGACATCACCAGCATCCCGATCGTCCTGAACAACACGCACCTGCCGATCGTCATCGACCCCAGCCACGCCGCGGGCAAGCGGGACTGGGTGCCGGCCATCGCCCTCGCCGGCATGGCCGCCGGGGCACACGGCCTGCTCATCGAGGTCCACCACGACCCCGCCACCGCCAAGTGCGATGGACCGCAGGCGCTGCTGCCGGAGACCTTCGCCGACGTGATGACCAAGAGCCGCACGATCACCGAGCTGCACGGCCGCCGGTTTTCGTGAGGTCAAACGTATAGCACGACCTGCTGCTGCTCGACGCCGACCTCGTAAGTTTCGACTTCCGGGTCCGGGGCGTTCGAGTCGATGGAAACGGTCTTGCCTTCGACTTCAACGTCGTAGCACTTCACCCGCACCTTGTGCGGATTAAAAACGCTGCGGCCAGTGGTCAAGTCGAACTCCCAGCCGTGCCACGGGCAGCGCAGCACGCGGCCCTGCAGGCCGTAGTTGAACTCGCCGACCTCGCCCGGCAAGGTCGTCCCGCTGACCGGCCCCAGGCACAGCGGGGCGAGCTGGTGCGGGCAAGCGTTCCGCAAGGCGTGGTAGGTGCCGTCGACGTTGAAGACGCCGATCGACCGACCGGCAACTTCCACGATCCGCCGCTCGCCCGGCGGCAACGCGCCCACGGCGCACACGACGTGCCGCTTGCCTCTGGGTTTCGCCGGTGCTGGCTGCTTGGAAGACTCAGGCATGGTGACTTACTCGGCGTGCGGTTCGAGGTTGTACAGCTCGGCGGCCGTCTGCCACATGATCCGATCCCGCAGCGCCGGCTCCAGTCGCGGCAGCCCTTTGGTCGGCGAGTCGCCGTCCCAGTGTGGGTAGTCGCTGCTGAACATGAGTGTCTGCTCCGCGTAAACCATCTCGAAAATCTGCCGCAAATGCTCCGGCTTCTCCGGCTCCTCGATCGGCTGCGTCGTGAGCCGGACGTGCCTGCGGATAACCTCGCTGGGCGGGTCTACCAGCCACGGCGTTGTCTCGCGCAACCCTTTCCAATTTTTGTCCAGCCGCCACATCAAATGCGGTAGCCATGCCACGCCGCCCTCGATGCCGACGAACCTCAGCTTCGGGAACTTCTGGAACACGCCCTCCAGCACGAGCGACGTGATCTGCGCCATGTAGTTCTGCGACAAATCGGTGTGCCACTCGAAGTAGCTGCTGGGCCAGCCCGCGGCCGTGGGCGGCCCGCTGATGCCGCGACCCTCGGTGCCGGGGTGCAGGGCGATCGGCAGCCCCATCTCCTCGGCCGCCTCGTACATCGGCCAGTGACTGACGTGACCCAGCGGAATTCGCGTCGCGCTAGCCATGATGACGTGCGGGAACTTCGGGTCGCCGCCCACCCGGCGGATCTCCTTCGCCGCCGCCTCCGGCCAAGTCTGGCTCACGAACAAACCGGCCAGGAACCGCTTGTCGTGCGCGAGCCAGGTCTCGCGCATGTAATCGTTGTACGCCGTGCAAACTGCCGCGGCGTAGCGGTAGTCGGGGCTGACGCCAATGCCCAGGGAGTGGCCCGGGTGCAGAATGCCGTAGTCGATGCCGTAAGGCTCGAAATGATGTTCGAGCATGAAATCCGGGTCGCTGCCCGGGGCGTTGCCGTTGGGGGGCGTGGCATCGGTGCGGTTGAGCGCGTGCGGGTTGGCGAACCCGAACCCGCCGGGCATCAGGAAGCCACGCTTGGCCAACGCCGGCGGCAACCGGCGGGCGATTGCCCCGTGGTCCGGCTCGTGGTGGATGTCCGTGTCGATCAACGTCAAAGCCGGCGGCGACGGATCAACCATCCCAGCCGCGCCGGCCGACGCCGAGGAATCGAGCATCCTCATCCCGGCAGATTAACACGCTTAACGCAAAACGACATGGCGGTTCACGAGGCGACAATCGGTCAGGTTGGCTTCTTCTCGTTGTCATCGATTACCGGGTAAAACTGCCCGCGGTACTTCTTTTCCTCCGCCGTGGCGGCCGGCTCCGACTCAGGCTCCGGCGCGACCGGCCGCGGCTTGATCGGCTTCGGCCGGAGTTTTTTCACTGGCCGGGGAGTCGGCTCCCAGGCGGCGAGGCGGCTGGCGATCGGCCAGCCGAAGAACAGGCCCGGCAGCAACCCGGCCGCCGCAGAAACCGCGTAGTGCCAACGCGGCTCTTTCCACCACGCCGTCTGCCAGGTGATGTCGTCGCTGCCGGCCGCCCGTTGGTCGAGGAACTCCGGCAGCGTGAGGTTCTGCCGCCGCCGGGTCTCGAAGGGCGTGGCGGCGTCGGTGTATCGCGCTTCCCAAGCCCGTTTCGGCTGGTTGGTGGCCGGGTCGACGTCGCGGTTGAAGTGCTCGAACGTCACCCGATACACCGGCCCGGCCGGCGTGTCGACGGGCGGGTAAACGACAATGTCGCGGATCAACGGCTCGCCCGTGCCGCGGTCGCGGCGGGTCATGTTGTTCTTCAGCAGCGACGGCCCGGCCGACACGCCGGGGGCCAGCGGGTCCGGCGAGTACCACGCCAACCCCATCAGCAGTCCAAGCCCCACGCCGAGCAACAGGCCGAGCATCAGGCCCACCAGCCAACGAAGTCGACGGCCGGCAGCAGGGCGATCGGGGTCGGGCGCGCTCACGACAAGACTCTACCATCGTCCGATGCTCCGTTCACTGCCGATTCTCGCCGCGCTGCTGACATTTGTCGGGTGTGCCTCGCCCACCTACACGATTACCGCCAACAACCTTACAAGCCGCGGCGGCGATCACGTAAGCGTTTTCGAGAACGACGGCCTGCGCTACCTCATCGACCCGCAACCCGGCCGCGTGCGACTCACCGTCCTCAACGTCGGCAACGAGCCTCTCGACCTCGTCGCCGACTCACAGATTACCCCGCCTGCCGGCGGCTCCCGCCCCCTCGCGGCCCGCACACTCGCCGCTGGCACCACCTGGCGGCTCACCCTCCCGCCCCGCGAACCCCGCCCCCGCACCCTCGACGCCACCCCCGACCGCGGCCCCACCGACGAGGGCGGCTTGATCCTCAGCCCCGGCGGCGGCGCCCGGGCCCCGCAGACCGAACAAGCCGCCGCCTGGCGCTGGCCAGCCGGCAGCACGACCATCCTCACCTTCCGATGGCAACCCGAAACCGGCGAGTTGATCGAGCACGAGATCGAGGTCCGCAAGGACAACCCGAACCCGAAGTAAGGCAAGAAAAACGCCGCCGAAGCAAAAGCCTCGGCGGCGTCGATTCCAGTTGGGCCGGCTGCCGAAACAGCCGACCCGAGCAGTAGCGGGGGCGGGA
>CAYLSV010000020.1:0-282 GCA_964386435.1 uncultured Tepidisphaerales bacterium
AGGCGGGCCTTCACAATCGAGTGCGGGTGATCTTGTATGTGAAGCCCCGCCTCTACGAGACGGAGGCGGGGTCGGCGACGTCGAACATGAGGACAATCGGATGGTCACTCCACCTTCACGACCTGCCCGCCGAGCTCCTCAATGATCGCCTTCACCAGCTCGTCCTTGACCTCGTGCGGGCCGCGGCCGACGGTGGGTTCGGGGGGCGGGGCGGGTGGGCCGACGCCGGGGGCGGCTTCTTGACCGACGGCGGCCGTCGGCGGGGCGGGGGCGATCTCGACG
>CAYLSV010000020.1:292-18477 GCA_964386435.1 uncultured Tepidisphaerales bacterium
ATAGCCGGTCTCGTCGTGGACCCTCGCGATCGTCGCCGCGACCTCGGCTTCGTCGGCCTTGCGGGCGGCGAACTGGCCGCGGATGCGGTCCAGCGGGGCGGGGGCGATCTCGACGCGTATCGGCCGACGTCGCCCGGTGACGGCGGCCAAGGCGTCGGCGGCGATTTGGAGCTTGTCGCCCCGCTCAAGAATGCCGGCCGCGCTGGCGGCGTCGGCGGGAAAGTGCAGCGTGGCCGCGTCGGCGGCGAGCTTCAGCCGGGCCTGCACCAGCAACCCGACGAGGCCGGGGTGGTCGCGGCCCACCCGCTTCGCCAATTGCCCCAGCACGTCGCCCGCCGACACCGGCTCGGCTTCCGGCTCGGCCGTCGGTTCGGCCACCGGTTCGGGCTCGGCCGCGGGCTCAGGTCGGGCGGCTACTTTTTTTTTACAGCGCCCCCGTCGCCGGCCAGCAGCTCGCCGATGGGCGTGAACTGCTCGGCCAGCGCCAGCCGCACGACCGTGGCGTCCAACAGCGCCCGCCCGGTGCCGCCGCGCAGGTTCCGCCGCAGCTCCTCCAGCAGCGCGATGTCCTGGGCGAGGGCCGCCGGCTCGAACTTCGCCGCCTGCTGTGCCACCTGCTGCCGATCGAGCACCGGCGTCTCCACGAGGTCCGTCTGCTCACCGCACGCCCGAAGCAGCAGCAAATCCCGCAAATACTCCACCAACGCCCCGATTAGCGCCTCGCCGCCGAGCCCGGCGGTGAGCAGCTCGTCGACCTGCTGCAGGGCCGCCGCGACCTCGCCGGTGCCGATGGCGTCGACGAGGTCGAACATCGCCTGCTGCCGCGGCAAGCCGAGCGTCGCCACCACGCGGTCGGCCGTCAATTTCTCGCCGCCGGGTAGGAGCCGGTCCAGCAGCGAGAGCGCGTCCCGCATCGACCCGTTGCCGGCCTTGGCCACCAGCAAGAGCGCCTCCTCGTCGGCCTCCAGATTTTCCTTGGCGATGATGTCGGCCAGGTGCCCGGCGATTTCGCGGGCGCCGATGCCGCGGAAGTCGAACCGTTGCACGCGGGAGAGGATCGTTGCCGGCACCTTCTCCGGCTCGGTGGTGGCGAGGATGAACTTCACGTGCCCCGGCGGCTCCTCCATAATCTTCAGCAGCGCGTTGAACGCCGCCTTCGAGAGCATGTGCACCTCGTCGATGATGTACACCTTGTACGGCGCCACCGCCGGGCGGAACGCGGCGTTGTCGATGATCTCGCGGACGTTGTCGACGCCGGTGTTGCTCGCCGCGTCGATCTCGATGACGTCCAGCGCCTCGCCGCGGTAGATGGCCGCCTGGCCGGCCTCGTCGCCGGGGGCGTTGAGGGTGGCGGCGAGAATGCGCGCCATGCTCGTCTTGCCCACGCCGCGGGTGCCGCAAAAGAGGTAGGCATGGGCGACGCGGTCGGTGGCAATGGCCTTCTGAAGCGTCTGGGCGACGTGCTGCTGCCCAATCACTTCGTCGAACGTGCGGCTGCGGTACTTGCGGGCCAGCACCAGGTAAGGGCTGCCGCCGGCGGGTTGGGACGCATCAAGCTCGGCCACGGGCCGCCACTCTAGCCCCGGCCGCTCCGGGTCGTGTCGTGGGCATCGAGAAGACGGCGGTAGGCGCGCTCTCGCCGGTTCGCGGGGCTTGCCCCGGCCGGGGAGTCGTGGCATGCTGCGGCTGGTCCTTTGGCTTTGGGTGATTGACATGAGTGACACGACGACCGTTGAGGTGGCCTGCCCCGACTGTGGCAAGGCGTTCCACGTCCCGCCGGGCAAGCTCGGCAAGCAGGCGGGGTGTCCGTGCGGCCGACGGTTCAAGCTGGAGACGCCCGCGGATGAACCGGCGGACGAGGACGGGATGTATGACCTGGCCGACGACTTGGACGACATCCCGGCGCTGTCGGCGTTGGCGGCGGGTGATTCGATGCTGAAGCCGGTCGAGCCGCCGCCGATGCCGGTGGGCGGGGCGGTGGCGATGCCGACGCCCGCGGCGGCGGTGGCCAAGCGGCGGAAGGCGGCGGTTGCGGAGCCGGCCGGCGGGAGCGTGATGCTCGGGCTGCTGTTCGCGCTCGTCGGGGCGGCGCTGGGGGCGCTTTTGTGGATCGGCTTCCGGTGGTTCGCCGGGTGGCAGGTGGGCATCTTGTTCGTCTGCGTCACCGGCTACCTCGCCGGGGTCGGATCGATTGTGGGGGCCAAGCGCGGGGGCGTGGGGCTGGCGATCGGGGCGGCGGCGTTCACCCTGCTGGGGGCGGTGGCGGCGAAGGCGGGCATCCTCGCATTCGTCGTCTGGCCGAGCATCGACGCGCTGGTCGGCCAGGACTTCCCGCCCGAGCCGGAGGACGAATTTGCCTTCGTCGATCCGCTGGCCGAGTTGACGCCCATGCAGCGGGCGGCGCACTCTGGGGCCGAGGAATTGGTGCTCGAGGAGATGGGGCTGTCCCGCCAGGCGTACAACGAAACCAGCCGCTACGACGACGAGGTGGCGGACAAGACGATGGCGAAGGTGAGGGCGATGACCGACGCCGAACTCGCCGAGGCCGTGCGGCGGCAGCAGATCGTCGACGATCGGTTCGCGTTGGTGCAAAAGTTGATCGAGGAGCGGCACCCCAACCTCGACCTCTTCAGCCCCGCGGCCGACAGCCAGGTGTCGAACATCCGCGAGGAGGTCGAGGCGATGAGCGACGCCGAGGTGACGGCGGCGATGGCCGGCGACCGCCGCGAGCAGCAGGTGGAGGAGCTGGCCCAGGCGCTGGCGACCATCGAAGCCGGCCCGGCCCCGAGCGGGTTCGACAGCGACGAGGAATGGGCCGAGTGGTCAGAAACCCGCGACGCCGCCCTGGGCGACGCCCGCGCCGAGGCCAACGCGTTGGCCGACGACGAACTGCCCATCGCGCTCATCGAAGCCGAGGCGACCGCGGCCGAGGAGGCCAACGTGTTCGATGCCACGATCGACGACATCGATTTGGCTGCCAAACGAGTCCAAAGTGCGTGGACCCACACGTTCAGCTGCAGCGACCCGGTCGTCCTGCTCCTGGGCATGGGCCTCGCCTTTGGCGTCGCCTACGTCGGCAAGCTTCGCTAGGGGGGATCGCGTCGCGATCACCCGTTGCCGCCCACAACTCGGACCAGCGCCAGCACCGCCGCGTGGGCGTAGTACGCCCGGCGGGTGATGACGCCGCGGGTCAGGCGACCGACGGTGCCGCCGCGGGTTTTGTTGCCGTGGGTGCCGTGCAGGGCGTCGTCGGCGGGGCCGAGTTCGTCGCCGGCGAGGACGCGCTCGGCAAGGGCGGGCGGCAGCTCGAAGGTGGCGGTCCGGGCGGTGCCGATGCGGCCGTCGGCGTGCTCGGCGACGAGCCAGGCCATCGCGTCGACTTGACCCAATCGGCCGACGGCGTGGATCAAACCGCCCTCGATGCCGACCCAGACGTCGGCCGCCTCGCGTTTGGCGTCGGCGAGGCGGTGGCGAGCGCCGGCGAGCGTCTCCTCATCGCCCCACGGCTGCGAGGGCACACCACTGGCCGCCGCGATGCCGATGACATCGGCCGCAACGCTCAGCGCCGCCACCGCGTCGGCGACCGCGCCGATCTTCACGGGGTTTGTTGAGGCGACGATTATCTTCACACCGCCATCTCCCGCGGCGTCCGCTTGAGGTCGACGAACAGGTACGCCGACGTGGCGAGCCAGATGGCCCCGACGACGGCGAGTTGGTTCCACTCCCGCAGCACGACGAGCATGGGCAGCATGAACATCTTGACCTGCCAAATGAGCGCCATGACCAGCCGGAACACGTCGTCCGCCGCCTGCCGCCTGTCGCCGGGCGTCTGCCACCCTCGCGGCCACAGGCCCCACGGCTTGATCTGCTCGTAAAACGACCTCAGCCGCTCGCCTGGCACCGGCTGCGTCAGGAGCGCCACGGCGATCGACCCCGCCCCGCTGACGATGAGCAACACGGCGATCTCCAGCGGCTCCTGCACGTGATTGGGCGCGAACCACCCGGTTTGCTTGTTCAGCCAGATCAGCACGCTGGTGACGAACCCCGCCGCCACGCCCGCGGCGAAGCCGTAGCCGTTGAACCGCGCCCAGAACCACCGCAGCGCGAAAGGCACCAAAAACCCGGGAAAAAACGAGACGACAATGCCCGTCCAGATGTTCACCACGCCCGTGCCGATGGCCAGCAGCGACAGCGTGATGGCAAGGCCGACGACGACGATCGCCGCGCTGGCGGCGTAGCCGACGTACACCTCCGTCTTCCCGCCGGTCCGCCGGGTCAGCGGGTTCCAGAGGTCCTTGACGACGTAGCTCGCCCCGGCGTTGATCGTCGAGTCGAACGTGCTCATGCTCGCCGCGAGGAGCGCCGCCACGGCCAAACCGCGGATGCCGGCGGGGAACAGGTCGCTGAGCAACAAACCGCTCAGGATGTCCTCCGGGTTCTCCCGGCCGATGCCGCCGTGAATCGCCAGCACGGCGAAGCCCATGACCATTGGCCAGCGGAACGTGAACAACACCGCCCACAGCATGGACAGCTTCACCGTTTCGCGGTCGCTTTTGGCCGCGTAGTACCGCTGGGCCATGTACGCGCTGCCGCCCGAGCCGCCTAGGCCCTCCAGCACACCCTTGGCCGCGAAGAACAAGAGCGCCAGCCAGAGGAAGTTGCCGTAGTCCGGCAGCCCCGACTCCGCCGGCGGCGCGTCGAGCGTCGCCTGCGGCCACGCCGTGTTGCTCGCGGCGCCGGGCCACATCTCGGGCGTGATCTCCGGCACGACGTTGAACGCCGCGACGCTCACGTAGATCGCCGCCACGCCGATCAGGAACGCCTGGAACACATCGGTCCAGATCACGCCGTAGAGGCCGCTGGCCAGCGTGTACGCCAGCGCGATGAGCGCCAGCACCACGGCCGCGGTGGTGGGCGAGACGCCGTCGACGAACTGCGTGGTGAACTTCGCCGCGGCCGTCAGGAAGAACGTGACCATCAGCACGGTGATCACCAGGTACGTCAGCGCCGCCGTGTACCGCGCCACTTGCCCGGCCGTGCCCTCGCCGAACCGCAGGACCATCCACTCGGCCGTGGTCGTCACCCGGCTGCGGCGGTGCCACTTGCCCATGAACGCCAGCCACACCGCGATCGGCAGCACCACGCCGCCCCGCATCTCTATGAAAAAACCCTGCAAGCCGAACTGGTAGACGAGCGCGATGATCGTCACCGTCCCGGCCACGTCGAGGTTGCTCGACATGCCGCTGGCCCCCAGCGCCCACCACGGCGTGTTCCGCCCGGCCAGAAAGTAATCCTCCCCCGACCGCCCGGCCCGACGGGTGAGCAGCGCCCCGATCGTCACCAGCCCGAGCAGGTAAATCGCCACGACCACGTAGTCCAACAGCTGCATCGGCGGCCGAGGGTAATGAAGAACGGGCGTCGGTGAAAGTGAGCCACTTCGTCCGCAATCGAGGGACCGGACCTCCGCCGCGTGGCGGCGGGGCTGCGCCCGGATCGGAAGTTGCGCGGACAGCAGGCGCAGCCCCGCCGCTTCGAGGCGGAGGTCCGGTCGGTTGCCGTAACGTTGGTCATGCGGTGGCTCCTCCTTCTCGCCCTCCTCCTGCCCACCGCCTGCGACACCGAGCCTGCCGCCAACGTGGGGCCGCGGCGGATCGCCTCGCTGTCGCCGGCGGTCACGTCGCTGCTGCGGGCCGGGGGCATGGGCGGGCAGATCGTCGCCGTGAGCAACTTCGAGCCGGGCAAGACGGAGCTGCCGCGGGTGGGCGATTACCTGACCATCGACTGGGAGCAACTCGCCGCGAGCGGGGCCGACGTGATGATCGTGCAGGGCGAGCCGAACCGGCTGCCCGAGGGGCTGATTGAACGGGCGGCCGCGCTGGGCGTGGCGGTGGAGACGGTGCAGATCGACGTGCTGAACGACGTGCCGGCGGTGATGGAGCAGCTGCGGGTGCATGCCGACGACGAGGCGTCGGTGTTTGACGCCATCGGCCAATGGCGGGCGCGGATGCTCGCCGTCGAGCAGGCGACGCTGGATCGACCGAAGGTCCGCACGCTCATCGCCGCCAGCCTCAGCGGCGGGCAGGTGCTCATCGCCGGGCGGGGGACGTACCTGGACGAACTGCTCGCGCTCGCCGGCGGGGAGAACGCAACCGACGCCGAGGGCTGGGTGACGCTCGACGCCGAAGCGCTCTCGGCGACGGAGCCGGCGCTCGTCGTGCATCTGTTGCCGACCCCGAGCGATCAGACGCGAGCCGAGGCCGCCGAGGCGTGGCCGCGGATGTTGCCGGGCTTGCCGGTTGAAACGCTCGACGAAGCCGACGTGTTGCTGCCGGGCTACAACACGGCGCGGCTGGCCGAGCAGCTCGCCGCCGTGCTCGAAAGGCACCGCCCGTAGGCTGCGGCATGCCCCTGCTCTTCGCCGGCGTGCCGCTTTCGAACAAGGCGCTGTACCACCGCATGCGGTTCGCCTGCGGCGACCCGGCGGCGTGGATGACGCTGCCCGACAACTCGTCGCTGCTGCTGGTGCGGGACATCGAGGTCTCGCGGGCAAGGCAGGCGGCGCGGGCCGATTGGGTGGCGTCGCCGGAGGACTTCGAGCCGGCGGGCGGATTGTCCGGTGACCGCGAAACGGCTGTCGCCCAAGCCACGGCCGAGGCGTTGCGGCGACAAGGCGTCGCAGAGGTGACGGCCGACCGGACGCTGCCGCTGCTGTTCGCCGACGTGCTGCGGGAAGCTGGCATCGCCGTCACCTGCGACCGGCTGCTGGGCGTGACCGAGCGCCGAGCGAAAGATGAGGCGGAACTCGCCGCCCTCGCCGCCGCCCAGCGAGATACGATCGCCGCTGTCGAGCACGGCGTGCAGATGATCACCACCGCCGACGTGGCCGATGGCGTGCTGACGGTCGGCGGCGAGCCGCTGACAAGCGAGCGGGTGCGGGCGGCGATCGAGTTGTTCCTGATCAACCGCGGTTTGCGCAGCGACAGCGGCATGATCGTCGCCGGCGGCCCACACGCCGGCGATTGCCACGAGCGCGGCAGTGGCGTGCTGCGGCCAAGCGAGCCGGTGATCATCGACGTGTTCCCGCGGCACGCCGAGAGTTTATATGTCGGTGATTGCACCCGCACCTGCTGCCCCGGCGAGCCGCCCGCGTGGTACACGAGGGCCCGCGCCGCGGTCCTCGAGGCCAAGGCCGCCGCCGAGGCCGCCCTCGCCCCCGGCGTCACCGGTGCCGCCGTCCACGCCGCCGCCGTCGCCGTCCTCGAGCAACACGGCTTCCGCTACGGCCAATCGCGACAAGGCAACGAGTTCACCCAACCCCACGGCACCGGCCACGGCGTCGGCCTCGACCTCCACGAGCCGCCCCTGCTCGACCCCAAAGGCGGCCCGCTGGTCGAGGGCGACGTCGTCACCATCGAGCCCGGCCTCTACGCCAACGGCCTCGGCGGCGTCCGTGAGGAGGACATGCTCACCATCACAAGCACCGGCAGCCGCCGGTTGGGCGGGTGAGGTTTACCAATCCTCAAAAGGCAAGGCCTCTTCGTAGATACCGTCGAGGATCAGAATGCGGTCCGTGCGGTGGAGTCGAACGTCAACCGCGATGAGGTTGGTGAACCGCCCGTACGTGACCACTCGTGGCGTCATAAAGTCCGGCTCAAGCCCATTGGTGAGGCGGTCAACGGCTTCCTCCAGGAGATCGAGAATCAGCTCCTGCAACTCCACGTCCAGCTCCCGGAATTGCTCACGCACTTCGCCGGCTATGCGGTAGTCCCAGCTCACGCCGCACCTCCTCGCCCGTGTAGTATTTCTGGTTCTTTGGGACCTTACGCAGTGCGTCGAGATCGCGGCGGAGCACGCCCTTCATCGATACGTACGCGATGACCAGCGGGCGCAATTCTTCAGGATCTTGCGAGTTCAAGCCGGTCGCCTTGAGTCGCGCCTTCACGGCGTCCACCCGGTCCAGCCACGCCTGATACACCGCCCGCACCTCCGCCGCCCGCCGGTCCACGTCGGGTCCGAACGTCGTTGGAGCGGTGTCTTTGGAGAAAGTGATCATCAGCTCGTACTCGCCGACGAGTGCGGCGGCCACCCGCAATGCCTCGTCGCGGGTCAGGTCACGGTCCTTCGGGATGAGGTCTTCCGGCAACATCCCCCCATCGTACCCGAATTGTCGCGTCATCTACCACCCAATTCCCCCCGCCTCGGTCAGCCTCGGGAGTACGCGGTCCTTGCCGCTGAGGGTCTCGGCGTCGGCGACTTGGGGCCACGCGATGTTCAGGGCCGGATCGTCCCAGGCGATGCCGGCTTCGTGGTCCGGGGCGTAGGGGGCGCTGACTTTGTAGACCACCTCGGTGTCGGGCAGCAGGGTGCAGAAGCCGTGGGCGAAGCCGACGGGGACGTAAATCTGGTTCCACGAGTCGGCACTGATTTCCTCGGCCACGTGATGGCCGTACGTCGGGCTGCCCTCGCGGAGGTCGACAGCGACGTCGAGGATCGCGCCGCGCAGCACCCGCACCAGCTTCGCCTGGGCGAACGGCGGTCGCTGGAAGTGCAAGCCGCGGACCGTGCCGGCGGCGGCAGAGAGGCTTTGGTTGTCCTGCACAAAAGTCGCGGCGATGTCGTGTTCGTCGGCGAGCTTCTGGGCGCTGTACGTCTCGCTGAAAAAGCCGCGGTGGTCGCCGAACTTTTTAATGTGGATGATCGCCACGCCGTCTATCGCGTCGAGGCGGCCGTAGGTGGTTGTTGGGATCGGCATGGCGGCGAGGGTGGTCACACGCGGAGTATCGGCCGTTCATCTCGACCGCCCGCGGCAAGAGTTTATCGGCACCCCGCCCGCTGCAAGGACGGCCGCCCGCCGCCGACTACACTCCCGGCGCCGCCCGGCCCGCCGAGGAGCCTGCGTCCGGTCGGCCCCTTCCCGCCCCCGAACCCCGGTTGCCGCGCATGACGACGCTCACCGCCGATCCCGCCACCCCCGCCTCGCCCGCCGATGCCCCCGAGTTGTCGAAGGAGGCCGACGACCCGCGCGTCTCGAGCCGCGTCGTGCTGCTGCTCATCGGCGGCGTGCTGCTGCTCACCGCCGCCGCCGCGTACCTCATTTTCCCCAACACCGAGGACGGGCGGAACTTCTACGCCGACCTGCTCGCCGGCCTCGCCGCGCTGATCATGGGCGTGCCGCTGATCATCCAGGCGCTGCGCGACTTGTGGCACGGCACGACGCAGATGAACGCGCTGGCCGCCCTCTCCATCGCCGCCGCCATCGCCGCCAGCTTCTACTTCACGGCCGGGGCCATCGCGTTCTTCATGATCCTCAGCGTTCTCATCGAGACGCGCACCGCCCTGGGGGCCCGCAAGACCATCGAGGCGCTACTCCGCCTCACGCCCGACAAGGCGATGAAGCTCGCAGACGACGGCACCGAAACCATGGTCGAGGCCAAGTCGCTCACGCCCGGCGACGTCGTCCGCGTCCGTCCCGGCGACAACCTGCCCGGCGACGGCGTGGTCGTTCGCGGCCAATCGAGCATCAACCAGGCCAACATCACCGGCGAGTCTGTCCCCGTCGACAAGGCCGAGCAGGACGAAGTGTTCGGCGGCACGACCAACCTCACCGGCGCCCTCGACATCCGCATCACCAAGGCCGGCGCCGACACGACGCTGGGCCGGGTGCAGGATCTGGTCCTTCATGCCGAGCAGACCAAGACGCCCACCCAGCGGATGGCCGACCTGTACGCCGCGTGGCACACGCCGGTGATCCTGATGCTGGCCCTGGTGCTGTGGCTGTTCACCAAGGACGCCGGGCGGGTCATCGCGCTCTTGGTCATCGCGGCCCCGAGCAGCATTATCCTCGCGACGCCCACCGCCCTCGTCGCCGCCCTCTCGGCCGCGGCCCGGCTGGGGCTCTTGGTGAAAAACGTCAGCGACCTGGAGTCGGCCCGCAAGATCACGGCCGTCGTGTTCGACAAAACCGGCACGCTGACCACCGGCAAGCTGACCGTCAGCCGCCTGGGCCCGATCGACGGCGTCGAGCCGGCCGAACTGCTCGCCGCCGCGGCCGCCGTGGAGCAGAACAGCAACCACCCCGCTGCCAAGGCCGTCATGGAAATCGCCAAGCGGGCGCGGGTCACCGTCGCCGACGCCCAGAACTTCGAGGAAGTCGGCGGCCGCGGCGTCAAGGGCATCGTCGGCGGCCGGCAGATTGCCGTCGGCCGGGCGACGTGGCTCGACGAGTTGGGCGTCGACACCACCATCGGCGAGGCCCAGCCCGACGGCCTGTCGCTCCTGCACGTCGCCCAGGATGGCCGCCTGCTCGGCTGGATCGGGCTCGAGGACAAGCCCCGCACCGACGCCGCCGGGGCCGTTGACGAGCTGCGGGATCAGAACGTCCGGCAGGTCGTCATGGTCACCGGCGACCGCTGGAGCGTGGCCAACCGCGTGGCGGCCGACTTACACTGCACAGATGTCCAGGCCGAGGTCTTGCCGGGCGAGAAGCTGCAGGTGGTCGAGGGCTTGCGGCGCAAGGGCCACGTGATCGCCGTTGTCGGCGACGGCGTGAACGATGCCCCGGCGCTCAAGGCCGGCGACCTCTCGATCGCTATGGGGGCCGCCGGCAGCGACGTGGCGATCAACTCGGCAAGCGTCGCGTTGATGAACAACCGCCTGGACCGCATCCCGTTCCTCGTGCGGCTCAGCCGCAGCACCGGCCGGGTCATTTTGCAGGGCATCGGCTTCAGCATCCTCTACATCGCCATCTTCGGCGGCCTCGCGGCCGCCGGCTACCTGCCGCCGATTCTGGCCGCCATCCTCCACACGCTCTCCAGCGTCTTCGTCGTCTTCAACTCCGCCCGCTTGGTCCGCGAGGGCGAAGAGATCGACGTCGTCGAACCCGAAACCCCGGTCCGCCCGACGATCACACCCACACCGGTGAGGGTGGCAGCATGAAGGCGATGTCGGAGTACCGAGCAATGAGTACCGAGCACCGAGTGTCGGAGCCGGAGCCGATCGTCGGCACTCGGTACTCGGTACTCAACACCCGGTACTTCTGCTCACCCCACCTGCCGCGTCTGGAACAGGGCGATGGCCACGGCCAGGGCTGCGCAGATCATCAGGCCGCTGTAGACGGCGATGCTGCCCAGGTAGCCGAAGGTGATGAAACCGCCCTGCGTGAAGGCGTCGGCGACGTTCAGGAAGCCGATGTTCGGCACCACGCGCCACGCCACCGCGTTCGCCCCGCCGCCGTCGCCGAAGAAGTAGTCGCTGACCACCCCGGCCACCGCGACCACGACGACCAGCACGAACGCCGGCACCAGCGTCAGCCGGATCGCCGCCGCCACGCCCACGGCCGCAAGGATCAGCGCCGCCATCCACATCGCGATCGACGCCGCCCACACCTGCGGGGCCAAATCGATCAACGGCAGCTGGATCTGAAACCCTTTGGCGAACAGCATCACCCCGAGGTACGCCACGAACAATGCCACCGCCAGAACGCGGGCGAACGCGCTGGAGAAGTTGCGGCGGAACAGGTAGTTCGCCGCCCCCGCCGCGACCAGCGACACCAGCACCGCCCCGCCGGCAAACACGATCACAGGCCAGTCGTAGCGGTCGGCCGCGGTGCTCATCACGCCGTGTCGGCGGAGCATGAGCAGCATCAGCGTCCAGATAATCTCCGCCAGCAGCACCGCCGCGGCCACGCCCAAATACTTGCCGATGATGAACAGCGGCCGCGGCAGCGGCTTGCTGATGACGGTCAGCGTCGTTTGGTTGTCGATCTCCCGCCGCACGATCAGCGGCGGCAGCACCGCCCCCAAGAACATGCCGCCCACCAGCAGCATGCTGAGCATCATCGAGGTGGCGAAGGTCGTGTCCTCCTCGAACGTGTACGCCGCCGTCGGCCCCAGCAGCATCAGGACCAGCACCAGCAGCAGCCACGCCAGGTAAAACGGCTGGCGAATGCCCTCGACAAAGGCGTTGCGGGAGACGGCAAACAGTTGTCCGATGACGCCTGGCATAAGCGACTCTACGCAGCCGACGCCCCGTGATAACCGCCCTATCTTTCCCCACTCGGATCCCCCGTCGCCCCGCCAGCGCCGCCTCGCCATGACGCAACCCACCCCGAATCCGCCCGCCGCCGAGCCGCGGGACGCCAAGAAGCGGCCGGCTCAAACCGCGGTGCCGCTGCCGGCGGCTTTAACGAGCAACGTGCCACTGCAGGGCCGCGGCATTGCCGCCGCCCTCGCCGCCGCCGGGCTGCTGGGGGTGAGCGTGCTGGGCGTCATGCTCTCCGCCGGGCTCAGCGGCACGCCGTGGTCGATCGGCGTCGCCGTCGCCGGTGGCGGGCTGGTCGTCGCCTTGGGCAGCGCCCTCGCCTACGTCTTCCGGCGGCAGGCGGCGGTCGAGACGGTTGAGATCGAGGAGCTCGAACGCGACGGCCGCGCCGGGCAGAGTTTGTTCAACGACCTCGCCGACGCCCGGCCGGCCGAGCGACGGGTGCGGCGGGTGTACGAGTTCGTGCTGCCGCTGGTGACCGTCCTGGCGATCTCGACGATGTTCGCCATCGGCATCCCGGCGCTGCTGTCGTCGATCGAGAAGTGGCAGGACGGGCTGCCGCTGGCGGTGAACAGCCGCCCGGCCGGGGCCGCCGCCGCCGCGGCGGTTCTGGCGTTCGCGTGCTTCCTGGTGGGCCGCTACCTCGTCGGTTTGGCCAAGGACGCCTCGCTGCAACTGCTCCGCGGCCCCGGCGGCTTCCTCGTCGGCATCGGCGTGTTGCTCCTGCTGGGGGCGCTGGCGCTGGGGGCCGCCGACTTCAACAGCACCGACCCGGTCACCGTCCTGCCGCTGCGCATCGTCGCGACACTTGCGCCAGCGGTGGCGTGTCTGCTGGCGCTGGAGTTGACGCTCAACCTGCTGCTGGAGCTGTACCGCCCCCGCCGACCCGGTGAACAACCGCGGGCCGCCTTCGACTCGCGCCTGCTGGCGCTCTTCTCCTCCCCCGGTGGGGCGGTGGCGTCGATCGGCGACGCCCTCAACTATCAGTTCGGCTTCGAGGTCAGCCGCACCTGGCTTTACCGGCTTTTGGCCCGCAGTCTCGCGTGGCTGCTGGCCGGCGGGGCCGTGGCGCTGCTGCTGCTGTCGTGCCTCTTTCTCGTCGAGCCGCACCAGCGCGCGGTGGTCACGACCTTCGGCCGGGCGGGTGAGGAATCGGTCGGGCCGGGGTTGCACTTCAAGGCGCCTTGGCCAATCGCCGGAGTGCAGAAGTACGACGTCGAGCGGCTCCGCACCCTCAGCCTCGGCAACACCAACCCCGCCCAGCCGCGGGACCTCGGCCGGTCGCCGGTCGAGCAGACGCCGCTGCTGTACTCGAACATCACCAACACCAGCGAGGGGGACCCGCTGCTGCTGGGCAACCGCTCCATTCCCACCGACGAAACCTCCGTCGGCGTCTCGTTCGGGCTCGCTCAGCTGCTCATCGACTACCGCATCGGCGATTTGCAGGCCTACCTCCGCGAGAACCCGTACGCCGACGATCCGGCCGACCCCGACCGCCTGCTGCGTCAGCTGGCCGAGGACGTGAGCGGACGGGTGCTCATGGGCCTCGACTTCGACGACCTCGCCGGCGCGGCCCGGCAGGAAGCGGCCGCCCACATCGAGCGCGAGCTCGCCGCCGCCGCCGCTCCGCTGGGGTATGAGTTGGCGTGGGTCGGCCTGGTCGGCGTGCGTCCGGTGGATGGCGTGGCCGACGTGTACTTGTCGCGGGAGGAGGAGGAGGCCGCCGGCGCTGCCGCCGTGGCCGAAGCCCGCAAGGAGGAGACGGCGAGTCTGACCGCCGCCGCCGGCAGCGTGGAGGCGGCCGCCCGGATCGCGGAGTTGATCGACGCCGAGGTCGCCGCCCGCGAGGCCGGTGACGCCGAAGCCGCCGCCGCCGCGGGGGCCGAGGCCGAACGTGTCATCAGCAACGCCCGAGGTGCCGCCGCCGCCCTGCTTTCGGCCGCCCAGGCCGAGAAGCTCGAACTGGTTCTCACCGACCAAGGCCGCGTCGCCCGCTACCAAGGTGATCGCGAGGCCTATCGCACCAACCCCGACCTCTACCGCACCCGAGCCCTGCTCGCCGCCCTTCGCGAGAATTTGCCCGGCACGCGGATCTACGTCCTCGCCCTCGATGAACAGCAGCGGGCCAAGCTGCAGACCCGCCTCGACAACACCGTCGGCAACACCAATGCCCTCGACCTCGACGGCGTCATCGGCGGTTAATCCGTATCCGAATTTTACCGCCCGCTTTCCCCGAACCTGATTCCGAGACCACCCATGACACGCATTCGCAACCTCGTCATCGGATTGGCGGTGCTGGCACTTCTGCTGCTGGCGATGGTGACGTACCTCGTGCCGTTCAACAAGGCAGTCGTCGTCACCGGGCTGGGCAACGTCGCGACCGTCAAGAACGCCGACGGCACCGAGGCCGGCCTCTACTTCAAGGCCCCCTGGCCGATCCAGCGGGTGGCCCGGGAGTACGATCTGGGCGTCCGCACCGCCAGCGACCGGCTGGAGCAGACCAACACCGCCGACAACCGCAGCGTGGTGCTCAACACGTTCGTGTTCTGGCGGATCGATGACCCGCTGGCGTTCTACCGCACCTTCGGCTCCGAGGCCGAGGCGGCCCGGCGGATCCGCGACCGGCTGCGGGCCACCCGCGGCGTCATCGGGCGGTACAACTTCAGCGATTTGTTCAACACCGACCCCGCCGCCCTGAAGCGCGACGAGATCGAGGCCGAGATGGCCGCCGCCGTGCAGGCCGCGTTGGCCGACGGCGGCGTGGCGGTGGAGCGGGTGGGCATCCAGCGGATCGTGCTGGGGCAGGCCGTGACGCAAGCCGTCACCGAATTCCAACGGCGGCAGCAGGAAGCGCTGGCGCAGGTCGCCGAGAGCGAGGGGCAATCGCTGGCGGCCAACATCGGCAGCAACGCCGAGAATTTGGTCGCCAAGATCAACGCTTTCGCCGAGCTGCGGGCCGACGAGTTCCGCGCCCAGGCCGGCCCCGAGCAGGCGCGGCTGCTGGCGCAGTTCGACCAAGATCCGGACTTCGCCAAGCTCATCATCGAGCTAGAGGCCGTCGCCGAGATGCTGGGCACCGACAACACGACGTTCTTCCTGCAGCCTGGCATTTTCGGCGACCTGTTCGACGTGCTGGACCCGAACTACGACGCGGCGACCGGCGAGGTCATCGACACCGCCCCAACCGCCGCCCCAGCCGCCGAGTAATTTGCCGATTCTCGTGAGCTTTCCGCGATGACCAAACCCGAAACCACCGCCGACGAGAAGCTGGGCGTCGCCCCAATCGCCGACGAGCCGAAGGCCGTTGACGCCGGCGGCGACGACGTGGAACTCCGCCGCGAGCGTGGCGGCACCACCGCCCTGACCGACGCGCTGCAAACCAGCTTCGGCATCCTCCGCTGGGTGCTGCTGCTGCTGGTGGGCGTGTTCCTGCTGGGCGGGTTCTTCACCGTCGAGCCCGACGAGGTGGCGGTCCGCACCCGCCTCGGCAGCGTCACCGGCGGGGCCGACGCCGTGCTGCGGGCCGGCGGCGGGTACCACTTCCGGCTGCCGGCACCCATCGATCAGGTCTACCGCGTCCCGATCGGTGCACAAACAACCGCTTTGAACGATTCGTTCTACTTCAACACCGAGCGGAACCCGGACCAGACCTACGAAGAGCGGATCGGCGGCACGTTCGGGGCCGGCGGCCAAGGGCCGCAGATCGGCACCGACGGCTTCCTCGTGACCGGTGACAAATTGCTGGCACACGGCCGGTTTAGCATCAACTGGCGGGTGCGGCCCGAGGACGCGGTGAGCTTTGTCCAGAACTTTGCCGACGCCGAGGCCGATCAGGACGCCGAGGCCGAGCTGCTGATGATGGCGCGGGCCGGGCAGGTGGTCCGCACCGCCGCCGAGTCGGCCGTGACGGCCGCCGTCGCCGGCATCGACGCCGACTCGTTCCTGCGGCTCAACGTCGGCACCGACCAGATCCGCGAACAACTCCAGGCCCAACTCGCCGAGCTCGACACCGGCATCACGATCGAGGCGGTCGTGGCGGTCGAGATCGTCCCGCCGCTGGCCGCCGGCCGGGCCTATTCGGATGTCGCCGCGGCCCAGGGGCTGCGGGACACGGTCATCGCCGCCGAGGAGCAGGCCCGGGACCGCCAACTGATCGCGGTCGCCGGCCTCACGTTCCCGGCGTTCGAGGCGGCCATCACCACCTACGAGGCGGCCGACAGTCGCAGCGATTTCGACACCCGTGCCGCCGCCGCCGAAGCCATCAACAACCTTTTCGACGGCCGGACGGCCGACGTGGCCTTGACCCCGCTGATCGAACTCGCCACCGCCGCCGATCGCGCCGAGGAGGCCGCCGACCTGCTGGCCGTCGTCGAAGAAGTCGGCACCGCCAGCGCCGTCGGCTCGGCCGTCACGACGGTCAACCAGGCCCGCAACTTCCGCAACCGCGAGATCAGCCGCCTCGAGGGCGAGCTGGCCAACTACCGGGCTCGGCTGCCCAGCGTTGCCGAGTCGCCGGAGATCACGTACACGGCGTTGCACCGCCGCATGTGGCGGGACATCCTCGGCGGCAACTACAGCGAGCGGACCTTCGTTCCCGGCGTCGGCGAGATCGAGCTGCTGGTGCCACGCGATCCCGGCGTCGACAAGCGGCGTGATGCCCAGCGCCGTGAACAGGAGCTCGAGGAGCAACAGCAGCAGCAGGAACGCCAGACGACGCGGACGCAGGACCCGACCGCCGCCCGCTGATCCTTCGCCTCACCCCACCGCATAAGCTCGATGATGCCGAACCCGCCTGACCAAAGTGCCGCCGATCAGCAGGACGTGATGGTGCTGCGGGGCGTGGGCAAGGTGTTCCGCGACTTCTGGATGCGGCCGCGCGTCCGGGCCGTGCAGGACCTGGACCTGACGGTCCGCCGGGGCGAGGTGCTGGGGCTGCTGGGCCCCAACGGCAGCGGCAAGAGCACAACGATCAAGATGATCCTCGGGTTGCTCTACCCCAGCAGCGGCCGAATCGCCGTGCTCGGCAAGCCGCCGACCGACGTGTCGCTCAAGAGCCGCATCGGCTACCTGCCGGAGGATTCGAACCTTTACCGCTTCCTCGATGCCGAGGAAACGCTCGACTTCTACGGCCGATTGTTCAAGCTCGACGCCACCGAGCGGAAAGCTCGCATCGAGTCGCTGCTCGACATGGTCGGTTTGCGTGCCAGCCGCTACCGGGCGGTCGGCGAGATGTCCAAGGGCATGAAGCGGCGGGTCGCGCTGGCGCAGGCGCTGATCAACGACCCGGACATCCTGATCCTCGACGAACCGACCGCCGGCATGGACCCGATCGCCGCCCGCGAGGTGAAGGACCTGATCAAAACGCTCAAAAGACGGGGAAAAACGGTGATCCTCTGCACCCACCTGCTGGGCGACGTCGAGGACGTGTGCGACCGTTTGGCGATCATGTACGGCGGCAAGCTCCGCCGCGAGGGGCCGACGCAGGAGTTGCTCGACATCGAGGGGCAGCACGTCGTTGAGACGCAGGAACTCGACGCCGAGGACATTGCCGAGGTGACGGCGCTGCTGCAGCGGCGGGGCAAGCGGGTCGACGCCGTCCGGCCGGGCCGGCAGCGGCTGGAGGACTTGTTCATGGGCGTCATCCGCGAGGCCGAGGCCGGCGGCGAGCAGACGACCGGCGCCTCCATCGGCGGCGACGTGGCGTCGTTCCTGGCCGAGGGCGACGACGCCCCGCATAGCAATGCCCCGCATGGCAATGCCTCGCAGGACAAGGCGCTGCTCAGCGAGCTGCGCAGACCCGAGCCGGTGAAGCCCGTCGCCGCGACGCCGGATCAGCCAAACGAGCCGGCGGCGGGGGTGGACGTGTCGGTGCTCGACGACGTCGCCGACCGCCCCGCCCCGCCGCCGACGGCGCCGTTGCCCGCCGAGGACGCCGATGATGAGATGCTGCGCGAGCTGACCGGCAAGCGTGACTGATTGGACTTTCCGATGACCGCCGCGACCCCGACCTCCCGCGACCAACGGCTCAGCCGCAGCGCCGCCCTCTGGCACCAGCTCAAGGGCGGCGGGCTGCTGCTGGGGCTGTTCGTCGGCACGTTCGTGCTGGTGCTGCTGCTGGTCGTGCTGTTCGACGGGGCAAGTGGGCT
>CAYLSV010000020.1:18568-40530 GCA_964386435.1 uncultured Tepidisphaerales bacterium
CCCGCGAGTCGACGGCCGTCGTCGCCGGGTGGATCGGGCTGTGGGTGATCCTCGGCATCACGCTGCTGCTGCGCCGCCTCTCGGCCTTCGGCGGCGGGGCGCTGGCGATCATGCGAATTACGCTCGACGAGGCGCTGCGGGCGAAAGTTGTCATCTTCGGCGCGTTCCTGATGATCGCGTTGGTCGCCGGGCTGCCGACGGTGTTCGAGGACGACCAGCCGCTGCGGTACCAGATCCAGACGTATTTGAACTACAGCCTGTACCTTGCCGGGGGCGTGGCCGGGGTCATCGTCGTGCTGTTCGCGGTGTGGACGGCGGCGAAGGACGTGGAGGACCAGCGGGCCCACGAGGTGTTCGTCAAGCCGCTGCCGCGGTGGGCGTATCTGGTGGGCCGGTGGCTCGGGGCGGCGGCGCTGGGTCTGGCGCTGACGGCCGGGGCGTCGGCGATGATCGGCTTCACCGTCGCCCGAGGCATTGGCAGCGAGGCCAGCATTGTCGAGCGGGGCTTCGACGCCTACGACCGGCTGGCCATCCGGCAGCAGGTGCTCGTGGCGCGGGGGCAATCGCCGGCCGAGCCGGACCGGCCGATCCTGGAAGTCGCCGCCGCCGGATTCGAGACGCTGCCGCAGCGGGACAAGTTGCTGTACGAACGCCTGATCCGCGAATCTGGCGGCGACGCGACGGACGCCGCGGTCGTCAACCGGGCGGTGCAGCGGTACGCCCAAGAGGTGGTGCTGCCGGAGTGGACCCGCATCGCCCCGCAGGACGGCCGGACGTTCGTCTTCCGCGGCTTGGAGGGGTTGCGGACCGGCGTCGGGGTGGAACAACTCGACGAACTCGAGACGGTGCAACTTCGATACCGCATCAAGTCGCGGGCGTTGGGTGAGGGCGACCAGATCGGCATCGTGTTCGTCATCGGCGGCATCCCTCGGGAGCTGCTGGCCCCGGTGGACCAGACGTCGATCTACGACATCGACGTCAACTTCATCGACGAAGACGGCACGCTCACGCTCAGCGTGCTCAACTCCGGGATCAGCCCGATCTCCAGTCGGCTGCAGACTATTACGCTCGAGTCGGACGAGGATGCCCCGCTGCAGATCATGTACGAGCAAGGCGGTTTCGGCAGCAACCTGCTGCGGGCGACGTTTGCCGGCGGGGTGCGACTGACCTTCCTGGCGATGCTCGGCACCGTGACCGGGGCGCTCATGAGCCTGCCGGTCGCGGCGTTGTTGTCGCTGAGCGTGTGGCTGCTGGCGGCTATGGGCAGCGCGATCCAACGGGCCGTGGGTGGCGGCGGCATTGGCACCGATGTGGCCGCGGTCGAGGTTGCCTCCAGCCTGTTCGCGCAGTTCGCCCTGTCCATCTCGCGGCTGCTGAGCGTCTACAGCGACCCCGCCGTCGGCACCCTCCTCGCCGACGGCCGCTGGCTGACAACCGCCGACCTGCTGAGCCTGCTCACCTGGGTCGGCCTGCTCATCCCCACCGCCCTGCTGCTGCTCGCCTGGCTCCTCTTCAGCCGCCGGGAGATCGCTCGGGTTCAGGTCTGAGGCTTTGCACGTTCTGCATCGCGGAGTAACGTCTCCGCGATCCGGCACAACTCGCGAAGCCGGGCGTCTGCCGGGGAGATCCGGGCGTGGCCTTCGTCTATGGGCGCGACCACGATCCCGCTCGATGTGACCCACGGATACTCCGCGTTGGGCGTCCGCACATCACGCGGCACCAAGGCATGGATGGCTTCGGCCACGGGTTCGAGACGCCGGAGTTTCTGCTTCGCGGCGCGGACGGACGCGAACCCTAACTGCGTCCGCAGCTTCGGCGAGTTCACGATCCCACGAAGCAGGACGACAGGGTTGGCATGAAGCGCCGGCGGTGGCTCATTATCCGACAACGCGGTCAACGCCTTCGTCAGCTTCTCCAATGCCATCTGCAACATGTGCAGGCTGTGGCAGTTGGCCGCCGGCGGCGACAGGTTCACCAGCCGGTCGTACAACGCGAAATCGGCGGCGGCCTGACGCTTGAAGGCGGCGATCCAACTCAAGGCAAGTCCTCGGCATCGTCCCAAGTGCCCCAGCCGTTGGGCAGCTTCGCGGTGCACACCTCCTCGGGCCGCACCTGGGCCACCGCACTTCGGTGGGGAAGGCTTCGCTCCGGCCACGCACCAAAGTGGAACGCAACCACGTGGTCAGGCGACGGTACCGAGTCCGGCAACACCTCGACTATCCGCACCTCCTCGGGGTGCGGGAACCAGAGGATGCGCTGCAACTCCGGGTAGATCTCACGGTTGTCCGCCGCCAAATGCTCCGCCTGCTGACGGACTGTCGCCGGTATTGTCTCGGCTGCTTCGGCGAGGGCCATGCCCTGATTCTATTCCCACTCGATGGTCGCCGGGGGTTTGCTGCTGATGTCGTAGACGACGCGGTTAACGCCGCGGACCTCGTTGATGATGCGGTTGCTCATCGTCGCCAGCACCTCGTACGGCAGGCGGGCCCAGTCGGCCGTCATGAAGTCCTTGCTCTCCACCGCCCGCACGGCGATCACGCCCTCGTAGCTGCGGCCGTCGCCCATGACGCCCACCGCGTTCACCGGCAAGAGCACCGCGAACACCTGGGCCGTCTGCCGGTACAGTTCGGCGGCCGTCAGCTCGTCCAGCACGATCTCGTCGGCCTTCCGCAGCACCTCCAGCCGCTCGGGCGTGACGTCGCCCAGGATGCGGACAGCCAGGCCGGGGCCGGGGAAGGGGTGCCGCCAGACGAGGTGCTCCGGCAGGCCGAGCACCTCGCCCACCCGCCGCACCTCGTCCTTGAACAAATCGCGCAGCGGCTCGACGAGCTCGAAACCCAACTCCGCCGGCAAGCCGCCGACGTTGTGGTGCAGCTTGATGTTCGCCGCCGTCCCCGCGTGGCCGTGGCCGCTCTCGATGACGTCGGGGTAGAGCGTGCCCTGGGCCAAGAACTTCTTGTCACCGCCGATCTGCTCGGCCTCCTGTTTGAAGACTTCGATGAACTCGCGGCCGATGATCTTCCGCTTCTCCTGCGGGTCACTCACCCCGGCCAAGGCGTCCAGGAACTGGTCGGCCGCGTCGGCCGTCGTGAGGTTGATCTTGAAGTGGTCGCCGAAGGTCGTCTCGACCAGTTGCCGCTCCTTGTTCCGCAGCAACCCGTTGTCGACGAAAATGCATCGAAGTTGGTCGCCAATCGCCTTGTGCAAGAGCGCCGCCGTGACGCTCGAATCGACGCCGCCCGAGAGGCCGCAGATGACGGTGGCGTCACCCACCTGCCGGCGGATTTTCTCGACGCCGCTCTCGACGAAATCGGCCATCGTCCACGTGCCGGCGCAGCCGCAGATGTCGTACAGGAAGTTGTGCAGCAGCTGCTCCCCCCGCGGCGTGTGGCTGACCTCCGGGTGGAACTGCACCCCCCAGAACGGCCGTGAAACGTGCCGGGCCGCGGCGAATGGGCACGTCGGCGTCGCCGCCAGACTCGTGAAGCTGCCGGGCAGCTCCAGCACCTGGTCGCCGTGGCTCATCCACACCGTCGTGTCGCCGGGCAGCCCCTTCATCAGCGGGCTCTGCGCGTCCATCAGCGCCAGCTTCGCCCGGCCGTACTCCCGCGCCGGAGCCGACTCGACCGCCCCGCCCAGCAGCTTGACGCCCAGTTGAAAACCGTAGCAGATGCCCAGCACCGGCACGCCCAGGTCGAGGATGCCCGCATCGCACAGCGGCGCCCCCGGCTCGTTCACGCTGCTCGGCCCGCCGGAGAGGATCACGCCCTTCACCCCCCGCCGCCGCAGCTCCTCGGCCGTGACGTCGGGGTGCATCAGCTCCGAGTAGACGCCCTGCTCGCGGACGCGGCGGCAGATGAGCTGGGCGTACTGGCTGCCGAAGTCGAGCACCGGCACCAACTCGGCGTGCGGGTCATGGGCATCTGAACCATTCATACGACGATGCTACGTCATCCCGCCCAAGGGCCAGCGTCGGCACAACGTTTGCATCAACCTCGCGCCATGGCCACCGCAACCACCACCGCCTCGAACGCCGGCCACAACGCCAAGCATGAAGCCGCCCCTTGGGTGGAAAAGCTCGCCCGCGCCGGTTACGCCGCCAAAGGCGTGACGTACATCCTCGTCGGCGTCATCGCCGTGATGGCCGCCTTTGGCAGCGGCGATGCCGACGGCTCCAAGGGCGTGCTCGGTGGCGTGGCCGACGGGACGTTCGGCAGCATCCTCGTCGGGGCCGTGGGCATTGGCCTGATCGGCTACTCGCTCTGGAACTTCTGGCGGGCGGTGGTCGACCCGGAGAACGAGGGCACCGACGGCAAAGGCATTGCCAAGCGGATCTTCTTCGGCGTCAGCGGCGTGATCCACGCCTCACTGGCCCTGTTCGCCCTGCGGGCCGCCTTCAGCGGCGGCGGCGGTGGGGGCGAGGACGGCGGCACGCAGGGCATGGTCGCCATGGCCCTGGGCTGGCCGGGCGGGCAGTTGCTTGTCGGGGCGGTGGCGCTGGGCATCATCGGCTTCGCCGTCTACCAGCTCATCAAGGCATACAAGGCCGATCTGTCGGACATGCTCATGTGGGGCCAGATGAACGACAAGGAGCGGAAAACCGCCACCATCGCCGGCCGCCTCGGCATGACGGCGCGGGGCGTGGCCTTCGCGCTCGTCGGGTTCTTCATCGCCCTGGCCGCTTGGAATCACAACCCGGACGAGGCCGGCGGCTTGAACAAGGCGCTCGAAACCCTCGGCGGCTTCGGGCCGTGGGTGCTGGGGCTGGTGGCTGTCGGGCTCGCCGCGTACGGCGTGTACATGTTCGTCAAGGCGAAGTACCGCCGGATCGAGGCCGAGTAATTTGACGGACTCGATGGACGAACGCGAGGAGATGTCCGATCCGGCGGAGGCCGGTGTGCGGTGGATCGCCCGGTTCGGCTACTTCGGTAAGGGCACGACCTACGTCCTCGTTGGCGGCATCGCGCTGTGGGCCGCGCTCCTCGGCAACGGCGATGCCGAAGGCTCCAGCGGCACGCTGCAACGCATTGCCGCCGGCACCTGGGGTTGCCTGCTCATTGCGGCCGTGGCGGTGGGGCTTGCAGGATATTCGTTTTGGAACTTCTGGCGGGCGTTCCTCGACCCCGAGTGCAAGAACAACCGCGACAATCTGCGTTGGGGCATGCGCGGGTTTTTTCTCGGCAGCGCGTTGATCCACGCCGGTTTGGCTTTCGTCGCGGCCCGTGCCGCGTGGGTCGGGGCGCGGATGGACGGCAGCGAGGAGACGCAGGCCCGGACCACCGCCGGCTACGTGATGAGCTGGCCCGGCGGCTGGATGCTCGTGGCGGCGGCCGGTGTGGGCATGGTCGTCTTCGCCGGCCACCAGCTTTACAAGGCGACTTTTGGCACGCCCAGCAAGAAGCTTGCGGCGGACCAGATTCACCCGCTGCTGCAACGCCTTGTCCACTGGATCGGCCGCATCGGCTATGCCGCCCGCGGCACCGCCTTCGGCACCGCCGGCGTCCTCACCGCTTGGGCCGCTTGGCAGGTCAACGCCGCCGACGCCGGCGGCTTGGAGGCAGCACTTGACGCCCTTGGCGAATCCGTTCCCTGGCTCCTCGGCGTGATCGCCACCGGTTTGGCCGCCTACGGCCTGTTCATGTACAGCAAAGCCCTGTTCCGCCGCATGGCCCCCGACCCGGCGACCGACGGCATGAAGACGTGACCGCCCGTCACTTCGTCGCCCGGCGGCGGAGCAGGCGGGCGAGGGTCGCCATCAGCACGTCCGGGGCGGCGGGTTTGGTCAGGTGGGCGTCGAAGCCGGCGGCGAGGGCGGCGCGAACGTCGTCCGGCGAGCCGTGGCCGCTGACGGCGAGCAGGGCCGGGCGGTTCTTTGTCAGCGAAAGCTCGTTGGCAAGATCGTGGCCGTGCCCGTCGGGGAGCATGAGGTCGCAGACGATGGCGTCGGGTGCGCCGCTGACCATTCGGCGGGCCTCGGCGAGGGTGGTGGCACTGGACGTCTCGTAGCCGTGGCTGCGGAGCAGGCGGCCCAGCAGGCGGGCGGTGCTGGTGTGGTCGTCTACGAGCAACACTCTCGCTCCGACCACCGGCGGCTCCACGGTTTCGGCCTCGCCCCCGACGGGCGGCTCGCAACTGGCCAGCTCGACGCGGAACGTGCTGCCCCGGCCCACGCCGTCGCTCTCGACGCTCAGCCGGCCGTCGTGGAGTTGGACGATGCCGCGGGAGACGGCCAGCCCGAGGCCGAGGCCGGCACCTTTGCCGTGGATCGTTTCCTCGCCGTTGCGGTTGCCTTGGGCGAAGGCGTCAAAAATGCGATCGAGATCGGCCCGCTCGATGCCAATGCCCGTGTCTATCACTTGAAACGCCACCCGGCCCGCCCCGGCCGCGGCGCACTCGATTGTCACCCGGCCGCCGGCGGGGGTGAACTTCACCGCGTTTTTCAGGAGGTTCCACGCCACCTGCTCGATACGTGTCCGGTCGGCGTGCACGAACAATTCGTCGGCGTCGGTGCAGGTGCTGCTCAGGTCGACGCCCTTGGCCTCGGCGTCGGGGCGGATCACTTGGGCGGCGTCGTGCAGCACCGCGTGCAGCCGGAACTTGCTCCGCCGCAGCCGCAACTGGCCGGTGGTGGCGCGGTTGAGGTCGAGCAAATCGTCCAGCAGCCGGGCCTGGCACTCGAGGTTGTGGCGGATCAACTCGGCGTCGTCGCGAACCTGCGTGCTCAGGGATTCGTCGTCGGCCAGCATGGTCGAGGCCGTGAGGGCCGGGGCGAGCGGCGTGCGGAGTTCGTGGGACAGCTTGGCAAGAAATTCATCCTTCGCCGCCGCCGCCCCTTCGGCCGCTTGCCGGGCAGCGCGCTGAGCCGTCTCGAACCGGCGGCGGGCGGTGATGTCGTGGATCACGAGCACCGCCCGTGTCGCCCGGCCGTCGCCATTGCGGAGCAGGCGGCCGTTGACGTGGACCCAGCTCGTGCCGCCGTTGCGGTGCAGCAAACGGCGTTCGTCTTCCCACGCGTCGGGCCCGTGGTGCAGCCGCTGGCGGAGCTCGGCGTTGAGGCGGCGGTGTTCGCTGGGGTGCCAGCAGGTGCGGACGTCAACGCCGATCGCGTCCTCACCCCGCAGGCCGGCCAAAGCGGTGAAGTGTTCGTTCGCCCAGAGAATCCGACGTTCGGGCAGCGACACCTCGATCATCCCGGCAAAGGCGTGCTCGGCGATGCGGTCGGGCGCGCGTCGGACGATCTCGGTAATTGCTCCCTCGATAAGCCAGCCGCCGTCGTGGGCGACGGCCGCGCTGAGCCGGGTGGGTAGCAGGCGGTTGTCTTCACGGCGGATCGTGAGCGGCTGATCCTGTACGGTGCCGCGGGTGCCCATCGTTTCGAGAAAGTAATGTAGCTCACGTTCGTCGGCCACAATCTCACGCCAGTGCGTCGGCGAGCCGGTGGTGGGCAACCGGCCGAGCATGCGGCAGAAGCCGTCGTTGGCATCGAAGATCGTGCCGCCCAGGTCGCCCCGCCACAGCCCGATGGGCACGGCGTTGAACCCGGCGCGGCGTCGGTTGCGGGCGTGCAACTCTTCGACCGCCCGCGTCGCCATCTCGGCGAACTGCTCGGGCGAGTCGGCTTCGTAGAAGCCGGTGGCCCGCAGGTGGCTGCGCAACGCGTCCCGCACCGCCTCGGGTTTGGCCCATTCCAGGCCCCGCAGGACCACCGCGGCGTCGAACGGCGGGTTCCGCAGCGCCCGCTCCAGCGCCGCCGGCCCGGAGGCGGCTTGCACATCGGGCGTTGGGTGCCAAGACGACTTGCGTAATCGTGCACCGATGGCGGCGGCCCCTTCCGGGTCGCTGCCCACGATCAAAAGGCGTTTCGGCCAATCCATTCGCCGGTCCTCGGTGTGAGGTCGGCAGTTCGTCACGCAAAACCAAACCTGCGCAATCCACGTACTGCCCACCGGCTTCTACCACTTTTTCCCAACCGGTGCAAGTGTGCTGTTGCTGATCGCCTGCGGATTCTGCCAACGCTTTTGCGTGCGAGTCGCTTCACGATCACACGGTGGGCGGTTCTACTCGATCCCCGCTCGCATTGTCGCACCTACTAGGAGGAACCATGACATCACCCACCATTGCCCGCACGTTCGCCGCCGCCGTTCTTGTTGTCGCGGGTGTCGCGCACGCCGCCCCGCCGGAGGATTGGGACCAGTGGTACGAGTTTACTGCCGACGTCATAGACCCGCGCAGTCCGCTTGCGATGGACGATTGGAGCCCCGAAGCCGCCGGGGCGAAGGGTTGGATCACGGTCGACGGCGACAAGCTGATGCTCGACGGCTCGCCGCTGCGGATCTGGGGTATCAACCTCACCTACGACCACTGTGCCCCGCCCAAAGACCTCGCCGAGAAGCGGGCGGCGTTTTACAAGACGCTGGGCATCAACAGCGTCCGCCTCCACAAGTACGCCGACGGCGGCGACTGGGCGGGCATCATGTCCGACGACAGCATTCTCGAGTTCGTCCCTGAGGAGCTGGATCGCATGGACTACTTCGTCCACCAGCTAACCGAGGCGGGCATCTACACGAAGTTGTCGCCCAATTTCGGCATCAAGCTGCAGCCGGGCGATCGGCACCGCGTGCCGTGGTTCGACGAGATCGGCAAGGACCGCAACCGCGTCGATGCCGGGCACGGGGCGATCTTCCTTTCGCCGGAGTTGCAGGAGTTTCAACTTGAAACGCTGGTGAACATCCTCGAGCACACGAACCCGTACACCGGCTTGCGGTACGCCGATGATCCGGCCATCTGGTGTGTCGAGTTCTTCAACGAGGACTCGGTGTTGTTCTACGGCACCAACCGCCGCCTGCAGCAACTGCCGACGCTGCGGCAACAGACGGCCGAGCGGTTCACCGCTCACCTGCTGGAGAAGTACGGCAGCGAAGAGGCGTGGCGGGAAGCCTGGGGCGAGGCCGCCATCTTCGGAAGCGGCATCGAGAGCGAGCACTTGCTGAACCTGATGGAGCCCGACCGCATCACCGGCGACGTCGAGGCCGAGACCCTCGCCGCCGGCAATGTCGTGCCATGGGGCCACGGCTGGTTCTACGACAACGCCACCCGCGACGGCGACACCCGCGCCCTGCGGAACCGCCTGATCGACACGATGAACTGGCTCATCACCCTGCAGGACGACTTTTACGCCCGGCTGGAGAAGGCTGTCCGCGACACGGGGTACAAGGGCGTCCTGATGGGCAGCAACTGGCAGGCGGGGAACAACGTGCCGCACTTTCACAACCTGCGGTCCGATGCCGAGCTGGACATCATCGACCGCCACAACTACTTCATCGGCCCGCGGCAGGCGCTGCGGCGGCCGGAGGTGGCGCTGAACAAAGCCGCCATGGTCGCCGACCCCGGCGGCACGTTGCTCTCCAGCGGCATGCAGCAAGTCGCCGACAAGCCGTTCATGCTCAGCGAGTGGATCCACGAACAGCCCAGCGAGTGGACCCTCGAAGGCCCGGCCATCATCGGTGCCTACGGCATGGGCCTCAACGGCTGGGACGTGAGCTACATGTTCCAGAACCGCGATTGGGGCGAGTTCCAGGACGAACTGGGTGTGCAGGCGTGGGAGATCATGATCCCGCAACTGGCCGGCACCTTTCCGGCCATCAGCCGCATGACCATCCGCGGCGATATCGAGGAGGGCCCGCTGATCGGCTCACTCAACGTCGACCCGGCCAAGCTCCTCGAAGGCGAGGCGACGGCAACCACCGGCATCCGCCAGCGCGGCGACATCAAGTCGTTCGAGTCCGACGAGGTGCCCAACGACATGATGGCCGTCGGCCGGGTGGCGGTGAGCTTCGGCGACGGGCCGACCGAGGCCATCGATCCGGCCGACTACCTGCGGGACGGGGCCCTCGTCAGCGTGACGGAGCAACTCCGCTGGATGCCCGGCGACGATCGCGGCGGGGCCGAGGGCTTCTTCACCATCGACACCCCGGCGACCCTCGCCTTCGTCGGCTTTGCCCCCGAGTCGGCGTTGGTGCTGGGCGAATTCGTCTTGCAGCCCCAGCCCGGCTTCGCCGGCATTTTCATCACCGCCCCCGGCCGAACCCAGACGCTCGCCGACGCCGATGAGTTGATCCTCATCGCGATGGCCCGCGGCCGCAACGCCGACGTGGTGTACGACGAGGACGAAAGCCATCTGCTCGAAGTCGGCGACGGCCCGGTGCTGCTGGAGCCGGTGCGGGCGACCATCGAACTGCCCGACGGCTGGGAACTCGAACGCCTCACCCAAGGCGGTATGCCGACCGGCGAGTTGATCGAGATGGACGGCAACCGCATAAGCCTCGACACCGGCCGCGATCGGACACCGTTCTACCTCCTGCGCCGCCAGTAGCATGAGCGTTGGCAGACCTGCGAAGGCCGCGGCTGCTGCTCACCGATGAGCCCGACTCCAGGCCGCGAATGCGGTTTCAGCGACGTTGCCTTTCCGTCACGGCATCGGCTGCGGGTCGCGGGTCGGGCCGTGTAGCTTCAGCTTGCCATCAGGTGTCACGGTCAGGCGGTCGAGGTTGACGGTGCGGGGGCCGCGGGGGGTGGCGGGATCGGCATGGGCGTGGTAGACGACAAAGCGGTCGCCGCCGGGGCCGATTGTGACGCTGCAATGGCCGGGACCGGAGACGCCGAGGGCCGCATCGGTTTGGGCCAGCGGGTTGTCGGCGGGCTTCGTCCACGGGCCCAGCGGATCGTCGGCCACGGCGTAGCCAATCGCGTAGTACGGATCGGCCCAGTGTCCGGCGGAAAACAGCATGAAGTACCGCCCATTCTCCCGGAAAATAAATGGTCCCTCGTTACAGATCGAGAGCCCGTCGGCCGGCAACTCCCACGCCTGCTCCGGCACGACCAACTCCTGCGGCTCGCCGATCGTCGCCGTCAGATCGGCCGTAAGCCGCACCCCCCAAATCGTGCCCAGCAGCTTGCCGTCCGGCTCCCGCTGTTGGCCGACGCGGGCGAAGTAGAGATACGGCGTGCTATCGTCGTCGATGAAAACGTGCGCGTCGATCGCCGCGTGCCCGTCGTCCAGCCACGGCCCGGCGACATCGTCATACGGCCCTCCCGGCTCATCGGCGACGGCCAGCCCCAGCCGGAACCGGGGTGTGCCTTCGGCGTCCTTCGATCGTGCGCTGTAGGTCAGGTAAAACCGCCCGCCGTGCTCGAACAGCTCCGGCGCCCAAAACGCCCCGTCCGCCCAGCCCGCCGCCGGACCGTCGAAGGTCTCGCCGATCGGGCGCCAGTCGATGAGGTCGGTGGAGCGCCAGGCGTCGAAGCCGCCGTTGGCACGGGTGGTGCCGGTGAGGTAGTAAGCGTCGCCGAGCTTCGCGACGAACGGGTCGCCCATGCGCAGGTCGGCGATCGGATTGATGTACGTCGGGGTGAGCAGGGTCGTGAGCATGAGCAGGCCGATCACGCGAAGATCGTAACGCATCGTGCGCGGCCTCGCCTTGCACGCGGCGCGTCGGCGGTCAAGACTGCGGCCGATGGCCAACGCTCGACGGAACATTTTGCTGCTGTGCACCGACCAGTTCCGGGGTGACATGTTCGCCGCCAACGGGCTCAACCCTGACATCCGCACGCCGCACATGGACGACTTGGCAGCGCGGGGCACGCTGTTTCGTCGGCATTTCACCACTTTCCCCAAATGCGTGCCGGCCCGCGTCTCGATGATGACCGGCCGCTACACCCACACCGACGGCTACCGGGACATCACCCGCCACATGCCCGCCGGCACGCCCGACCTCGCCTCGACCCTCAAAGCCGCCGGCTACGAGCTGGTCGAGTTCGGCCGCAACCACTGCTGGGAAAACATGCTCGCCGCCACGCACCGGCCCTCGCAACTGAAGCAGGATCAGAAGGGCCTGGCGTTCGATCACCACGCCTGGACGCCGCCGTTCGACGACGTCTGGGACCGACACAAGCTCCGGGGAAAACGCGTCGAACGCGTCGAGCCGGCGACGCTGAGCGAGGGCCGCGGGTTGGTGTTCGCCGACGATCGCAACTGGTTCACCGACGAGGCGGTGACGGAGATGGCCGAGCTGTTTCTGACCGAAGTACGCGACGCCGACCGGCCGTTCTTCTGCCAGGTCAACCTGGGTAAGCCGCACACGCCGTACGAGACGGGCGAGCCGTGGTTCGGCATGTACCCGCGGGCGGAGATGCTCAAACTCCCCCGAAACCTGCCGGAAAACGCGCCAATCTGCGCCCGCCGGCAGCGCGAGGTTCGCACCGGCGTCGACTGCCCCGAGGGCGCGTTCGACGCCATCCAGTCGACCTACATGGCGATGTGCAGCCGCGTCGACGAGTTGCTCGGCCGCGTCGTGGCGGCGCTGGAAAGGAGCGGATCGTGGGACGACACGGTGATCGTCTTCACCAGCGACCACGGCGACTACGCCGGGCAGTACGGGCTTCCCGAAAAGTGGGACAACCACTTCCCCGACGCGCTCATGCACGTGCCCATGGCCATCGTCGGCCGTGGCGTGGCGGCGGGCGAGACCGTCGACGCGCTCACCGACCACACCGACCTCGCCCCGACGCTCTGCGACCTCGCCGGCGTCGAGCGGTTCGAGGGCATCCACGGCCGCAGCATGCTCAACGGCGGTCGCGCCGCCGTCTTCGGCAACGGCGGCCACGAGGCGGCGATCCGGGGCCGGTTCAACTTCTATGACCACAGCCGCCACAAAGAACCCGCCGACGCCACCGCCCCGCTCGACGTCGGCCTCGGCAAGCAGGAAGTCTACCGCCGTTACCCCGAAAGCATGGCCCGCGCAAAAATGGTTCGCACCGAACGCTGGAAACTCGTCCACCGCGAAACCGGCGACCACGAGCTGTACGACCTCGCCGCCGACCGCTTCGAGATGCGCAACCTTTACCCCGAGCCGGGGCACGAGGCCGTCAAGCTCGATCTGATGGCGAAGCTGCTGGACTGGACGCTGCTCACCGACCCCGACCGCCCGGCGCTGGCGACGGTCGGTGCGTGATCGAGACGCCGGGCGGGCCGTCGGACTCGATGTGCATGCCGGCGGCGTCGCGGTGCCACGAGACGCGGATTGGGCCGCGCGGGTGCGGGAACACGCCGCGGGCCGAGTCGAGCGTCGTCCGCGGCTCGATGACCACCGCGTCCGACCCCGCCTCCTGCACGCCCAGCACGTGCCGCATCGCGTACACCATCGGCCCGGCCGACCACGAGTGGCAGGTGCTGCCTTGGTCCTTCACGCCGCGGTGGATGCACTCCCAAAGCGTCGGCGCGTCGGCCTCCATCATCGGCCGCACGTGGTCGGCGACAATTTGCTCGGCGATGTCAAACCGCTCATGCCGGACCAGGCCCATGAGCGCGAAGTGCAGGAAGTACAGCTCGCAGAAATCATCGAAAGGCACGCCTTTTTCTGCATGTTTGGCATTGGCCAGCAACCGCTCGGTCACGTACGTAAGCACCGCCGCCGTCTGGGATTCATTACCGAGGCCGAAGGCAAGGGCAAGGATGTTGGCGTGTAGGCAGGGGTCCGCTGCGGGCTCGCCATCCATCGTGCCGCCGGCGAACCGCCCCGCCTCCGGCAGCCACAGCCGCTCGGCGAACGTCGCCCGCAGCTCGGCCGAATCAGGCACGTCGCCGCCGAGTTCCCGCACGGCATCCACGGCCGCGATGCGGAAGGCGTTGAGCACGGCGTTCTCGTCCATCGTGCGAAACTGTCGGTCGACGCCCCAGTCGATGAACACGTGATTTGCCGCCGACGCGTTCCACAGCGGCGAGTCGTCGGACTCGACAAAGCTCGGCGATCTCAGCACGCCAACCGCCGCGGGGAGACACATCGGCAGCAGGTCGCGGTCGCCGGTGCGGCGGACGTGATCGGCGAGCCAAAGGCAGTAAATCAGGGAGAAATCGGCATGCGGCCGGCCGATCCAGCCCGGCGTGACGGCCGGCAGTTGATCGTCCGGCAACCGGCCGGCGGCGAATAGCTGCAGGCCGCGGCGGATCGTGCGGCAATCGCCGGTGGCGCATAAATGCGAGGCCGCCTGCACGAGGCTGTCGCCGAGGTAGAGGCCGCGCTCACGCCACGGGCTGTCGCAGAACACGTCTTCAATGCTCGCCCGCAGCGTCTCGCGGCCGACGCGCCACGCCCAATTGAGCGAGGCATCGGGGCACTCGAACGCGCCGGGCATCTCCGGCAAACAGCGGGCGTCGAGCAGCGTGACGCCGTGCAGCGTGCCGGGGCCGCGGAGGGTGACTTGCAGGTATCGGCCGCCGCGGGGGTGGAACGTCTCGAACGTCGCCCGGCCGCCGGCGCTGACAAAGCGGTCGGCCGATTGAACGAACGGGTTGGTGCCGAACAGGTTCAGCGCCCCATCCCCCCGCCGCCGCTCGTCGTACGCGACATCGATCACGGTGCCGGCGGGCGCGTCGACGTCAAGTCGGACATGGCCGAGGTACTCGGTGCCGAAGTCAAAGGCGATCGCTGCCGCTGTGGTCGAATCGAGCGGCAACCTCGACGGCTTTTCCGCGGCGACTTTGTCCCACGCCATCAACTGCGCCGGGGCCGGCGGCAGATCGTCCAGCGGCACCAACTGCCAGTCACCTTCCAAATCTTCGGCAGTTTTTGGCGGATTGATGACCCATCCGCCTTCGGCAGGAATCGGTCGCGAGGGCTGAAATCGCAGGGCGTTCGCGTCGTCGTGGTCCGGCGCCGCCCGCATCGGCACGTCAAGTGGCACGCCGATCAACACCGGGTACGCCGGCCGCACCTGCCGCACCTCGCCCGCCAGCAGGTTCCACCCGGCGGCGAGTTCGACCTCAACGTGCTGCCGATTGCCGCGGGCCGGAGCGTCCATCGGCTTGAGCTGGCCGCCGTTGAAAAAGTGCGGCCCCCAGTGCAGCGCCAGCGTCACCCGCCGCGGCTCCTCGGCGTGCAGGAACGTGGCATACCGCACCGCGTGATCATTCACCGTCCGCCCGTGGGTCGTCCGGGCCGTCGGGTGCATCGCCATGAACCCGATTCGCCGTTCGTCCGTCTTTAGGTCGGCCGCCCACACCGGCGTCGGCGTCAGCACCTCGCCCGTCGGCATCGGCAAGTCACGCGGCCGCACCGCCAACTCCCCCACCACCGCCGGCTTGCCCCACATCGGTTCAGCCGCCCGATCGTCGCGCACCTCCGCCGGCCCGATGGCAAATGAGAAATCCGGCACCCGCACCAAGCGATCCCGCGGCACCGCCGCCCGCCACTCGCCCGGCGTCGCCAGATCGACCTCACCCGCCCGGCCCACCACCGCGAACCGGCCGGTGGGTTCCGGAGCGTGCTGAAAATTGTTTGATTGGCAAAACCACGCCTCCGCCTCGATCAGGTTCTCGCCCAACTTCAGGAGCGGCCGCAGATCGACCGCGTCGAACGTCTCCATGCCCGGCTCGTACCGACTCGGGCCGTGCGCGACAGATTTGCCGTTCACGATCAGGCGGTACCGGTGGGTGGCGAAGAGTTGGAGCATTGCCGTCTCGGGCACCGCATCGAGCGTGAACGTCCGGCGGAACCGCGCCCACTGCTGCGGCACGCCGGGGTTGTCGGCGGGTTGAGGGGTCCAGATAGCGGCGGCGGCGGGTGAATCGGTTTTTTCTGACATGGTGCGGGTAAACAGCTTGACGGGAACTTTCGATCGTGTAAAGTTCACCCGAGTGAAGTTGTGGCGGGTTCCCGCCGCATCAGCCTGAGGAGGCTTCGATGGCGACAATGGAGGACATCGCGGTGCGGGCCGGCGTGAATCGCGCCACCGTCTCGAACGTGCTCAACGGCCGCTTCCAAGCCCGCCGTTCCGATGCCGTGCGTCGGGCCGACCGCATTCGCAAAATCGCCCACGAGATGGGCTACCGGTTCAACGTCGCCGCCCGCTCGACGCGGACCGGCACGACGGGGCTGATCGGGTTGATCCGCTCGCCGCTGCTGAGCCACTCGGTGCACGCCCCGGAGTTCGAGTCGGGCGTCGACGAGGCGCTGCACCGCCGCGGGCTGTGCCTGGTGCGGGATTTGATCGACCAGGCCGTGGAGAACGACGACGCCGAGGACGCCACGCGGGTGCCGCGGATCGTGCGGGAGAAGGTCGTCGACGGCCTGTTGGTGAATTACGCCTTCGGCACGCCCCCGGCGGTCCGGCGGCTGCTGGACCGCTGCCAGATCCCGGCGCTGTGGATCAACCGCAAGCGGGACGCCAACTGCGTCCACCCGGCCGACGAGGGGGCGGCGTTCGACGCCACGCGCCACCTGATTGGGCTAGGCCACACCGACATCGGCTTCGTGGTGGCCGGGCACGAGGCGCTGGGCGGGTACGAGCCGCACTACAGCACAATCGACCGCGTCGCCGGCTACCGCCGGGCGATGCTCGCCGCCGGGCTGCGGCCGCGGATCCTCGAGACGGACAAGCCCGGCGACCTCAGGGACAAGGTCGGCCACGGCCTGCGCGAGGCGCAGAAGCTGCTGGCGATGCCCGACCGGCCCACGGCGTTGGTGTGCGAGCGCGACGGCCACAACGTGCTCCACGCCGCGGCGCTGGCGGGGGTCCGGGTGCCGCGGGAGCTGTCGCTTATCACCTTCGACAACGTCGCCGCCAGCGGACAGCACATCCCGATCGACCGCATGCTCGTGCGGTACAAGGCGCTGGGCGTCCTGGCGGTGGAGGAGCTGCTGCACCTGATGAATGACGAAGCGCCCGAGCCCCGTCGGCCGGTCGCGGTCCCCTTCGAGTTCCACCTGACCGGAACCACCACCCGCCGCTAAACAGCGGCCCAGATCTTTCTTTGGAGGAAACATGAAATCTGCCATCACCACCGCCGCCGCAATGGCGGCCACAGCGCTCGCCGTTGCCGCGACTCAAACCGCCGCGACTCAGGCCGCCGTGATCGACTTCGAGTCGGTCGCGCTCACCGCCGGCGAAGCGAACGTCGGAACTGTCTACACCGAGGATGGTCTCGTGCTGGAAGGCTACAGCTTCAGCGGCTCCGCCGACCCGGACCCGTTCGACGTGCCCGAGCCGATCATCGTGGAGTCGATCAACGGTGACAAGCGTGGCCGGATCAACAACTTCGACCGGAACCTGCTGCTGCGGTCGGCGGACAACGCGCCGTTCACGCTCAACTCCTTCGACATCTCGAACTTCACGTTCAACCAGAACCACAACCACCAGGTCACGCTGATCTACTCGTTTGCCGACGGGAGCCCGGACCAGCAGGTGACGCTCGTGACCGGCGTCGATTTCTCGGCCGACCGGAGCGTCGAGACGACGATCTCGCCCAACGTGTCCAACTTGAGCAGCGTGTTCTTCGTCAACGGCTTAACCGCCGACCAGGGCAATCCCGACGGCAGCGGCCCCGGGGAGCCGGGGTCCGCCCGCAACTTCTTCATCGACGACATCAACGCGACCGCCGTGCCCGAGCCCGCTTCGGCCGCGGCGATCATCGGCCTGGGCGGGCTGTTGCTCGGCCGCCGCCGCGGCTGATCGCCCTCCTCCTCCCGCCTTTGTCAGCTTGATGGTCGGCAAGGGTGTTTCGCCCCGAGTTTCTTTTCCTCAACCACCGGAGGACGGTTATGCCCGTCAAGGACATCCGCCACGATTGCCGCGGCTTCACGCTCGTGGAGCTGCTCGTGGTCATCGGCATCATCGCGCTGCTCATCAGCATCCTGTTGCCGTCGCTGCAAAGCGCCCGCGCCTCGGCCCAAGCCGTCAAGTGCCTGAGCAACGCCCGGCAGATGAGCCAAGGGCTCATCATGTACAACACCGAGAACAACGGCGACATGCCGCCCGGCGAAGGCATGGAGGGCGCCGACGGCAACCTCGCTTACGGCCATGAGCTCGGCTACAACTACCGGCCGAGCCAGAATCTGTCGACGATGTGGTCGGACTACCCGTTCGTCGGCAAGTACGTGCCCAACCCGATCGACCCATCCCGCCCCGCCCAACGAGGCGGCCGCAACGGATACGTCGACGAGCGGGCCGACAACATCTTCGTCTGTCCCAGCGATGAATCCGAAGCCTTTCCCGACGGCAACGGCCGACACAACAGCTACGCGATCATCAGCCAAGTCTGGCCCATTCGGACCCGGTTCCAGCCGAACCGCCAGGTCATCCAGCGGCAGTACCACGACCGCCTGTTCCGCCAAGCCCAAGTCCGTCGGCCGAGCGAAACGCTGTTCGTCCTCGACGGCTTCGCCTTCAAGCACCGCCACATCTTCGTCGCCGAGGGGCCGTGGGGCTTCCGCGAATCGATCCAGACCGGCATCGACCGCAGCGTCTACCACTCCAACCGCCACGACGGCAAAACCAACTTTGCCATGTTCGACGGCTCGGCGAGGACCATGCAGAACAGCGACACGACGCTCACCGTCGAGGACGCTTGGTACAACGGCGAGTTCAAGGTCTCGCCGACCCTAACCAGAGATAACAAGCCGCCCCGCGACTGATCGTTCTGCTGGACCGACTCGCTTGATTGTCCGACGACGCGCTTCCACTTGGCGGCGGTCGGAGTCGGGCTGCACCAACTTAACCCGCACCTTTTGAACCGGAAGTCACCCGATGAAGTACGCCGCTCCTATATCTCGCCTTGCCGTTGCCGCGTCGCTCGCGCTGGGTGGCGTCGCGTCCGCTGAATCGATGGAGCCGTTTGAGCCGGGGGATTTGCCGGAGTTGGCGGTGAATCTTGGCGGGCTGCATTACTACTCGCGTGGCCACGTGTTCGCCAACGCGCTCATGCTCGAGGACCGCGGCTGGCGGTTTGCCGATGATGCGAAGCAGTCGGTGCCGTTCGACCAGCTCGACGCCGACGGCTACCCGACGGCCCTTGGCGGCCGGACCGTGTTTGCCGCACCCTTCCAGAACAACAAGCTCCGCCCGGCCTATCCGCTGGGCCGATACGTGGTGACGTGGGAGGGCGAGGGCGACGTCGTGCTGCCGGGCGACGCCACGCTCGTCGAAGGTTCGGCCGAGGCCAACCGCCGGGTCTACGACGTGACCAAGGCCGCTGGGTCCGGGCTGCGGATCGAGCTCACCGGGGCCGACGGTGAGAACCGCGTCCGCGACGTTCGCGTCTGGATGCCCGACCCGACCGACCCGCAGAACTCCTCGCTCGAGCCGGCCGACGGTGAGCCGGAGCCTCTTTTCCACCCGCTGTACGTCGAGCACATCAACGCCGATCCGGAGCTGTTCGGCGTGTTGCGGTTCATGGACTGGCTGGCGACCAACCAGAACGCTCAGGAGACGTGGGACGACCGCCGGCCGCCCAACTACGCGATGGTCACTCGCACTATCGACGGCAAGCCGACGCCGGGGGCCAATGGCGACAAGCCGGGGAAGATCGGGTTGGCGTGGGAGCACGTGATCGCGTTCGCCAACGAGACCGACAAGCACGCCTGGATCAACGTCCCGCACGCCGCCGACGATGAGTACGTCCGCAACCTCGCCAAGCTCATCCGCTTTGGCAGCGACGCCCAAGGCAACCCGTATGAGCAGCCGCAGGACCAGCCGGTTCACGCCCCACTGAAGGATGATCTGCGGGTGTGGGTCGAGCACAGCAACGAGATCTGGAGCGGCGGCGGCAACTTCCCCCAAGGCGATTGGGCCGAGGCCGAAGGCGAGAAGCTGGGCTTGAGCAAAGCCGAGTTCAACGCCGTGCGGGCCGCCCAGATCTGGCAAATCTTCAACGAAGTTTTCGCCGAGGACGCCAATCGCATCGTTCGCCCGGCGATGGCGTGGACCGGGCAGATCGACCGCTACACCCGCCCCTACCTCGAGCGGCTCGTTGCCGAGGATGACACCACGCCGACCGACACCGCCCCCCACTTCTTGAGCACCACGACCTACTTCGGCCAGCCGTTGGTCGACTACGCGTTCAACAACAAGCTGTTCATGCAGGTCGAGGACTACAACGACCCGAGCGACCCGGCGATCAATCGGGCGTTCGATTACCTGCTCAACGACCTCGTCCTGGCCGGCGGCGACACCGGCGGCGAACGGACCAACGCGTTGGGCGGCATTGGCGGCGCGAACATGGCGCTGGCCGAAGAATTCGGTTTGCCGCTGGTGAGTTATGAGGGCAACACCAGCATGTACACCGAGGGCCGCAACTGGATGATGCGCGATAAGGGCGACTTGGAAAACGAGAACATCAACTCCGGCTGGCAGGCCCGGCAGGACACCAGCCGCGAGCGCGTCTTTAGCGTGGCCAACCACGTGAATGAGAATTACCCCGATGACGATGACCGGCAGTGGAACGATGACCGGTTGACCAAGCTCATCCGCGCGGTTAACGAACACCCGCGAATGATCGACGTCTACCGCGCTCACCTCGCTTTGGCCAAGAGCGTCGGTTTGCATACACACGGCGTGTTCGTCGACATCTCCGGCGGCGGCAAGCACGGCCACTGGGGCCACAAGACGAGCATGTACCAACCCGTCGGCGATGAACTGGGCGAGGCCGTCAAGTGGCACTTCCTCCAGGAATGGCAAGCCGAACAGAAGGACATCAACGAGCTCGGCGTCGGCGGCGAGACCGTTGGCAGCCGCCCTTCCCTGCCGCCGGCCGGCGTCGTCGCGACCGTCGCCCCCGGCGAACGAGTCAGCCATCGCTTCGACGTCACCGATGGCGAGCTGTCGTTAATCGCCGCAGTGCTGCCGAAGGGCGTGAGCTTTGACGGCAACAGTCTGACCGGCGTTGTGGCAAACGACGAGGAGTCCGGCATTTACCGCCTGCTCCTCCGCGCCCTCGACGCCGACGGCGATGTGGCATACGCGATCTATGCGGTGGAAGTCACGGAATAGAGCAAGCTTCAACCTGAACAACGTCGCTGGAACCCCCACAGCCGCGTAGCGGCGGGGCTACGCGATCGCTCGTACGTGCTTGTGTAGCGTGCGTAGCCCCGCCGCTACGCGGCGGTGGGGGTTCCAGCGACGCACGCAAACCAGCAACGCTCGGATATGGATCGCGCGACGCCACGAGGCAGTCACAGCGCCGCGTATGTTACATCATGGACGGCCTCGCCCTGCGCTTGCTCGATGCCAATGCCAACCGCGCCCGCGAGGGGTTGCGGGTGGTGGAGGACGTTGGGCGGTTCATGCTCGACGACGCGACGCTCGCCGCCGGGCTCAAGCGGGTGCGACACGCGCTCGACATCGCCCTGCGGCCGCTGGCGGGCGAGGCGCTGGCGTGGCGTGACGTTGGCGGCGACGTGGGCACCACGATCACGACGCCAACGGAGCGGCAACGGGCATCGACGGCCGACGTGGCGCGGGCGGCGGGCAAGCGGGTCGGCGAGGCGCTTCGGGCGATCGAGGAGGTGCTGAAGATCGTCGACCCCAATGCCGCCGCCGGGGTGGAGCGGGCGCGGTACGAGTTTTACCGGCTCGAGCAACGCCTGCTCCGGCAACTCGACCGCAGCGGGCGGATGGGCGGCGTGCGGGTGTACGTGCTGATCACCGAGTCGATTTGCCGGGAAAACTGGCAGAAAGTGGCCGCCGCGGCGTTGTCGGGCGGGGCCGACTGCTTGCAGCTGCGGGAGCCGGATTTGCCGGCGGATGAACTGCTGAGCCGGGCCCGCTGGCTTGTGGCGGCGTGTCGGGAGGCGGGGGCGGTGAGCATCGTCAACGACCGCCCCGACATCGCTGTGCTCAGCAACGCCGACGGCGTGCACGTCGGCCAGGACGATCTGCCGCCGGCGGAGGTTCGCAAGATCGTCGGCCCCAACCGCCTCGTCGGCGTCAGCACGCACGGCATCGAGCAGGCGCAGGCCGCGGTCGCCGCCGGGGCCGACTACCTCGGCGTCGGCCCGATGTTCCCGAGCGCGACCAAGCCACGCGACATCCTGCCCGGCCCCGCCTACGCCAAGCAGGCCGCGGCCCTGCAGTGTCCGACGGTGGCGATCGGCGGGATCACGCTGGCGAACGTGGCGGAGGTCGTGGCCACC
>CAYLSV010000020.1:40614-49227 GCA_964386435.1 uncultured Tepidisphaerales bacterium
GTCGTCCTCGGGCGCGCCCGAGGCGCCGTAGCCGCGGAGATCCGGGACGATGACCTTGTACCCTCGCCTCTACGATGCCCCGTGAACCCGCTCATTCTCTACGACGGCGACTGCGGGCTGTGTCAGAAGAGCGTGCGGTTCGTCCTCGACCGCGACCCCGGCGGCCGGTTCCGGTTCGCGGCGTTGCAAAGCGACGTCGGCCGACAGGTGCTGAAGGCGGCAAATCTTCCGGAAGATTTCGCCGATTCGCTCGTGCTCGTCGACGACGTCGGCACGCACACCCACTCAACCGCGGCCGTGCGCATCGCTCGGCAGCTTGACGGCCCCGCCCGACTGCTCGCAGTCGGGCGGTTCGTGCCGCGGCCGTTGCGGGACGCGGCATATCGGCTCGTCGCCCGGAACCGGTTCAGATTCTTCGGCAAAGGCGACGCGTGCGAGACGGCGACCGAGGCGGAGCGGGCGCGGTTTATCGACGCGTGAGTCCGACCTACGCCGCCCGCAGCCGCCGCGGCGGGCGGTCGGCCTGGCCCTTGAGCCAGCGGTAGATTTGCGTCGTCGCCGCGGCGCGGGCGGCCCACGTGTGATGGGCGAGGATGTCGGCGTAAGCGGCCGCGCCTTTGTTGTCCACCGCCGCCGGGTTCTCGACCAGCTCCCGCAGCACGCCGCGCAGGTGGCTGACGAGCTGCCCCCGCGTGCCCATCGGCAGCCGCCAGCCGGTGCGGTGGTTCACCAGCTCGCCGACGCCGCCGTAGTCCGGCACGACGCATGGCAGGCCAACCGCGTTCGCCTCCAGCACCACGCCGCCGCCGAACTCGCGGATGCTGGGGAACGTCAGCACGTCCGACTCGATCAGCCGATCCTGCACCGCCGCGTGCTCAACCCAGCCGCTGAGCGTGACGCCGGATTCGAGTTTTTCCCCGGAGATCATCGCCTCCAGCTCGCCCCGCTGCGGGCCGTCGCCGATGACGTCGATCGTCAGCTTGCCCTCCCGCACCAGCGGCGCGGCGGCCTCGATCAGCATGTCGCACCCCTTGTACGGCACCAACCGCCCGAGAAACACGCACCGCAACGGCAGCGTCGCCGTCCGCGTCCGGCGCTTGTTGAATCGCGTCGGGTCGATGGCGTTCTCCGGCAGGTAGAACGCTTTTTGCCGGCCGACGCGGTTCATCTGCCGCCAGGTCGCCATGCTCGCGATGAGGATGGCCGAGGCGTCGCGGCGGGCGGTGCGGTAGCCGGGGCTGAGCTTGTAGACGTCGCGGACGTAGCTGAGCCACTCCTTCTCACGCCGCCGGGCCGAGTCGAACTCCTTCGGCCACGGCACCCCGCCGTTGAGCGGCCCCCACACGAACGGCACGTTAATCTTCCGGCACCGCCCCGCCGTCCGCGGCGCCAGCGTCGGCGACAGCGGCGTGAGCTGGTGCACGACGTCGAACTCACCCGCCTTCAGCTCGCCCCCGAACTGCCGCCACAAGAGCCGCTCGAAGTACGGCCACCCCAACGCGCTGACCGCCATCCGCGTGGTCCACCCCTTCCCCTTGCCGCCGGCGAGCTTGTCGCCCAGCTTGAACAACGGCCCGGCGACCTTCTCCGTATCAAGCGCGGTGAAGTTTTCGCCCTCGGTCAACCCGGCCCGAACCAGCGCGTCGCGGTTGCGCACTTGCGTGACCAGGTGCGCCTCGACGTCCGGCCGGGCCGCGAGCGCGGCGTAATGCGACCAGCCGACCAGCGGCACGCTGACCCACTCCGGGTTGCACGCCTCGGCGACGATGAGGGCGCGGATCGGCGTCGAATCGCTCACCTCCCCAACATCGGCCCGAGGCCGCCCGCGGCGACGGACCGATAATGTGTCGGCGTGCCTTTTTCTTCCCTGACACTTGCCGTGGCCCTGCTCGAATTGGTTGTTGTGCTCGCAGGACATTCGCCGGCCACGATGGCCAGCGGCAACCAGGACAGGGAAGCCATGAATCACCAGATCACCACCGCCGTCAGCACCACGACCACCGCGATTTTCGAGACAATGGAGAACCGCCGCCTGCTCAGCGGCACCGCCCTGACCGGCGGCGAGCAGTACATGCTCGAGCTCATCAACCGGGCCCGCGCCAACCCCGGCGTCGAAGCGGCCCGTTTGAACATCGACCTCAACGAGGGCCTGAACCCCAACACGATCAGCGACACCGCCCGCCAGCCGCTGGCCCCCAGCACCACGCTGACCGCCGCCGCCCGCGACCACGTGCAGTGGCTGCACCGCACCGACAACTTCAGCCACACCGGCGCGAACAGCTCCTCGCCCCACCAGCGCATGGCCGCCGCCGGGTACGCCACGCAGGGCAGCTTCGCCAGCGGCGAGAACTTGGCCGTCACCATGAGCAGCGGCAGCCTGTCGGCCAACACCGCCGAGATCGAGAAGCACCACCGCGAGCTGTTCCGCGATGTGAACGTGCAAGGCCGCGGCCACCGGCTGAACTTGCTCAAGGGCAGTTGGTCGGAGATGGGCTCGGGCATCGCCGAAGGCGGCGGCTACGAGCGGAGCGGCCGGAGCTGGAACGCCGTGCTCAGCGGCCAGAACTTCGCCAACCTCCCGGCCCGCACGTTCCTCACCGGCGTGGCGTTCAGCGACGAGGTCCGCGACGACGACTTCTACACGCCCGGCGAGGGGCTGAGCGGCGCGACCGTGACCGCGACCCACAGCGACGGCCGCACGTTCACCACGACCACCGCCGCCGCCGGCGGCTACGCCCTGGATCTGCCCGCCGGCACGTACAAAGTCACCGCCACCGGCGGCGGCCTGGGCGGCACCGTCACCTTCGAGGACGTGACCATCGGCGACGCCAACGTCAAGCGTGACTTCACCCCCGACGCCGCGACGGACGACGAGCCCGTTGGGCACAGCGGCTTGCCCGCCTGGCTCAGCGCCGACGCCGGCCGGCTCATCGCCCACGGCACCGACGCCGCCGACAGCTTCAGCCTCTACGCCGACGGCGACCGCATGGTCATCGTCCGCAACGGCGAGTCGGCCGACATCGCCAGCAACCACGTCAAGAGCGTCGAGGTCTACGGCAAGGCCGGCAACGACGTCATCGACATCGGCAAGAACCTCACGGGTCACGGCGGCCGGGTGCTCGACGTCTACGCCCACGGCGGCGCCGGCGACGACACGATCGCTGGCGGCGACGGGCACGACGTGCTGGTCGGGGCCGATGGGCGGGACGAGCTCAACGGCCGGGCCGGGCACGATAAACTCGACGGCGGCCGGGGCAACGACCTGCTCATGGGCAAAAGCGGCAACGACCGATTGCTCGGCGGCATCGGCAGCGACCGCCTCTACGGCGGCGGCGACCACGACCGCCTCGAAGGCGGCGTCGGCGAGGACCGCCTCTTCGCCGGCTGGGGCAACGACGTCCTGTTCGGCGGCAGCCACTCCGACACGCTTTACGGCCAGGACGGCGACGACCTGATGTTCGGCGGCCGGGGCAACGATTTGCTTGTCGGCGGCTTCGGGGCCGACCACCTCGACGGCCAGCAGGGCCGCGACACCGTGAGCTACGCCGGCCGGACGAACGCCGTGAAGATCACCAGCGGCGACCGCTTCGCCGACGCCCGCGGCAACGACGGCGAGGCCGGCGAGCGTGACAACGTCCTGTTCACCAACGAAATCCTCGTCGGCGGCGAGGGCGACGACTGGCTCATCGGCCACGCCGCGGCCGACAACGTCCTCTACGGCAACGGCGGCGGCGACATCCTCGACGGCGTCGCCAGCGACAACGCCCTGTTCGGCGGCGAAGGCGACGACGTGCTGTTCGCCCACGACGACCACCACGACATCCTCGAAGGCGGAGCCGGCACCGACGCCGCCTGGGCCGACCCCCTCGACACCGCCAACACCTTGGAGAGCATCGCCTACCGCCGCCACGCCAGCGCCGCGTAAGCCACCCCGATCTTCCCTTCCTGCCCCACCCGCCGGAGCCACGTTGGCCCCGGCGGGTGTTTTCGCAACATTGCATCGCCGGTGGCACCGCTCAGCCCCGCTTCATCGGCACGCCCCACTTCTTGAAGATCGACACCACATCCACGCCCGCCGCCTCGCCGAAACGTTCGGCAAAGATCGCCGCCCGGCGGTCGCTCGGGAGTCGGGCGACCGCGTCGCCGTCGGCGTGGTAGCTGGCGATCGTCCCGATAAACGGCTCCCAGCCGTGGGCCAGCCGAAGCTCGACGAACAGGCCCAGCGCGAGGAACGGGTCGGCCGTCCAGTCCGATGCCTCGCCGGCGGCGATGGCGGCGAGGTGGTGCTCGATCGCCTCGGCGTGCCGGCCGGTGAGCACCCGGCTGGCCGCCTGTTCCGGGGTCAGGCCGGCGACCTCCTCGAGCGCGTACAGCGTGAACCAGTTCACCGTTACCTCGGTCAATCCGCCCCAGGTCCAGGCGGGGTGCTGATGGTTGTGGCCCAGCTCGTGGTAGAAACCCCACGCCGCCAGCGACTTCATCTCACCGAGGTCGAACTGGGCGTCGATGACGTCGAGGTGCGTCATGATCGGGTAGCCGGCGTGCATGTAGCCGGCGCTGATCTGCACGTCGTTGACGATCCGCATCGGCCGGGCCACATTCGGCTCGATGCCGGCGAGGCGGGCGTTGGCCTGCTGCACCGCTTGCCAATGCCGCATGATCGGGGCCGGGTCGGCGAGCTTCTCGGCGGCCGACTTGGGCACGGTGAAGATCAAACTCTCGCACCCCAGCTCCGCCCACGGAGCCGGCGACTCCGCCAGCGCCGCCCGCCACTCGGCGGCCGTTGTTTGGCCCAGCGTGTACGTCGCCATGGGCACCACGTCGCCGCCGATCTCGACCGCCACCGGCCCGGCGTCCGGCGGCACCACCACGTACACCGGCCCACCCGCAAAGGCGTCGACCGACCCGTCTGTCAGCGGCATCTCACGCGCCACCACCGGCAACCGTTGCCACGTCGACTTGTGCCACAGCGTGTCGCTGTGCGCCCCGATCCGCAGCCGCACGCCCTGCCCCTCCACCCGTCGAACGCGGACCGCGCCGCCGGGCCGGGCGTAGAGGCCGGTGCCGATCCAGCCGTGACGGCCCGGCGGTACGCGGACCATTTGCGGCTCGATCGCCAGATCACCCGGCACATCTCCGGGAAATTGCGTGAGCAGCGGGTGATCAGCCGCCGGTTCCCGCTCGGTCGCCAGCACCTGCCGCAGCCAGACGGCGGTGCCGATGCGTGCTAGCTGCCGCTCGACATCGCCTCCCGCTGCGCCGATCGCCGGCGTCAAATCGGCGTCGGCCAGGGCGTTCAATTCTTCCCGCAACGCCCCGACAGTGATAAACGGCTCGGCCGCAATGACGGCCGCCGCGTCTGCCGCTTCGCCGCTTCGGATTGCCGCCAGCACCTGCCCCGCGTGTTGCTGCGGCTGCGGCGTGCCGACGACGAACCGCTCGGCCACGCGGGCGGTCTGGTCCGTCACCGCCAGCCCCGCTTTGGCCAGCAGCGGCACGATGGGCAGGTCACGCACGTCGCCGCCGGTCACCTGTTCCCAGCCCCAGCCGGTCTCGTGAATCATCAGCCCGCCGCCGTCGGCAAGGTGTTCACGCAACGCCGGCAGGTCGTCGGCCGCCACGTCGCCCGCCCGCCGCTTGAGCAGGTTCGGCCCGGCGACTTGCCGCGCAAACGCCTCGGCGTCTTCATTCCGCCCGTAGCCCGTGTGACCAAACAGCACGATGGTCCCGCTTGCCGGGTGCGGCCCGACGCCGACGACGCACTGCTCCGTCGCCGACACCCCCGAGGCCGGCCCCCACACCGCGATGAGGCCGGGCAGCCCGTGGCGGTCGAGCTCGATCGGCGTGGTGACGAACAGCACGCAAAGCAACGTGATCATGCAGGCATGGGAACAGGTCGCCGGTGGCAACGCAACAGCGACCAGGCCGGAGGTCCGGAACGATCACCCAGAAGCCTTGCCCGCCAGATGCGCCGCCGCCGCCGAGAGCACCGCCTTCGCGTTCTGATGCGCCACCGCCGCCAGGGCCTCGTCGTATGGCTTCCACGCGTATCCGACGTGCTCGTGGCTGATCGTCACCGAATCCGTGACGCTGCGGCCGATGAAGAATGCGACCGTCTTGTGCACCAGCCGGTTGCCCGGCTTGCGGAAGTGGTACGTAATTTCCCGACAAAAACCGGGGTCCAGCTCGACCTCCGTCAGCCCCGTCTCCTCCCGCACCTCTCGCCGGGCCGCGGCGAGGTCGTCCTCGCCGGCCTCGACGTGGCCCTTGGCGAAGTCCCAGTAGCGGCCGTAATCGAGCAGCAGGAACCGCCGCTGGGGCGCATCAACAGGGCCGGCGTCGTGGTAGATCACGACGCCGGCCGAGCGTTCTTTCACCTTTTTCAGCGGGGGCTTGCCGGGCATCACCGACAGTAGCCGCCCGCCCCGCTCAGGCGACGCCGAGCACGTTCAGCAGGATCAGGATCACGCCCAGAATCAGGCCGATGATCAGAATCGTCTTGCCCAGGCTGGCCGTCATGCCGGCGATGCCCTTGGCCCCTAGCAGGTAGGCGACAATGGCGATGATGATGAGAACGATGCCGATGTAGAGGAGGGTTCCGGTCATGGGTGGTCTTCAGGTTTGGTGCGGATTGGGTTAGCCCAACATGGGCGGGCACCGACGCCAATGCGGCGGCAAGTTTCTACAGCAACTGCCGTGCCGTGATGACGAGGATTCGGCCCGAAACCTTCGTGATCGGCCGCCGGACGCCTTGCGGCCGCCGCCGAGCTGCGGTAGGTTCGCTGCGGGCATGGCCGCACGCGGGCGATTCATCCTGGGCCGGGCCGGGGCCGGCAAGACGCACGCCGTGCTCGCCGAGGTCGCCGACGAACTCCAGCGTCAGCCGCTGGGCCCGCCAATCTGGCTCATCACACCCCGGCAGGCGACGTTCCAGACCCAGCGGCAATTGCTCGCCCAACCCGGCGGTTCCCGCGCCCAGTGCCGCGTCCGCGTCGTCAGCTTCGACCGCCTCGCCGAAATGCTGCTCGCCGACGAGGCCGACCTGCCGCCGCTGTCGGCCGGTGCCCGCGTGCTGCTGCTCGGCGACATCCTGCGGCGGGAGGCCGAGCACCTCAAAATCTTCGGCCAAAGCGCCAGCCAGGCCGGCACCGCCGAGGCGATGGCGGTCTTCTTCGAAGACCTCGACCGGGCCGACCGCTCGCTCGACGAGCTGGAGCAGGCGCTGGCCCGCGACGACGCCGAGCCCGGCATGATCGGCCGGCGGATGCGGGACAAGTTCCACGACGTCCTCCACGTCGGCCGACGATTCGCCCAGCGGTTGAAGGGCCGCATCGACCCGCTCACCCGCCGCCGCCGCGCCGCCGAGCTGGCGGCCACCTCGCCGCTGCTGCGCGGCTCGATCGTCTACGTCGACGGCTTCTACGAGGTCGACGCCGACCAACGCCGCCTGCTCGCCGGCATCGCACGGGCGGCCGAGGCGGTGACGGTCACAGCCGTGGTCGATCCCGAGGACGGCACGAATCCGCTGTTCGCCCAACCCGCCGAGGCGCTGGAAAAACTGCGCGGCGACCTACACGCCGTTGGCGTAATCGATCTTGCCGAGCAACGCGTTGCGCCCGCCCGCCGCTTCGCCCAAGGCTCGGCCGTCGCCGAGGTCGAGAAGCTTTGGACCATGGGCGGCCGACTCGCCGGCCCGCTCGTCGGCGACGGCTTGCGGCTCGTCGTCGCCAACGGTCCGGCCGCCGAGGTCGACGCCGCGGCACGGCAGGTGCAGGACTGGCTGGGCCGCGGCTTGCGGCTGCGCGACTGCCTCGTAATGGCCCGCGACCTCGGGCCGTACCTGCCGCTCATTGAGCACTCGTTCGCCGAGCACAAGCTGCCGATCTTCGTCGACCGCCGCCGGGCCGGCGGGCACCACCCGCTCGTCCGGCTCGTCCGGTTCGCGCTTCAAATCGCCACCGAAGATTGGCCGCGCGATGCGGTCGTGGCGCTGGCGAAGACCCGCCTCGCCGGCCTCGACGCGGCCGAAGCGCACGACCTCGAAGCCCACGCCCGCCGCCACCGCGCCGCCGGCCGGGCGGCATGGGTCGACGAGGGGCCGTGGCTCGATTCGGACGAGCCCGCCCCGCAGGCCGAGCGGGGCCACGCGCTGCGGCGACAACTGGTTGACGTGCTCACTCCATTCGCCGACGCCTTCGCCGGGGAGCGCGTCAGCTACGCTGAGGCCGCCGACGCGATCGTGTCGCTGCTGGGCCGTTGCCGAACCGGCGAGCGGTTGGCCGAGCTGGCCGCCGACGCCCGCGAGCGGTCCGACCCGCTGGCGGCCGAGGAGCACGAGCAGGTGTGGTCGGCGTTGCACGACTTGCTCGCCCAAGCCAAGGCCGTCGCCGGCGACGGCGTCGCCCCGTCCGCGGACGTCGCGGCGAGTTTACAGACGGCGCTCGACGGCATCGACGTCGGCGTGATTCCGGCGACGCTCGACGCGGTGCTAATCGGGCAGGTCGACCGCGTCCGCCCGCCGCCTATGCGCGCGGCCATCGTGCTCGGGCTGGGCGAGGGGCAGTTCCCGCTCACCGAGTCCGACCCGCCGCTTTTGGGCGACCGCGAGCGCAG
>CAYLSV010000021.1:0-48771 GCA_964386435.1 uncultured Tepidisphaerales bacterium
ACAACGCGGTGACGTCGAACTCCGTCGAGAAGACGAAGCCGGCAGCAGGCCGATCAACGGCGTCCACTGCAAAGGTCGAGCCGGGGCTGCGGGTGTTCCCATCGTCATAGCTGAAGCGGTAGACGTTGTCGCCGCCACCGGCGTCGATGACGGTGAAGTCACCGGCCGGGTTCTCGGTGTAAGTCAGCGACTCGTTGTCAACCGGGGCGGCCGAGCCGAGGGTTTGGCCGTCGAAGTTCTCGACGTACGGCACCAGCGCCGCTTGGCTGGTCGAGGCGATGAGCAAACCGGTGATAGTAGCGGTGGCCGGTAGCAGGGTGTGAAGCGGGTTCATTTCGTCCTCCGATGAGTAACGGGCTGCCGAATCCGGTGCCGAGCGGCACCCACCTGATCGGGCAGCGAAAAGTGTGCGGGTCGGGTGTCGCCGATAGCGTTAACACAACCGGGAATCGCGATGAAGTCGTGCCCTGCCGCCAACAGGCTCGAATGGCGGACTACAGCACTTGGCCCCTCCTCGAGGCACATGTGACCGGCTTGTCGCAACGTTATACCTGAAGCCGTTCGATGTGTCAAGCGTCATCTGCTTTCTCACGCGATCCGGCATGTAGAACCGAATTTGCGGATGAGGGACGGATTCTGTAGAATGCGCAACGTTGTTGGATGCCCGCATGCCGCCGCGTCAGGTTGATCCGTTTCTCGGCACCGCCGCCACCGCGTTGCCGCCGCCGCGGGGTTTGGCGGCGACGTGGCTGTTCCACAAGGCCCAGGCCGGCAACAACCACCCCGGTGCCGCGTGGCCGCACGGCCTTGTCAGCGTCGCCCCTCACAGCGGGGCCTACCCGACCGGCTACGGCGTGAACCGGCCCAACTCCAACCGCCGACCCGCGGTTATCTCCGACCAACCGGAAGCGCGGAGCTTCGCTCACCTTCACCCGCAAGGCACCGGGGCTATCGGCGTCTACCACAACCACTTCCAGGTCACGCCCATCGCCGGCGACTTGCGGACGTTCGGCGAGTCGTGGCCGCTGGAAGACGAGCGGGCCGAACCGGGCTTATATGCGGCAACGTTGGGCGACGCAGGCGTGCGGGCGGAGTTGACGGTGGCCCCGTTCGCCGCCGCACATCGGTACGAGTTCGCCAACGGTGCGGGCCGGATCGTGCTCGACTTGACGAGCCACGGGCTGCGGTTCGAGGGCATGGGGCCGCTGGTCGGTGAGCTGCTGACGTGGCACCAGTCGGCGCCGCAATCGGTTCGGGCGGCGGTTCGCATGAACGGGTTGACGTTTTACGTCCACGTGGAGTGCCTAAGCGCAACCGAAGGCCGCGTCTGGTCAGGGCGGCCGGACCTTGAGCGGCCGCCGCGGCCGGGCGAGGCGGGGGGCGTCGTCTTCGGCGGCTTCGGCGGACGGCCCGGCGAGCTTCGGCTGGGGCTTTCCTTCCGCTCGTTCGAGCACGCCGCCCGCCGAATTGAGGCCGTGCGGCAACCGTTCGAATCGTTGCGGGCGCAGGCCGCCGCGGCGTGGGATGACCGGCTCGACGCCCTGGCCATCGAGACGGACGATCCGGCGGTGCAGACGCAGTTCGACACGGCCCTCTACCGCTGCCTGCTCAAGCCGGTCGACTTGACGGGCGAGTCGCCCTGGTGGCCCGGCGATGGCGCGTGCGTTGGGGACGTGGCGACGCTGTGGGACCAGTACAAGACGCTCATCCCGCTGCTTTGCACGCTGTGGCCCGACACCGCGGCCATGGTCATCAACGGGCTCCTCGAGGGGACCGAGCGGCGGGGCGATGGGGTGTTCCCCAACGGCTTGATTTTGGAGGACGGTCGCGAGCGGTTCGACGGGCAGGCGAGCGGGCTGGCGGCGTTGAGCATTCACGACGCCCACCTCCGCGGCGTGCCGGGCATCGACTACCGGCGGGCGCTGAAGCTGATGCGGAGTGCCTTCGACACGCCGCGCGGACGAGCATTCGTTGAACAAGGGCGCTGCGAGCCGATCACGCACACGCTGGATTTGGCCCAGGCCGCCCACGCCACGGCCGAGCTGGCGGCGGCGCTGGGCGAGCGGGAGATCGAGGCCCAGGTCCGGCCATGGACGACGCATTGGAAGCACGTGATCGATCCAGCGACGGGCGTGCTGCGAGACGGCACGTATTACGAGGGCAGCAAGTGGAACTACTCGTTCCGCTTGCTGCACGACATGCCCGCGCGGATCGATGCCGCCGGCGGGGCCGAGAAGTTCGAGGCGTTGCTCGATCACTTTTTCGGCTTCAATGCCGAACCCCTGGAGCGGCCGACCCGCGACACGCCCGACGCCGAGATGAATCGGCAACTCGAAGTCGGTCGGTTCGAGGGCCTCAACAACGAGCCGGACATGGAGACGCCGCACGCTTACCGCTGGATCAACCGTGACGAAAAAGCCGAGCGGGTGCTGGACGCGGTCTTTAAGCATCAATTCACCACCGGCCGCGGTGGGCTGCCGGGCAACGACGACTCAGGCGGGCTGTCGTCGTGGTACGTGTGGCACACGCTGGGGCTGTGCCCGGTGGCTGGACAGGACCGTCTCATCCGCGGGCGGTGCCGGGTGAACGCCGCTCGGGTGCGATGGCCCGACGGCGACGAACTGGCGTTGCCCCTCCCGGCGGGCGGGAGCCTTGGATTGCCGGCCGATGCGTTGAAGCGGGCGGCCGTCGCCGCGCCGGCGGATGGACGAAAAGCGAAAGGATCAATCGCGTGAAACCCAACATCATGCTCATCTGCGGCGAGGATACCGGCCGGCTCCTGAGCTGCTACGGCGACCCGGCGGCGCGCACGCCAAACCTCGACCGTTTGGCCGCCGAGGGGTGTCGGTTCGACAACGCGTGGTCGACCTCGCCCGTGTGCGCCCCCAGCCGGGCGGCGACCGTGACGGGCCGATACCCTTGGTTTCTGGGCACCCACCACATGCGGTCGCAGCTCGCCGAGCCGCCCCGGCTGTTCACGCACACGCTGCACGGGGCCGGCTATTACGTGTCGTGGCCGGCCAAAACCGACTTCAACTTCGACCCCGACGCCCGCCAGGACGGCACGACGTGGCGGGACGATGCCGAGGATTGGGTCGGGCGTCTTCGAGACGGCACGATGCCGGATGCACCGTGGTTCGTCTACGACAACATTGGCATCACCCACGAGAGCGCCATGTGGCCGCCGCCGGCCGAGGGGGAGGAGGGCGAGGGGGCGCGGTACTGGCGGTGGATGAACCCAGGCCTGAAGATGCCCGAGGCGGTGACGTCGCCGGAGGAGGTCCGCGTGCCGGCGTACCTGCCGGACACCGAGGCGGTTCGGGCCGACATCGTGCGGCATTACGACAACATCCACGCGTTGGACAAACGGTTGGGCGAAACGCTCGATGCGCTGGATGCCAGCGGGCAGCGGGATAACACGTTGGTTGTCTTCATCGCCGATCACGGGCGGGGGCTGCCGCGGGAGAAGCGTTGGCCCTACGCCGCCGGGCTGCACATGCCGCTGATCGCCTGGTGGCCGGGGCGAATCGCGGCCGGCAGCGTCAGCGACCGGCTGATCAGTTGGGTCGATCTGGCCCCCACCTTCCTCGCCGCCGCCGGCCTCGAACCCGATCCGCGGCACGACGGCACGGCCTTCCTGGACGCACAAGGTGTGGTCGAGACGCCGGGACCGGATGTGGTCTTCGGCGGCCGCGACCGGATGGACAGCGGCTTCGACCGCGTCCGAGCCGCAATCGACGGCCGGTTCCTGCTGATCCGCAACGACTTCCCGCAACTGCCGTACGCCCAGTACCTCGCCACCATGGAGAAGATGCCGACGATGAAGGAGCTGCGCCGCCTCCACGCCGAGGAAGCGTTGTCGGACGAGGCGGCCTTGTTCATGGCCCTCACCAAGCCGCCGCTGGAGCTATACGATTGGCGAGCCGACCCCGACTGCGTCCGCAACTTGGCCAACGATCCGGCGCACGGCCCGGTGGTGACGCGGCTCTCGGACGCCTTGCAAAACTCCCTCGCCGGCGGCGGTGATCTTGGCCTGATCGCCGAGCAAGAACTCAACGCGCGGGGCCTGCTCATCGACATCCTGCCCAGGTATCGCCAGCGGATCAAGCACCAGCCGACCAGGTGGAAGAACAGCCTCTACCACACCCGCCTGACCATGGACGAGGCGCGGTGAAGCAAGCGATCGTTACGGTTTGGCGATCGACTGCGCGCGCCGCCAGCGGCCGGGCGTGATGCCGCACACCTGGGTGAACGCGGCGGAAAAACTCGATTGGCTGCCGTACCCCACGGCCTGGGCCACGTCCGCCAGCGCCACGTCCGGTCGGCGCAGCAGGTCACGCGCCCGCTCGATCCGCACCCGCCGGATCTCCTCGGCCGGCGTGCGGTTCAACGCGCGGATCATCTTTCGCTCCAGCGACCGCCGGCTGATCGCCATCGACTCGCACAACGCGCCCACCGTCAACCCCTGGCAAGCCCGCCGCTGCATGAGCGTCAGCGCCTGCTGGACCGCCTCCTCCTCCACGACGAGCATTTGCGTGCTCCGCCGCTCGATCACACCCACGGGTGGCACCGTCCGCACCCGAGCCGCACCCGCCGGCGGCGCGGTTGTCGAACCCTCCTCGATCAGCGACTCGAGCATTGACGCCGCGACGCGGCCGATCTTCGCCACGTTCAGGTCCACGCTGGACAACGGCGTTCGGGCGAACTCCACCAGCAGCTCATCGTTGTTCACGCCGACGATCGCCACGTCCTGGGGCACCCGCAACCCGATCGCCGCCGCCGCCTTCTGCGTGACCAGGCCGGTGCGATCGTCCACGGTGAACACGCCCATCGGCGGCCGCGCCTGCCGCAGCAGCGCCAGTGCGTCGGCGTCTGTCACCAGCTCCGGCAGGCCGCCCGCGTCCCGCGGTTGCCGGGCGTCGCCCAGCGTCAGGCAGGTGCAAGCCGCACGACGCAGTTCCTCGCCGAAGCCAACCTGCCGCAGCCGGCCCACGCGCCAGCGGGTGCTCAGGCAGACGAATTGCTTGTAGCCGCGGTCCAGCAAGTGCCTCGCCGCCAGTTGACCCACCGCCCGCTCGTCCGGCAGCACCACCGGCAGCATCGCGTGCATCGCGGCGGGGTCCAGCTCATCGCCGTCACGGCAGCCGCCTCCAGCGAGTCGGAGCGGCGTGTGATAAAGTGCCCCCACGGCCGGCAGCCGACTGGCCTGCAACGAGGCCGCCTCCGCCGGGTTGCGGGGCAGCCCGATTAGGCCCTCGACGCCCGCGCCGCTCAAACGCTGGACCACATCGTCCCGCGGCACGGCGGACACGACCTCCACGTCCCACCCCCCGCGCCGCCGACCAAACTCGCTGACCCCCTTGGCCAGCGCGACGACGAGCGGGAGGTCGAACGGGCTGATGATCGCAACGTGGCGCATGGCATTGAGTGTCGCAAAACCGATGTCAAGATTACGCGATTGCGATAGACGTGCAAGGTGGATCATGCATTTTGGTCGAGGTGCCGACAATGGAGCGGCATGACGAGTAAAACACCCCGCTTTATCGGAGGAGAAACATGCAACGTTATACTTTACCCGCCATTGCTGCGGCCGTCGCCACCACCGCCTTGGTCGCCGCCATCGCTTCGGCCGCCGTCGTCGGCCTGACCAACCCCAGCTTCGAAACCGCCGGCACCGGCGGTGCGGACTCGATCGCCGGCTGGTTCGAGGCCGCCAACGGCCAGTCCGCGCAAGCCGGCCGCGAGGACGCCGGCAATGGCGTGCCCACCCCGCCCGACGGCGACTTCTGGGCCAACTTGTCGGGCAACCTCAGCGCCAACGACGCCGGCTCGGTGAACACGTCGTTCATCTACCAGCAGTTCGGCACCTACACGCCCGGCGAAGGCCTCTTCGATATCGACTTCACCGTCGGCCTGCGTGGTGACGGCGGGTTCGAGACGCCGTTCGATGGCCTCTCGGTCGAGATCTGGGGCGGAGGCAACGCCGCCCCGACAAGCGGCGGCCGCTTTGTCGACAACACGGGTGCTGTCGAACTCTTCAGAACCGGCGATGTCGATTACTTCGTCGATGAAAGCGACGGCGTGTCGTTGACTCAGGACATCAGCATCGTCGCCGACATCTCGGGCAACAGCCTGACCGCCGGCGACCGCCTGTGGCTCGTTTTCCAGGATGTCCTCGACCCTAACGGGACGGGATCGCGCAGCGACGAGCTCATCGACGATGTCTCGATCGCCGTGGTGCCCGAGCCTGCCTCGGCGTTGGCGCTCCTCGGCGGGCTGGGCCTGCTCGTTGTCCGCCGTCGGGCCTGAAGCCGGTCAATCGCCATGCACCGCACGATCACCGCCCCGCCTGCGCCGCAGGCGAGGGCGTTTCTGCGCAAATCGCATCGGTGCCCCTCGGCCGTCGCATTTTCCGGCCGATCGTAGGGAAGCCGTCGCTTGCGAAGAATTGAATTGTGCTGCACCTTAAAGTGCCGACATGCCCACGCTGATCGATATCGCCAAGGCGGCCAACGTGTCGCCATCGACCGCCAGCCTGGTGCTCAACAAGCGACCCGGCCGCAAGACGGCCAGCTCTAAGGCGACCCAGGCGGTGCTGCAGGCGGCGCGTGAGCTCGGGTACGTGCCCAATTATCACGCCCGCAGCATGAAAACGGGGCGGGCCCAAGCCATCGCGCTCGCACTGCATACGGATCCGGCGGCCACCATCAGCGACACGCGCTTGGGCAACCAGTATTTCGGCTCGCTGGTCGGCGGCGTCGAGATCGTGCTGGCCCGGGCCGGGTATTCGATGATCGTGGTGCCCAGCGAGCCGAACTTGTTGGCACCCGACCGCGCCATCGCCATGCTGCGGCAGCGGCAGGTGGATGGGGTGGTGGCGGTGGGCGTCACGCACGACACCAACACCCGCAGCCTGTTCATGCAGCAGCCGCCCACTGAGGCCGAGCCGGTTGTCGTGCTCCAGCCGCCACCCAGCGGTTTGCCGGGGCATTACGGCCGGGTGAGCTGGGACGAGCCTGAGGGTGTTCGCCTCGCCATCAACCATCTGATTGAGCTGGGCCACCGCGAGATGCTCTGGCTCGCCCCCCATGGCGGACGACTGCAGAGCCCGGCACTTCGCGAACAGCTTGTGATGCAAACCGGCTGGGATTTAGGCATCCACGGCGGCGGCCGGGTCCACTTCGACGACCCGAATTTCGACGACCCGACGCTTGACGGCTCCTCCGACAGCGGCCACACCGTCGCCGAAACGACCGCCGCGGCCGCCGATGCGGCGTTGCGACGCCACCTCGCACTAAAAGACCGGCCGTTGTTCACTGCCGTGCTCTGTTACAACGACATCACCGCCGCCGGTGCGTTGCGGGCGTTGCGGGCTGCGAAGATGAACGTGCCCGAGGATGTGAGCGTCGTCGCATTCGACGACTTGCAGGCGGCGTACCTCGATCCACCTTTGACGAGCGTGAACCAAATGCTCGTCCAAATGGGCCGCCGCGCGGGTGGGATGTTGCTTGACGCGCTCGAAGCCGATGATCCGCTGAACGCGATTGCCGAGCTCAACGAACGGCGTGATGTCATCACGCCGGAGATCGTGATCCGTCAAAGCACAAGCTTCGCCAAGCGGTAGGGCGGGCCGACGGACGTCTCGCCGCTAGCCGTGCCTGAACGACAACCGCCCCCGGACGAGCCGGAGGCGGTTGCGTGAAGACAATTGTGAAGGATGCTGAGCTTACCGGCGGTGGCGCAAAGCGAGCAGGCTCATAAGCCGGATTGCCGCAACACTCGTCGGCTCGGGAATCGGGTTGACCAAGTTCTCGCCGGTGAGTTCGACGTAGATGTTGTCGACCAGTGTTGTGCCCAAGAAGTTGCCGCTGTTGGTCAGGGCCAGGAACTGGTTGATCGTGTCGCCGCTGTTGCGGAAGGCGAAGTCTTCGGCGAGCTGCGTCTGAACGCCGGCTTCTTCAAGGTAGACGTCGTACGTGTCATCGTTGGTGTTCGTGACGATGTAGACGCCGTACTCGACACCCTGAACGAGCGTCACGCTGTTGACAAAGCCGCTGCCGTCACGAATACGCGTGGTGCCCGAGCCGCCGATGAAGAATTGCACCGCAAACTTGTCGAAAGTGTCACCGGAACCAACTAGGTAGCCAAGGCCGTAGGACTGGTCCAGGCCGGTTCAACCGACGGGAACGGTCAGGTTGAAGAAAAGCGTTCCGGTGTCTCCGGCCACGTCGTTGATATCAATCAGGCTGCTGGTGTTGGCGTACCCGTCGAGGCTGCCGTTGGCCAGCTCAATAGCGAAGTCACCGTCCATGGCCGGATCGACGACGGTCCAGACCAGATTGAGCGGATCGATTTGGTCATACGTGCTCTGCGTGCCGAGGGCACCGAGCGTGAGGCCGTCGATGTCATCGACGAGGACGAAAGCGGCGGAAGTGACCGAACTTGTGCCAAGTGTGGCAGCGGCGGCGAGAGCGATGGTGGTGTGATGTTTCACAGGCCCACCGAAGGATCAGCGTGTCCGAAGCAGCCAACACGGCTGCACGACACGAGAATGCACCAGAACGCTGCATGATCTTTCGCAATGACGTAAAACGGATATTGCGAGTGCGTCACGCCCTAAGCCGCTTCGGCACGTCGCGTTGCTCGGCGGAACGGCGGTGGACGCCGTTCGGGGCGTGGCCCGGGGCATTGCCACCTACGGGCAGCAGTTCGGCGGGTGGATCGTTGAGGCGGAGCCGTTCGGCCAACGACCGCAGGCGGCATTGGCGTCCCGGCTTCAGGCACAAGCTTTCATCCTGATGACGGGCAGCACCGAGGAAATCGATAAGGTCCGAAGGACCAGCGCCCCGGCGGTTATCGCGCAGTACCATACGGAGCCTGACCATTGTCCGACGCTGCCGCGGGTCGTGCCGGACGAGGAGGCTATGGGTCGCCTTGCCGCCGAACATCTGAGAAGTCGCGGCTTTCGCTCATTCTCGTGCCTTTCTACACGCTGGGCCGTCGGTCGGCTGCGACAGCGTGGCTTCATTGAGCACCTGTGGGATCACGATCACCAGTGCGTTACCCTCGGCGACGAGGCCCGTGCCGTTGAGGCAAGCGGGTTGCCCGCAAAAGTCTCCATTGCCCAGACGCAGCGGCTTGTGCGCCGCGTGCCCAAGCCGTGCGGCGTGTTCGCCTTCGACGATGCCGCGGCGGCGGAAATCGTCCACGCGCTGCTCCGCGGCGACGACCCGCACAACGTGGTGCCCAACGGCCGCGATCACACCTGGCTCGTTGCCCCGCGCGGCGTCGTGTCCCGGCAAAGCACCGCCGGCATGGCCGTCGATGACGCGGCGACGCGTGAAGCCTTGGAATACATGCGGCAACACGCATGCAAAGGAATTGGCATCGCCCGAGTCTACCGAGCTGTGAACATCAGCCGTCGTGGTTTGGAGCGGAAGGTGAAAGAAGCGACCGGCCGCTCACCCGCGGAGGAGCTGCGACGGCTCACCGACCTGTCGTTGATCGAAATCGCCTTGTCGATCGGCTTTGCCAGCCAATCAAACTTTACCCAGGCGCTCGCCGCCGTCTGCGGAACAACGCCCGGCCGATGGCGTGGGTGATCATGGGGTCGCTGCGTGATGGAGCGCGCTCCAATCGAACACGCTTGTGGCCCGCTCGCCGGTTGTCTCGAATGCCGCGGCAAAGGCGGCTTCGGCGTCGGTGGGGCAGAACGTATCGCCATAGAGATCGTCCAGCCGCAGCCGATCCTCGGCCATCAGCCGCAGCACCCGATCCCGATCGGCCGGCCCCTCGTCGCGGGGCAGCAAAAACGTCGTCTCGACCATAAACGCAGGGTTGTACGGGATGCCGAACTCGCCGGCGTAGCTGCCTTGGATCACGTAGCGTGGTGGCAGCTCACGCGTGCCCCAGGCCCGACTTTTCAACAAGGAAATGGCGTGCGGCAGCACCCGTTCCACGCCGGTGGCGTCGCAGATGATGTCGAAGTGGCCGAACCGCTCGACCGCGTCACTGCCCAACGGATTGTCAAGGCCCGGCTCGATGACAATCGCATCCACGCCGGCATCAACGGCTTTTTGACAGCGGGATGCACTGACGTCGGCCGCAACCGTTTCACACTCAACGTTGAACAGCCGGGCCGAGATTTGCCCGATCAGGCCGAGGCCCAGAATGAGCACGCGCTCCCCCGGCTGCGGTGCGGCACGATGCACGCCATGAGCGGCGATGGCGGCCATCTTCGTCATGCTCGCCTGCACCAGTGCCACACCCTCGGGCACGGGCCGCACCTCACGGGCCGCGCAAAGAGAAATCGATGTGTGAGCACCCCAAAGCCGCTGCAACCCCTCCGGCAGCTCGCCGCCACCCAGCACAACGTTATCGCCTTCACGCAAATTGCTCGATCTCGACTTGATGACGGTTCCCGACGCGCTGTAGCCGGGCACAAGCGGGAACTCGCAACCCGGTTGGGCTCCCTGAAGCACGCGACGCTCGGTGCCGGGGCTGATCGCCGAATAGCGGGTTTGCACGAGCACCTGGCCCTCCGACGGATCGGGCAGGCGGAAGTCGCGGATTCCGAACCGTTCGGCAGACTCAAATGTGATGCACGTGGCGGCGTTCAAGCAACAGCTCCTGCAGAGGAGACTCCGGCAAAAGACTCGGCGGCACCTAGCGTCCGGCACCGCGGCCGGACATTACCACCCGCCGCACAAGCATACCCGACATTGACCTGAATCGCAACCTTGCACTGATCATCGCCGCCCAGGTCGCCTGCCGAAGTGGTTGGCGACCTGCAGCACCGGAGGGCTCACCAGCCGCTGCTCGTCGAGCGGTCCGCACCGGTCGATGGTGATGTTTGCCGTGTCGCCCGGCAGCAGCGTGATCTGCTGCTCGCTCACCAGAGCCTGTGGATCAAGCCGATCGGCGAACAGGCCCAAGTCGCGCAGAAGCGTCCGTGCGGTGAGTTGAAGCACCTGCCGAGAGCCGTTCGTGCGCAGCTTGTGGTCGAACGTCGGCCGCGGGTAATCCAGTTCCTTGTCCCGGGCGAACCACCACCAGCCGCGGCTCGCCGGCGACGTCTCGGGGAGCTCCGCGACCAACGCCGCATCGCTTCGATCCAGCATGTTGCTCGGGATGCCGAACTTGGCCAACGACCGTGGTGCAACTTCCACGTGGCGAACGTGCTCGTCCAGCGTCGCGCTGGTCAGATGGACGCGGCGAAGGCGGCAGGGGCCCGTCCAAGGTTCATCGTGGTCGTTGTGGAGGTAAACGTTGAGTGCGTCATTCGCCCGCGCCGGCGTTGTCACACGGCTGGGCTTGATCGTGACAAGGCGGTCGGCGAAGAACCGACGGCTTGCATACCACAACGGCTTGCGGCGACCGTCGCCGTCCACGGCCGACCAACTGCTCACCGGCCAGCAGTCGTTGAACTGCCAGTAAAGCGACGCCTGGTTCCATGGGTGCAGGCAGCGGAACCATTCGATGCCCATGGATAACGCCCGTGCCTGCATGATCTGGGCGAGGTAGAGCCAGGCATCGAAATCGTCCTCCGGCGGCACAAAGTCGTCGGCGATCCGCTCGTGCGTCTGCTGCTGGCCCGGCAGCGGGTTCTTGTTGTGCAGCCGCATTACCGGACTGTCCCAGTGCCGCTGGTCGGCGGGAACAGACCGCTCGATCGTCGGCCACGTCGGCGGGGCGTGGTAGCCGAACTCCGTGGCCATGCGGGGGTAATGGCCGAGGTAATTGCGGTACTGGCCGTCGCCGTGCCAGACGTCCCACATGTGGCGGTTGCCGAACTCGTTGGCGTTCGAGTACCGCTCGAGCGTGCCGCTGTACGGGCTGTTGGGCCAGTAAGGCGTGGTCGGTGCCAACTCGCCGACGACGCGTGGCAGCAAATCGAGCCAGTAGCCGATGCCCCAAGGCTCGCCGCTCTCGCGGGCGGCCTTCCAATCGGGGCCCCACTCGTCGGTCGCCATAATGCACTCGTTGCCGCCGTTCCACAGCACCACGCTCGGGTGAGCGGCCAGGCGAGTCACCTGCTGGCGGGCTTCCCGTTCAACACTCGACCACATCGGCTCCCGTTCGGGGTACAACGCGCAGGCGAACATGAAATCCTGCCACACCATGATTCCAAGCTCATCACAAGCATCGTAAAACTTCTCGTCCTCGTAGATACCTCCGCCCCAGACACGAAGCATGTTCATGTTGGCGTCGCGGGCCAACGTCGCTCGCTGGAGGTAGCGCTCAGCGGTAATTCGGTGCGGGAAGCAGTCGTCGGGGATCCAATTGGCACCCTTGCAATAAATGGGCTTCTCATTGATGAGAAGCGTCATCCCCTCCCCACGGGCATCGGGAACAGGGTGGCCCACCGGCTGCTCATCCGCAGTGATCTCGAGCCGACTCGTCCGTAACCCAATGCGGCGGTGCCACGTTTGGCCGGTGCTCGGCAGCGTGACCTTCAGGTCGTACAACGGCTGCCCGCCGTGGCCAGAGGGCCACCAGAGCTTGGGCGATGGGACATCGAACTGTACGGACTTTTCGGCAATTTGCTCCTGCTCGAAGCCGTGGCCGCTGAGGCGGATCGTGATTGGTTGCGGCTCGCCCACCACGTCGACGTGAACCTCCACGCTTGCCCGTTGCGGCGTCGCCAGGGTGACCACCGGCCGTACACCGGCGAGCCGCGATCGACTCCAGCCTTCCAAGCGGATCGGCCGCCAGATCCCCACCGTTGGCACCTCCGGCCCCCAATCCCAACCAAAATTGCAAGCCATCTTTCGGACGAAGTTGTACGGGTGGTGGCGTTCTGGCACCCCACCCATGTGCGGCAGCATGCCTTGCTCAAACTCCTGTTTTTCCGCGAAAGGAACGGGGGCGAAAAAATCGATTGTCAACTCATTCGTGTCGGACTGGAGGATCGGCTTGACACCGAAACGGTGGACGACGTGCATGTTCTCCGCTGATTCAATTTCCTCTCCATTGAGTCGGACGGTGGCGATGGTGTCCAAACCGTCGCAAACCAGTCCAGAGCTGCGCCGGCTCGTTCTCGCCGACGAGCGGATCATCAATCAGGTTCGCCGCCATCAGGTCGGTGTGCACGCAGCCGGGAACCGTCGCCCTGACACCACGACCCGCCATCAACTCCGCACGTGCGGCGTCCGGAGCATTGCTCGCCACGTCCGTCACATGCAGGGTCCAAGCAGCCGTGGCAAGATCGAGCGTCATCACCATATGAAGTTTAGCGGAACGTTGTACCACGTGAAGCCGGCCCCGGGGCTGACGCTGAAGTAAAGACGCGGCGGCCCGGAGGACGCCGCGTCTGCTGATGATCACGCAATCGATGTCCATCAGATCACGAAGCGTTGGTCGTCATCGTCCAACACTGTTTCCGAGAAAAGGTCCGCTTGCGGCGGGGCGTCGGCGGAACCGAACAGGGAGGTGGCCGTCGTAATTGGTGCGGTAGCCACGCTGCTCGCCTGAGAACTGCTTCGCGGGCTGCTTGTCGGATTGCCGCTAGGCGTGTAGCTCGGGGATGTGTGGAGGACGATCTGGTCGAAATCGAAGCCCGCCTCGCGCATCCAGACGTTCACTGTGTGGACGCCGACGCTCGGGACGTTGAGAGTCGCCACCGCACCGTTCCGCGTATCTTGTCGCCAACCGAAGGTGTCGCTGAATTGGTGGATCCGGTCGGCGGACGGGGTGAAGACGCCGTTGAGGCCGGCGTGCACGCTGTCGCTCGTCGAAGGATTAGCGCCGCCGCCGCGGCCGTGGATCCAGACGTAGTGCGTCCCGGTCTTGGTGAAGTTGACGTCGAAGTCGAGCCTGGGGCTGTCGGTGACGAAGCCAAAGTCGTAGTTCTGGCCGTCGTCGGGTCCGACCTCCATGTGGGCGTTGTTGTTGCCGCCGGTTTGCTGCTCCCACTTGTGGGCCGTCTTGTTCACCATGCCGGTGTGATCCTCGGCCTGCATCGAAACCAGCCCGCTGCTGGCCTGCTGGAAGACGCCGCCGCCGGTGCTCCCGCCGGTTGAGCTGCCAATGCCACTGCTGGTGCCGGCGAGCAATTCGAGCTCGGCGATCTGAACCAGACCGATGCCGCCCAAGCCATTTTCGGTGCTGCCGTTGTTGTTCATGATCCGCAGGCGATACCGTTCATAGGCGGTGGAGTTGCTGACGTTGAACGTCCGCGTCTGGAACCGGCTTGAGAAGGTTTCGCCGGTGAACGTCGGGCCGACGTCCGACCACGAGCCGCCGTTGGAGCCTTGGAGGATGAAATCGCGTGGATCGCGGGCCGGCTTGTCGTTGGCGCTGGTGATCTTGAAGCCGTTGACGACGTGCTTGGTGCTGCCGGCGAAGTCGTAGCTGAGCCAGGCGCCGCTGCTGCTCATGTTGCCCAGCCACTTGGTCGCTTCATCGCCGTCAAACGCTTTGGCGGCCGACTCGTTCGAAACGGGTTGGCTCGACGCATCAACGGCCCCGCCGGTGGCGACGTTGCCGTTGCTGCCGCCGTTGCTGCCGGTTGGCGTGACCTCGAGCCACTGGATCTTGGCGTTGTCGCCGCTGTTGGTCGGGGCGATGGTGAGGCGGCCGTCGGTGATGGTGACGCTGCCGGTGAAGGTATCTTCGGCATCGGCCCCGTCCGCGTCGGCGACCGATGTGCCTTCGACGTCGACGTTGTTGGTGCCGTCGGGCCACTGCGGGTCGCCCATGCCCAGCACGTAGTCGTAGGTGCCGTTGGGCAGGCTCATTTCCCAGGTCCGGGCGTTGCCACCGAAGGCAAGGTGGTTGAGCGTCAGGCGGCGCTGCTCGCCGTTGACCGTGCGCAGGCGGCCCTCGTTGTTGGACCCGCCGAGCCAGCCGTAGGTTTGGCCGTTGCGGTTGCCGTAGCTGCCGCCGGTGTCGGCGAGGTAGCCGCTGGGCGTGGTCGCGCCGGGGTTCTGAAAGTTGATCTTGATCGTGTCGCCACCGCCACCGCCGGGTGGCGGCGTGACGGTGTTGCGGTCGAAGGTGATTGCGTCGAGGTCGAAGGCCGACCCGATGATCTCCAGCCGCAGGACCTTCTCTCCGCTGGGCAGGTCGACGTCGTTGAGGGTGATGGCGTCGAACGAGCCGTAGCTGCCGGTGTTGCTCAAATTGGTGAACGTGCCGATCGTCGCGCCATCGAGCTTGACGCGCAAGTCACCGGCGTTGTTGGATCCGGTGGCGTAGCTGAGAATCAGGTCATACGACCCGGCATCGATGATATCGACGGTGTACTCGAGCCATTCGCCGTTTCGGTTGTAGCCGACAGCGTGGCCGTTGCTCGCGTCGGATTTGGCCGCGACTTCGACGAGGTCGCCTGGACGGTAATTCGACTTCGGATTGCCGTCCTCGTCGTGGTTGTACGCCACGCCTTGGCCGCCGAGGTCGAAGTCTTCGAGTTCGAGCTTGGCATCGTCGCTGACGTCAAACGGCGAGCCGCCGAAGGGCGCCTGGCCGGCCGGCGGCGGCGGGGAGACTTGGCCGAGGTCGAGCGGGTCGCCCCGCATGTACATGATCGGGCGGTGCTCGCCGGGGATCTTGAAGCCAGCCGAGACGCCGTCGTCCTGGATCGGCACGTACGAGAGGATGTTGCCCTCCCAAAGGCGGTTGTCCGGCGACAGCAGGCCGCCCGAGTTCTGGAAAAAGCGGGGCTCGTCGGCCATGTTGGTGATGAGCACGTCGTCCGAGGCGGCATCGATCTCGAAGACGGCGTCGAGATACTCGAATGGTGCGCCGATGCCGGCCATGCCATGGACCCGGATGCGCTCGCTGTTTTCGATTTCGAGGAACGTGTCGTGAACTTCCTGCTTGATGCCGTAGATGTCGACGCCGGCACTGTTGCGAATCGTCGCCAGGGCGTCGCTTCGCTTGTGCTGGATGTGCAGGTGGTAAATTTCCGGGCCGTCGACGGCATCCTCGATCAAGAGCGATCGGTGGTCGGCGTCGACCTTGTCGTAGCCGTGGTTCCAGAACTGGAACCATTGCCCGCCGCCGTTGCCGCGCACCTGGACTGTGGCGTGGTTCAGCGGGCTCAACTCGTAGATGCCGTTGGGGCCAGGCCCGTTCCCGTAGTCGCCGAAGCCCTCGGGGTCGGGCTTCTCCCAGCCGACGGTCGGATCCAGCAAGCCCTTCTCCGACTTCTGGTGGTTGGCCTTGATGAAGGCCCCGTCGAGCCCGTAGAAGTTCTCGAGCACGATCGATTCGCGGTAGTTGCCGACAATCCGGTTCTTGACCTCGGCGACCAGAACCTTGCCTCGGCCGCTGCGCCACTCCATGGCGTAGGTGCCGATCGGCGTCGGGTCATGGCTTTTCCAGTTCTGCACGACGTAGATGCCGAGGTGGCCGATCTTCGTCCTGTCGGTCGCGCCATCGTGGGTTCGGATGATCGGGATGCCGTTGTTGGCCGGGTCCGGGTTGTTCCCGAAGTGGCCCAACTGAGGCGACGAGGCACCGACGATCTGGGCGAGCTTGTGGTGCGGCCCGATCAGGGTCTGGTCCCGCTTGAGCGCCAGCGTGTCCGTGACGACGTAGACGCCCTTCGGCACGAAGATGGTCCCGCCGTTGGGGGTCGCGGCGATGGCGGCCTGGAAAGCGGCGGTGTCGTCTGTCTTGCCGTCGCCCGACGCACCGAAGTCGGTCACGAACGTGATGCCGCTTGTCTCGAACGATTCCCAATCGCCCAGGTTGTGGTGCGTGGTGAGGTCGGACGGGGGCATGCCGCCGAAGGAGGCGTTGAAATAAGTGTCGGCGACTCGATCGCCGTCGATGTAGATCGGCTCCTCGGCCTTGAAGGTCTCGGACTGGCTGTTCCCGTCAAGATCAACGTCGAGCGTGCGGGTTTCGGGGGTCCCCCAGAATTTGCTTTCTTGACTCAGTGCCGCCTGTGCGACGTGGCTCCAGCCGTTGGCGTTCAACGACATGTCGGGTGTCGCGAGCTCGCTGGCGTTCTTGAAGTACGAGTTCTGGACGTAGAAGGACCGACCGTCGTGCTCCCCGCCCTGCTTTTTGTAGATCACGGAGTTGTCCGGGTGCGTCGAACCGTAAACAACCTTCGAGTCGATGAGGGCGATCGAAGAGGCGAACGGCTCCTGCGCCCACCGTTCCCGCGCGAGGATAATCGGGCCCTGTTTCGACGACTTGATGTCGGCCCCGACCAGCGTCACCGGCCCGCGGGCACTGGTGGCCAGGGCCCACTCGGTTTGGTTGTGCAGCGTCAGGCCGGTCAGCGTCGGGCCGGGCTGAGATTCGGCGTTGGTCTTACCGGCAAGCACCGGCACCGTCAGGTCGCTGACCTTCTCGCTCATGAGCACGCCGACCCGGCCGCCGTTAACGGTGACGTCGAACGTCGAGCCGCCCGAGCCGGGCACGCCGACGAGGCCGCCGTAGGCGCCCACGGCATCAATGTTGACGTCGTTGATGCTCGACCCCTCGGCCGCCTGGAAGCTCATGCCGAAAGCACCCGCGTTGCCGTTGAGGTCGAGGTCGACGTGCGCGACGAGGTTCGCATACGTCTTCGTCTGCGTGTTGTGCATCGGCGACTTGCCCGGGGCAATCGTGGGCACGCTGTGGACGTGCAGGAGCGACGCCGTGTTGTTAGGGTCGGTGAACGTGTTCGCGTCCAGCACGAGCCGCGCCCGATTGGCGGGATTAATCGTCGACCCAACGAGCCGCACGCCGACGTCGTCTTGGCCGTCCTTCAGCTCGATTTTCCCATCCCGGTTCGTGTCGGATTGCACGAGGCCTTGCGACAGGAACAACGTCCCGCTGACGTTGTACTCACCACCGGGCAGGAAGGCCACCAGCATGTGGTCGCGGGCGAAGTCGATCGCGTCCTGGAGCCTGAGCGTGTCATCCTGCCCGTCGTCGGGTGTGACGTTGAACGGGGCCGCCGTCACGTCGAGGTATCCCAGCTCCGCTAGCTCCACGTTCCCCAGACCCTGCGGCACGTCGGGCACGAAGTTCCGCGGCATGTACTTCTCGTCTGACTCATGACGCTGGTCGGGACGGACGCCCACCCGCTCGTTGCGGTCGAACGCGTTGGCAAAGGGACGCCACTGCTCGAGGTACGCCTCGGTCGGGATCCAGGGCTGGTCGTCGATCTTGAACTTTCGACCGGGATCTTGGTAATAATCGACCACGCCCTGCCATTCGGCGTCGGTGATCTTCCAGTCGGCAAACCCGTAGTCGCCGCCGCTGCCGCCGAAGTGGCTGGCGAGCAGGCGGCGCTGCTCCAGCGTTTCGATGGCAACTTGCCGGACGGTGGGGCGGGACGCAACAACAGAACGGGCCGCTCGAGCGGCCGCGGCGGTGAACGAATTGAACATGGCTCCTCCGGTCGATCAGAACACGCCGACCCCACGGCGGGACCGGCAAGCTCCCCCAACGGTTGCCACAACCTCCTCCACGCCGAGAACCGGCGGAGATCGCAACGATGCGAGCTTAACTAGCCGTCACTGCTGCTGCAAGCGGACCAACCTACCCAAAGACGCTATGTTGCCGCGCAATCTTGTCGCGGTCGGTCATCCGAACGGGAAACGCTAGCAAATCGGCTTGTGCAACGTTGCGTTGCACACCGTGTGGCGGTAGGTTGTCGGTGAAACCAGTTGGAGGCGCGGGGAGGTCCACGCCAACCAGTAGCACAGCCAAACTAGGAGGATTTTTGAAACATGCACCTTGGATTAATCGTCAACCGCGCCCCGCTGTGGTTGCGGCTGTGGGATCTTTGTTCCTGGCGGGCGTGGCGAACGCGCAGCTGGGCGATCGCTCGGCTGAAGTATTTGAGTTCGCCGAGTGGACGCTGACGACCGACAACGTGGGTGGCAACCCGTTCGAACTGGATGCCGCCGCGACCTTTACCCCGGTGGGTGGCGGCACGCCGCTCACGACCGGGATGTTCTACGACGGCACGAACGCCACGGGCGAGCATTTGTACCGGTTCCGCTTCACCGGCATCGAGGCGGGCAAGACGTACGACGTCGCGACCTCCGGGGCCCTCGGTAACCACGCCGGCAGCCTGACCGTCACGCCCAACGCCGATTCGAATGCCACCGGCTTCCTCACCAACGTCGGCAACAAGTTCGCCCGCCAGGTCGGCAACGACGGCCGGTTGCGGGGCGAGGTGTTCAACGTCTACATGAACCTGCAGGCCTACAACACCGAGCAACTCTCGACCCTCGCCGACCGCAGCACCCGGCAGGCGTACTTCGACGAGGTGAAGGCCAATGGCTCCAACGCCGCGTTCGTCGCGCTCAACAACGAGTGGTTCGAGCTGGGTACGCAGAAGCGCACCGAACTCTCGGGCACCGGGCCGTTCAACCCGGACCGCGACTCGTTCACCATCCTCGAAGAGACGATTCAACATGCCCGCGAGGAGGGCGTTCACCTCCACATGTGGGCGTGGGGCGACGACTCGGGCCGGCGTCGCTGGACGCCGCCGGGCTTCGACAAGTCGCTGGACATCAATGGCGAGAACGACCGCCGCTTGCAGGAGTACATCGCCGATCGCCTCGCGCCGTTGCCCGGCTGGTCGATGGGGTACGGCTTCGACCTCAACGAGTGGACCGACGACGAGGACGTCGATTCGTGGGCCGGTTTCGTGCAAAGCGAGTCGACGCGGGACCACCTGCTGTTCGCCCGCCACTACGCCGCCAGCGACGGCCCGGAGGTCAACAACGGCGGGGGCGGCAACAGCCGCCGGGCGTTGAACCTCAGCGGCCACTCCTATGCGACCGAAACCGATTTTGACGGCAGCGGCAACCCACGCCCCGAAGGCCCCGGCTTGGAGACGACGCCGCTGGGGCCGACGGGTTATGCCGAGATCGTCAGCGATCTGCGGGCCGGGCCGGACAAGCCGCACCTTTATGAGGAGCGGTTCACGTTCAACCGGTCCCGCGGCTACTGGGACGAAGAGACGACCCTCCGCTTCCACTGGCTCGGCACCATGGCCGGCGGCGTGGGCAACTGGTGGGGCTTCTTCCCACGCACCGACGACCAAGGCCCGACCGCCGGCGGCTACCCAGAGCCGCTGCGGGTGCAGCTGCAGACGTTCCGCACCTTCTGGACCGACAACGAGCGGTTCAAGCTCGACATGGAGCCGGCCAATGACCTGACCAACAACTTGGTGCTCGACGGCGGCACCGACACGCGGCAGTACGCGCTGTTCAGCGAGGCGGAGAACTTGGGCGTGGTTTATGCCGAGGACACGGACACCATCACGCTCAACCTCAGCGAGATTGCTGACGCCGACTTCGCCGCCGGGGTGACGCTCACGCTCGTGGACATCCTCGCCGCCTACGACGAGATCGAGCTGGGCACGTTCGCCCGCGAGGACATCGTGCTCGACCTGAACGACTACAACCTGCCCGGCGGCGCGACGAGCGATTGGGCGGTGATCATCACGCCGATCCCCGAGCCGTCGGCCGCCCTGGCCCTCGGCATCGGCGGCGTGCTGCTGGGCGTGCGGCGTCGGAGGCCGGCTTGAACCACCTGAACAAGCGGAGGAAATTCATGAACACCCGATTGACCTGCATCGCACTCGCGTCGGCGGCCACCCTCTCCATCGGCGCGGCCGCGTCGGGCGAAACGCCCGGCGGCTACCGCTACATCTCGACCTACTTCGACGGCAACCGCGCCCAGGGAGAAAGCGGCCTTTCCCTCGCCGGCAGCGACGACGGCTTCCACTGGAACCGCCTCAACATCCCCGACTTCCGCCCGCAAATCGGGCCTTGGCAGAACTTCGCCGACCCGAGCTTCGACCGCGACCCCGACGGCACCTACCACATGGTCTGGACCACCGGCAACGACGGCTTCGGCTACGCCACATCGCAGAACCTCGTCGACTGGACCGGCGAACGCTTCATCGACATCCCGCGCACCGGGCCGTTCCAAGGCCAGAGCATGCTCTTCACTTGGGCGCCCGAAGTAACTTATGTGCCCGAGGAGAAGCGGTTCGACATCATCGTCTCGCAGGCGAACGAATCGTTCGATTCAAACAAGCGGACCGTCGCGGACTTCAACGGCTATCGCGTCAGCACCACTGACTTCCAAACGCTCACCACGCCCGTCCGGCTGTTCGGTGACAACCCGCCGGTCCGCGACATCGACGCCGTGGTCCACCCGACGCCCGACGGGTTCGTGAAGTTCACCAAGCACGAAAACGTCATCCCTGACGTGAGCCCGAAGCAGAAGGACGGCATCCACGTTTACACCTCGCCCAACCGCGACGGCCCGTGGACCAAGGTCCATAATCGCCTGCCCGGCAACATCGCCAACAGCGAGGGGCCCTCGCCCGTCGACATCCGCGGCGACACGATCGTCTACTACGACCAAACCAGCGGCAACAACAACGGCAGCAAGCTCAAGGCCGTCCGCACCCGCAACTTCACCGACTACCAGGACATCAGCCCGCTCATCCACGGCCCCGACAACTTCCGCCACGGCACCATGCGGCAGGTCGACTTCGCCACCCCGGGCGAGGGCGCGATCACGCGGAACTACTGGACCAACCTGCCCGGCGGCGACGTCGCCGATTTGACCAATTCCGGCCGCCTTGGCTCGCCGACCGGCGGCGACACGATCCAACTTCTGGAGAGCGTCGGCTGGGACGACGACTTCGAGTGGCGTGACCTCGACGACGAGTACGCCCAGCAGATCACCGGCTTCTTCACGCCGCCGGAGACCGGCGAGTACACGTTTTTCGTCAGCGGCGACGACAGCGTGCAATTGTCGCTCAACGCCAACGGCGAGGCCGCCGACGGGGCGGTGGTGGTCGCCGAGCTCGCCAGTGCCACCGACTTCCGCGAGTGGGACAAGTTCGCGTCTCAGCGGTCGGCGTCGCTGACGCTGCAGGCCGGGGAGCGGTACTACCTCGAGCTGCTCCACAAGGAGGCCGGCGGCGACGACCACTTCAGCGTCGGCTGGCTCCGCCCCGGCCAGACCGGCGATGCCCCGACCGGCCTTGTGCCCGGCTACGTGCTCTCGCCCATCCCCGAGCCCACGGCCCTCGCCGCCCTCGCCCCCATCGGCTGCCTCCTGCTCCGCCGCCGGGGCCACGCTCTGACGAAGTAGCCGGAACCACCGGACCACCGACGCCGGATCGCCAGGTCCCGCCACACCGCGTGGCGGGACCTTGGCGTTGTGCCGCGCCGAACACCCATCCGCACGCAAACGTCGCTCATAGTTCCGGCAGATGTCCGTCGCTGAGGCCGCCCCGCCTCGGGAAGCCCCGCCTCCACGAGGCGGACTCTGCGATGTGGTTTCATCAATGTGCGATCCGAAGGCGCGGACAATGCGACGCGAGCGATTAGACGTGCGTCGGACATCACAATGGGCTGATGCCGTGATGCAATGAGCAAACGAAAGAAGGCGGGGCCGCTGGTGCGGCCCCGCCTTCTTCGGTTCATCGTCCCACGCGATCAGCGGGTCAAATCGCGCCGCCGCCGCATGCCGAGCAGGCCGAACAGGCCCAGGGCGCTGAGGCTGGCCGGCTCAGGAATGACGGCCGCCCGAACCACTTCGAGCGAGCTCAGGTCGAGTGCTTCGTTGTACAGCTGGATGTTGTCAAGGAAGCCGTCCAGCGGCCGACGGGTGTCTTCGCGGTTGCCGACGACGAAGTCGACGGTGTCGCTCAGCGGCCCGTTCAGCGCGAACATGTTGTTGGAGCTGCCGAGGCTGACAACCACATTATCGAGGTCGCCGACGAACAGTTCCACGGTTCCAATTCCCGTAACGGCCGTTGTAGTGTCCTCTGTAAAGGTGGCGGCGAAGAAGACCCAGGAGTCGATGTTGTCGGTCAGGTCGTTGCCGGCCGTGAAGTTGGTGCCGCCCGCAGCGAAGCGGAGGTTGCCTCCGTTGCCGAGCAACTGCCATGGGTTGCCGTCGCCGTAACTGACGATCCGCGCGTCTTCGCCGATCTCTGCGTCCTGAGTCTTGTACCAGCCGGCGACGGTGAAGCTGTCGCCATCGCCCAGCACGCTGACGCCGCCGCTCTCGGCCTTCGGGCCGGCTCCTGGTGAGAGGCCGCTAGCACTGCCCATGTCAGGAGCGACCGTGAAGTCGAGAGCGAGATCGCCTGCGGCACCGGAAACGCCGGGCCCTCCAAGAACAGCACCACCCTCAAGGATAAGGGGCGCGGATGCGGTGCCTGAGCTGGTGGTCGTGCCGTTGAAGTTGTAGTCCAAAAGCAGCGCCCCGTCGGCCGTGACGGCCGTGGCGGCGAGGGTGAGGGCGGCGAGGCCCAAAGTGGTGCGTGCGTTCATAATTCTCCTCTGCGTAAGAAAACGGAGCCGCAGCGACCTCCGCTGCAACGTTGTGATGAATCTACATCGTCTTCGATCCTGCCGCAATGCCACAATCCGATTGCCGCAAATTCCGCAGACGAATGCCGATTTTGCGGCAGGCGGTCCGGGAGCGTCTTCGGCCCACTTGGTCCTGCAGCCTCACGGCGGGTGCCGCGCTAGCCCAAGGTTGTTACCCTGGGACGCATGAGCGTCAACGCCCACCGTGACGAGGCACCGGCTCCGGCGGTGGAACGTGCCCTGGCCGAGTTGCGGCGGGCAAGTGAGACGGCACGGGACGCGGGCGCCGCGTTGCAGTCTCTCATCCGAACGCTGCGACGGCAACCCGTGCCGCGGGTGCAGTTGCCGGCGGGCGATTACCGCCTCAGGCCGTCCGGCAGCGCCAGCCGCCACTGCCACGTGACCAACAACGACGACGGCCCGCGGCCGATCGGGCTGGATCTGGTGGGCATTCGCGACGTGGCGATTGACGCCCACGGGGTGCGGTTCCTGATGAGCGGGCACATGAACGCCGTGACACTGGAGAGTTGTCACAACGTCACGCTGCGGGGGCTGACGGTGGATTGGGTCGAGCCGTTGGTGGCCGAGGCGGCGGTGGTGGGGGCGCAGCCGGGCGAGCTTCGGCTGGCGCTGCCGACCGACGTGCGGCACGAGGTGCGGGGCGACGATCTGTGGCTGATAGGCGATGGCTGGGAGAAGGACGCGAGGCATCTGCTATGCCTCGACCCGGCGACCGGCGGGCCGGCGCGGGGGACGGGCGACAACCTCGGCTCGCCGTGGGGCACGCCGTTCACCTTCGCCGAGGATGGCGGCGACGTGCTGCTCCGCGGCGGGTTCGGCGTGCTGCCGACGGTGGGGCAGGTGGTGGTGCTGAACCCACACCACCGGCCGGCCGTGGCCGTCCACGTGCGGGGCGGCGGCGGGATCACACTGGAGAACGTTACCATCCACGCCAGCCCCGGCATGGCCATCGTCGCCGAGCAGGTGGAGAACCTTGCGCTGCGGCATTGCCGGGTGTTGCCGGGGAAGAATCGGCTGGTTTCGGCCAACGCCGACGCGACGCACTGCGCGAACTGCCGCGGCCACGTGCTGCTGGAAGACGGTCACTTCGAGGGGCAACTCGACGATCCGGGCAACTTCCACGGCATGTACGTCCGCCTGATCCGCCGAGTGGGTGGCGACGGCTTTGTTCTCCGCCGCGTCCACTTTCAGCAGCAGGGGGCCGAGTTCGCCCGCGTCGGCGATCAGGTTCGCTGGCTCGACCCGGCGACGCTGAAACCGCTTGGCCAAGGCGAGGTGGCCGAGGTGAACGAACTGGATGCCAAGCGGTTGTCGCTCCGGCTGACGCGGTCACTCAGCGATTTGCCGACGGACCTGGCGTTCGAGAACTTGGCGGCCTCGCCCGACGTGACGGTTCGCGGCAACCGGGCCGGCCACAACCGGGCCCGTGGGTTCCTGATGTCGACTGGTGGACGGTGTTTGGTGGAGAACAACCTGATCTACAGCGGCGGGGCGGGCGTGCAGGTCCACGCCGGCCTTGGGCTGTGGCACGAGTCGGGTGCCGTCGCCGACCTGACGATCCGCGGCAACAAGTTCCGCGGTTGCACCGAAGGCGGGTGGAGCGCGGCGATTATTGATATCAGCGCCCAGCCGGAGGGCACGGGCGAGGAGTTGCCGCTTCACCATGGCATCCGGGTGATCAACAACCAGGTGGAGGCGACGGCAGCCCCGTTGATCGCGTCCCGCTTTTGCGGCCCGATCGAGAAGAACGGCAACGTGCGCGGCGATTAGCTGCTGCAACGTTGTGATTGATTGGCAACCTGTTTATGCTAGTCCGTGAGATGATGTCCCGACGCCCCAACGTGATCCTGTTCATCTCCCACGACACGGGCCGCTACCTGTCGCCGTACGGCGTGACAACCGTCCGGACACCCACCGCGGAGCGGTTGGCGCGGGAGGGCGTGACGTTCGAGCAGGCGTTTTGCACCACGCCGTTGTGCTCGCCGGCGCGGGCGTCATGCGTCACCGGCTTGTACCCGCACCGCCACGGCGTCAACGGGTTGACCGGCGATCGACTGGGGCACTTCCAGTTCCACGACGGCGTGAAGCACGCTGCCCGGCTCTTTAGGGACGGCGGGTACGAGAGCATTCTCTGCGGCTTCGAACACGAGGCGCGGCACTGGGAGAACCTCGGCTTCGACCGCGCCATCAGCGGTCCCGGCGGGTGGTACAACGGCGGTGGCGATCTGCGGGAGCATCCGGAGGAGCTCGACGCCTATCTAAACCAGCGGGATGAAAACCAGCCGTTTTTCATGCAAGTCGGTTGCCGTGAGACGCACCGCGGTTGGCTGAAAGATGGCGTCGAGCCGGACGACGAGCTGGGCGTCACAGTGCCGCCGTACCTGAAGGACATCCCCGAGGTTCGCCGGGACCTGGCGGAGTTCCAAGGGGCGATCGGCCGGCTGGAGCACGAGGTCGGGCGGATGCTGGACGTGCTGGACAAGCACAAGCTGGCCGAGGACACGATCTTCATTTACACGACCGATCACGGCATCGACATGCCGCGGGCGAAGGGGACGTGCTACGACTCCGGGCTCGAAACGTTTTTGTTCGCCCGCTGGCCCGGCAAGTGGCCGGCGGGGCGGCGGATCGAGCGGCAGGTGAGCCAAATCGACTTGGTGCCCACCTTGCTCTCGGCGTGCGGCCTGAGTGTGCCGGATGGGCTGGACGGACTCGATCTGAGCGGGTGGCTCAGCGGGCAGGCCGGCCCACCGCAACGGCAGGACATTTTCGGGGAAAAGACCTACCACGACACCTACGACCCGGTGCGGTGCGTGCGAACCGAGCATTTCAAGTACATCCGCTATTTTGAGGTCAACATCTTCCACGATCTGCGGCTTGCGACCATGGATCAGCGGGATTGGTTCGCCGGCCCAAGCCGGCGCGGCGGCGTCGAGGAGCTTTACGATTTGCACGCCGACCCGCACGAGCAGTTCAACTTGCTCAAGGAAGAAGGACACGAAGAAACCGCCGCAGACATGAGGCGGCGACTGGCCCAATGGATGCGGGATTCGGACGACCCGTTGCTGCACGGGCCGATGTCGAGCCCGTTTTACGACGAGCAGCGGGTGGAATTCGGCAAGCTGGTTTAACCCAAACCTGGCAATTGCCCTTGACGGGATGTGCCGCACCGAGTACGATTGTGCAACGTTGCACACAATGCCGTTCGGGGTTGGGTGACGCGGGTTACGGAGGAGCCATGATTCGATTCGGTTTGGCCAAATTTGATGCGTTGGCGCCACGGGTGGCCGCGTGGACGTGCTTGTGTGTCGGGGTCGCCGTGGTGGCCGCAGAAACGCAACCCATGCCGGTGACCCACTGGATCGAGCAGCGACGCGCGCAGCAGGCCCAGCAGAACGATGAGCGGCTGGCCGAGCTGCAGCTGGCGGCGGGCGTCTACCTGAGCAACAAGGGTGCGCGTGAGACGGCCGAGAAAACCGGCTTCCCCGGAGCCGCCGCGGCCCTCGAGCAGTATATGGCCGGCGAAGGCAAAGCCCTGCTCGCCAAGGTGCGGGCGGGCGAAGCGTTGACCGAGGAGGAGCAGAAGTACCGCAACGTTGTCCTGGCCGTCTGGTACCGCGTCGGCCACAGCGCCGGGTCCGACATCAAGAAGGACCGCGAGCTGGAGCACGAGTACTACCTCGCAGACGAGCTCGATTTGTCTGCTGACGACATGCGGCAGGCGTATGCCGACCTCGGCAAGGCGAGGGAGCACGGCATCGAAGTGCTCCGCCAGGCTTACCTCGACGGCGGCATGCTCACGGCCGAGGATCTGCAGGCGATCGAAGACCTGCGCATCGCGTACAGCGGCCAGTCGATCAGCGAGATGTACCTGCCGGCGCAGCTCGGGTTCCACCCGCTCGCCCCGCGCAGCAAGCCCGACGGCGACTTCTCCTGGGGCCACGAGGTTCGACGCCAGTTGCCCGGGACCAAAGTCCCCGACGTCCGGCGGGCGACGCTCGAAGCCGTCCGCGAACGCGACAGCTACACCGAAATCCCCGACTTCGCCCGTGGCTTCCGCTCCCTCGTCCGGCCGGACGGCGTCGTGCAGTACCTCGAGGTAATGAGCGGTTATGAGATGACCGAGGTCGACGGCACACCGGTCGCGAGGCTGCCCGATGATCTGACAGGACCGGGCGAGGAGGGCACGGTCTCGGTGCAGGAGATCGTGGACGGCAAGCCGGTGCTCTTCTTCCACAACGACCCGGTCGATTTGCCGCTCACGCGGGCGATCGACATGGTGCCGGTCGTGATGAAGGCGTACGAAGACGTCTTCGACTTCCACTTTGCCACCGTCGGCATCCACGACCGCAACTACGCCGCCAACCGCTACTACGAGTTCGCCAACCCCAGCGGCAGCCTGCGGGTCGGGCACCACCATACGTGGGATGAAGAAGAACGCGCCCGCCGATTGAGCGTCATGCTCGTTCAGTGGCCGCAAAGTGACGTCTTCCCGGCGAGCGTCGACAACATGTTCGACCACACGAAGGACCGTTTTGCCGGCAACGGCGGGCAAAACCGGTACTACCTCGTCGGCCACGACGGCGTGATCAGCCACGAGAACGCCGGACCCTTCGAGGCGACGAACGAGTTCAATGTGGCCGAAGGCGCGATGATCCGACTGCTCGAGAACGGCGGCACCGGCGTCGTCGAAGAGGCGGACAAGCTGCCCTACTTCGCCCCGAGCGACCCCGACCTGCTGATCACCTCGGCCGACGTGACGAAGGTCGATTCGGACGGCATCGAGCTGAGCTGGAACGGCAACACCTTCCGCGTCGAGCCGACCGAGCACGCCCACGTCACGCTGAACCACGAACTGGCCGAGCTGAGCGACCTGCAGGTCGGCGACAAGGCGATCGTCTTCTCGCGACTGAGCCGGGTGATGCCTGGCGTGAGCTTCGAATGGCCGGACGTCGGGCACGAGCGCCTCAGCGAGCCGATGGCGCTTGAGCAGGACGGCCGGACCTTTGTCGGCCGCCGCTTGGGGCACATGAACTCGATGGACCAGCACGTCCTGCTGCTCAATGACCTCGACGGCATCGACGTCCTGCCGGGCACGCAGATCATGGGCCTGCGTGACCAGAAGCGGCACAATCGCCAGGAAACCTATGCCAACACGAGGATCATCTGGCGGGGCGGCCGCGTGACGGCGGTCGATCCCCAGACGCGGGAAGTCACCGTCGCCTGGCACGACTACGACACCGACGGTGTCAACGGCCGCTCCATCCTGAAGGAATGGGACGACGAGGGCATCGAGTACAAGCTCGACCGCGACACAAAACGTCGCCACGAAATCGTCGAGACCTGGATCGAAGCCGGCTCAGGAGAGTCGAAGCTCCACGTGCCCGATCACTGCGCGATCACGCTCAACGGCCAGTACCAGGACGACCTTGTCGTCCAGCCGGACGACTTCGTGACGGCCCGCTTTCAGCTGAACGTCATGGACCAGGAGACGCCGCCGACGAACTTCCTGCGGATCACCCGCCTGCCGCAAAACTGAACCACCGCATCATGAAGATTCGCACCACCATGCTCGCCGCCCTCTCGCTGGCGGTTGCCACCGTCGCCTTCGCCCAGGAGGCGGAGGAAGAGAAAGACGTCCGCCTGCCCGAACGCAGCGACAGCGACTACGGCTTCGCCGACTGGAAGGTCAGCGACGAAGACTTTCAGGTCGTTCTCGACCGCTTTACGAAGGCCGGCATCAGTCCGGACGTCATCCGACAGTACCGCCCGTTCATCAACGCCCGCGATCGTCGCGAGATCAACGAGGGCGATTGGCACAAACGCTACTACAAGCCCGGCTACCCGGACGGCCTCGGCAACGAAGAGCTGGCCAAGATCGGCTACCTCGACGTCACCGCCGCTCCATTCAACGTCAAACCGAACGACGGCAAGGACGACACCCTCCGCCTGCAGGACGCGATCGACTTCGCCCGCGACCATCAGCTCGTCACCTTCCTGCCGGCCGGCGAGTACAACGTGAGCGACACGCTCCACCTGGCCCAAGGCACCGTCCGCATGGAGGACGGCAAGCTGACCGAGACCGACATGTACGGCGTCTACGTCTTCGGCGAGAAGACGGCCGACGGCGAGCGCGCCCGCATCGTCCTGGCCGACGGCAGCTTTCCCGACGCGAGCAACACCCGGCCGCTGATTTACGTCCAACGCGTCGGCGCGCTCAAGGACAAGAACCGCGAGGTCAGCCGCAACGCCAACACGATCAACTACGGCAACCTCGTTCACGGTCTCGAGCTCGTGCTCGGCGACAACCCGGGGGCTTGGGGCATCAGCTTCCAGGCGGCCGAGGGTTCGACAATGCAGGACCTGGTCATCGACGCCCGCGGTGCCAACGGCGGCATCAACGGCTTCCCCGGCTCCGGCGGTGGGACGTTCGACATCACCGTCATCGGCGGCCAGGTCGGCATCCAAAGCGACGAGTTCCCCGGCTCGGACGGCGTCGACTTCAGAGGTGCGACGCACACGCAGCCCGGCCCGACCATCGCCGGCCTGACGCTGATCGACCAGGAGCTGTACGCCATCGCACACGAAAACCGCGGAAACCTCGTGGCCGTCGGCATCACCATCGAGACCGACAAGAACGGCCCGGTCATCCGTACCCGCGAACACTGGTGGGGCGACCCCTACGGCAGCAGCCTGGCGCTGATCGATTCGACGATCGAGTACAAGTCGTCGTCCCCCGACAACACGGTCTTCGACGCCGGCCGCAGCGTCTGGCTCGAGGACGTTTACGTGAAGAACGCCGCCCACATCGGCGAGTCACGTTTTCCCGCCGCGTCGGGTCAGGATTGGACGCACGTCCGGGCGCTTGGCATTGCTAACGAACTCTGGACCGAGCCGCGGACGGCCAAGGTCGAGCAGCCCGACGGCAGCAAGAAGGAGGTCGAGGTCGACGTCGACGAACGCGTCTACGTCGACGGCCAGCCGATCGGCGACCACCTCTACCAATCGGTCGGCGTCAGCCAGCCGCCGGCGGATGTGGCGAGGCGGCACCAGATCGGCGACTTCCCGACCCACGCCGACGCCGAGAACATCAAGGATCACGGTGCCGTCGGCGACGGCACGGTCGACGACACCGCCGCGATCCGCAAAGCCATCCAAGCCGCCGGCCCCGGCGGCGTCGTCTTCGTGCCCAAGGGTGTCTTCGTCACCACCGACACGCTTGATCTGCTGCCGAACCAAACGCTCATCGGCGTGCACCACAAGGTGTCGAACATCGTCGGCGCCGAAGATGACGAGCGCGGCCGATTCGGCAAGGACGACGATCCGATGACCGGCGAACCCGTGGTGCGGACCGTCGACACCGCCGATGACACGACGCGGATCGGGTTCATCGGCCTCAGGCACGCCCGATCTATGGGCTCCCATGACCCGCGGCCCGTCGGCATCTACGCCCTCGAGTGGCGCAGCGGCAAGGGTAAGGTCGTCGGCGTCGAGGCCAAGGCGGAGCTCAACACGAACTGGTGGGAGCGGCAAGCCTTGCGGCTCCATCTCGGGGCCGACAACGCGAAGCTTGACGAGTACTACCAGTCCGACGAGCTCGGCAAGCTCGACCCCCGCGTCGGGTGGGAGATTCCCCACCCCGAAGGCAAAGGCGGCTACGGCAGCGGCCCCGGCCCCGACGGCTCCTACCCGATCAGCCCGATCAGCCACCCGCTCGTCCAGGTCCGCGGCAACGGCGGCGGACAGTGGTTCCAGTTCTGGAACCACGGCTACGACCCCGTCACCAGCGACTACCGCATCCTGCTGATCGAGGACACCGTCAACCGCTTTGAGGTCTACCACCTCCACGGCCAGCACAAACGGTCGGACGCTCAGTTCGAGGTCCGCCGTGCCAAGAACGTCCACTTCTACGGCTCCAAGCAGGAAGTGCACGACACGTTCCTGCGGATTGTCGATAGCGACGGCATCTACGTCTACGGCTACGCGGGCATCGGCGGGCCGTTCAAGAAGGGGGACGCGATCTACGAGATCGAGAACTCGACCAACGTGCTGATCACCACCCCGGGAGATGAGCCGATACTCAACAGCGCAGGCTACGGCCTGAGCAGCCCCCGCAGCCGCTTGTGGCGGCCGTTTGTTAACGACTTCCACTTGGCGATCGATGACAAGACCGGCCCCACGCCCCCTGCGGCCCGACCCGTCGCCTACCTGCTCGGAAAGCCGCTCGATGCGTCTGACGCGAACTGAACCCACTGAGGCGGCATGAGGGAAAGCCCCCTCTGGGACGCCGCAGCCCGAACACACCGATGTAATCGGCCTGTCCAACTTCTGTAGGAGGAACGTCATGACTCACCCATCCCCCCGCCAGCCGCAAGGCTTCACGCTCGTGGAGCTCCTCGTCGTGATTGGCATCATTGCGGTGCTCATCAGCATCCTGCTCCCGGTGCTCGGCTCGGCTCGAGGCGCGGCCGAGACGGTCGCGTGCAAGTCGAACCTGCGGCAGCAGGCCCTGGGCTTCATGTACTACGCCCACGACAGCGACCAATGGCTCCCGCCCGTCGAAGGCGGCCCAATGACCCGCGAGGCGAACGGCAGCACAGTGGTGAGTTTCCCCAGGCTCGCCTGGTCCAACACGCAGAATTGGCCCTTCTTCATCGCTCAGTACGTCGGCTTCGATTCCGCCGTACGGCCCTACGTGGAGCACAACCCGGGCCGCGACATGATCAACCAGTACCTGCCCAGTCAGAACTCGGTGCTGGTTTGTCAGTCGACGGACGACAACTTCTTCTACAACACCAACTCGAACCCGAGCGAGTACTCACGCCAGATCCTGCGCGGGTACGGCATGAACCGCAACATCCCGCCGGGCGACCGTGAGACGCATTTGTCCCGCTACAGCGGCTGGAACGTCGGGGGCGACTACCGCCTGCAACGGCGCGACCACGGGCGACTCAGCGGCCTCATCGGCTCCGCCTCCGAACATCTCGTGGCCGCCGACGGCCTCGAACGCATCGGCGATCTGGAGACTTTCTATCAAGCCGGTAACCAGTCAAGCACCAACTTCGATAAACGAGCCGTCGACTTTCTGCGGCACCGGATGGGCAGCACCACTGGTGCCAACTTCGCTTACCTCGACGGCCACGTCGAATCGTTCGACCGCGACGAGATTAAGCAACGCGCCCTCAACGAACGCCAAACGGCCGACGGCGGCCCCAACGCCGCGGTGGGCCCCACGCTGTTCGCCCCAACCAAGTATTATCGTTGACCCCGCCAGGCGGCGAAGCCGAGTGGGTCACGACGTATGGCCCGTCGGATAAAAGCGCGTGAGCTTGACGCGGGCGTCATCGGCGGTGGCGAAGCGTCCGGCGACGCCGCTGGCGGCGGGCACGTTGTTACCACCAGCCTTGCTCGGACCTCGCGGACGATCCGACGCTTGGGTTAGGGCCGACCACACAACGCCGCACCCGCTCGGAGGGCCGCACACTGGTACCCAACGCCACCGTGACGACCTTGGCCTTCGACGCTGTCCCCGCGGCGGCATCAGCCTTGAGCAGGATGTAGGCACGTTTGATCAATCTGAGCTTGCAAACCGACTCGCGTCTGCGGCGAATGAGCTTCCAACGCCGATCACGCTGTTCATCGTTCAGCACCACGACAAGCTTTTTGGGCATCTAGGAGCTGTTTGAGCACACCAGTTCGAGCAGGACGTGGGTGATGCCGAGTTGGACGAAGGCAAAGTAGTTGACCGCCAGCTTGTCGCTCCGCGTGGCGATGCGACGGTAGCGCTTCAAGCTCCGCACCCGCCGCTCAACGACATTCCTCCGGCGGTAAAGCTCCAGATTGAACAAAGGCCGCCTGCCCCGGCGTGATGGTCGCGTCCAGGACAACGCCCGACCCGCAGTTCACAAGGTGCAGCTTGCTGCCGCCCCTGGACCGCCCCAGAGGTTGGTGCCGTCGGCACAACGGGCTGAACGGTCGATCGGGCCCCGCCTGTCCGCCCGCAGCCGTAGGCGGTCGGCCAGCCGGTCGAACACGCCCATCAGCCGCCAGCGGTTGCAGTGGTGGTAGACCGTGCCCCACGGCCCGTAGCGGTGCCGCGGCACGTGCAGCCACTGGCAGCCGACCACCAGGACGTAGAGCATGCCCTCAGACACCGTGCGGCGGTCGGCCATGGGCCGACCGGTGCGGGCGGTGCTGCGTGAGATGTGCGGCTCGACCACCGACCACTGCTCGTCGCTCAGCGTGATGCCATCGCGTTCAGGTCGCCGGGCCATACCGGACTTGGCGCGAACCGCGTGCCAGTTCTCTAACGGCTCCTAGGTGCTGGATGATGGTCGCGACGGTGCCGCGGCCGTTGGGGATGGGTGGTTTGCTGCCACTCCTTAAGCGGGTGTCCCAACGCTGCAAAACTGGTTTGCCTCGTGTGTTGTTGGATGTTCACTGGCGAACCCGGTTTCACCGGCGGACTTGCTGCCGGAGGGCTTTCTTTTCGCCGGTGCGCTTTTTGTTCTCCAGGCGTCGCCGCTTCGAGGCGCGGCTCGGCTTGGTCTTTTTGCGAGGTTTGGGCACGACCAACGCGCGGCGGACGAGGTCGCGGAGTTTTTCCACCGCCGCGTCGCGGTTGCCAAGTTGGCTGCGGGTGGACTCGTCGCGGAGGTGGAGTTCGTCCTCGTTCGTGAGAGCTTGGCCGGCGAGTTGGCGCAGGCGGTAGGCGGCGCCCGGCGGCAGGCCGTGCATGGCGGCGATGGGCACCCACAACTCGGCGGCGGTGTTGAGCTTGTTGACGCTCTGCCCGCCGGGGCCGCTGCTGCGGCTGTATTGCCAGCGAACCTCCGACTCCGGCACGCTCACTCGCGGGCCCAGGCGGATCGAGTTCGGCGGTGCGTCGTCCACATCGCATGCTACGGCTACAATGCCTGTCCGCCATGAGCCGCACCGTGTACCTCGAAACCTTCGGCTGCCAGATGAACGTGCTCGACTCCGAGCTCGTCATGAGCCAACTCGCCGCCCAAGGCTACGAAACAACCCACGACCGGTTGGCCGCCGATGTGATTTTGTACAACACGTGCAGCGTCCGCGAGCACGCCGAGCAAAAGGTGTGGAGCCGGCTCGGCGAGCTGAAGCACGTCAAAACCGAACGGCCCGGCACCGTGGTCGGCGTCATGGGCTGCATGGCCGAGCGGGACGGTTTGGACATTTTCCGCAAGTTTCCCCACGTCGACCTGATCTGCGGCCCCGGCGAACTGGACAAGCTGCCGAGCATGGTCGTCAACGCGGATACGACCAGCGGCCACCAGTCGGCGCTCATGGGCACCACCAGCCGCCGCAGCGGCACGCGCGCGGCGGCCGAGGACAACCTCGAGCTGCTGGACCTCTCCCGCGCCTTCAGCCCCGCCGACGCCAAGCGGCAGGCGTACGTCCGCATCACCCGCGGCTGCAACAAGTTCTGCACCTATTGCGTCGTGCCGTACACCCGCGGCCCCGAGGTCCATCGGCCGCCGGAAAACATCGTGGAGGAGGTCAAGCGGCTGGCCGACTCGGGCGTCGTCGAGGTCACGCTGCTCGGGCAGACGATCAATCACTATGCCCACGACCACGGCGACGGCCGGGTGACGTCGTTCGCCGAGTTGCTGTACCGAATCCACGAGGCCGTGCCGCACTTGCCGCGGCTGCGGTTTGTCACGAGCTATCCGCGCGACTTCACCGACGAGGCGCTTCAGGCGATGCGGGATTGCCCTCGCATCTGCCGCTACCTGCACGTCCCCGCCCAACACGGCGACGACCGCGTGCTCAAGGCGATGAACCGCGGCTACACGATCGGCCAGTACCACGAGTTCGTTGATCGCGCCTACGCGATGATGCCCGACCTCTCGATCGCCAGCGACTTCATCGTCGGCTTCCCGACGGAAACCGAAGCCGAGTTTCAGACGACGAAGGACGTGGTCCGCCGCTGCCGGTTCAAGAACAGCTTCATCTTCAAGTACTCGCCGCGGCCGGGCACGGTGGCGATCAAGCGATTCGAAGACGACGTGCCGGACGAGGTGAAGAAGCGGCGGAACCGCGAGCTGCTCAGCGTGCAGAACGAGGTGAGCGACGCCGTTCACGCGCAACTCGTGGGGCAGACGGTGGAGGTGCTCGTCGAGGGCGAGAGCAAGCTCGCCAGCCGCCCGAGCAACGGCGTGCAGCTCGGCACCGGCTTCGGCCGGCCGGAAGAGACGCAACTCGTCGGCCGCACCCGCGGCGACCACATCGTCGCCTTCGACGGCCACACCAACCTCGTCGGCACCCTGCAGCACGTCCGCCTCGACTCGGCCAAAGGGTTGACGCTCCTCGGCAAGCTTACCCCCGACGCCCGGACCTCCGCCGCGTAGCGGCGGGGCTGCGCCTGCAGTCCGAGCATCTTCAAAAGCGGGCGCAGCCCCATCGTTACGCGGCAGAGATCCGGGCGTTGGAGGCAAGCTCCCGCTCCACCGCCCGCACCTGCTGCAGCACGTCGTCCACCGTCACCTCCGTGATGCACCCGCCCGGCGTCCCGCGCAGGCAGGCGTCTTCCACCCAGCACTGCGGAATGCCGTACCGCCGTTCGACGCGGTACGCGCACGGCGAGGTCGCCCCGACGTGCCGCTGGCCCGTTCCGTTCGGCAGCAGCGTCGTGCCGCAGGTCGGGCCAAACACGCCGACCGTCGGGCAGCCGGCGGCGCGGGCGAGGTGCATCAGCCCGGTGTCGTTGCCGACGAACGTTCGGCACCGCCCCAGCATTGCCGCGATGCGGTTCAAGGACGCCGCCGGCACGAGCGTCACCGGCCGTCGCACGCGCTTTGCCAGCGTCGCCGCGGAGTTGTCGCCGGGGGCGGTGAGCAGTCGCACTTCGCCGTCGAGCCGCTCGATCAGTTTGGCGAAGTTCTCGATCGGCCACCGCTTCAGCGGATGCGACGCCAGCGGCGCCACGGCCACCGCCTCGCCATCCGCCCGTTGCCTCGCCCACGCCGCATCGGCCTCGCCCGGCACCAGCCGATACCGTGCCGGCGACGGCACTTCAATGCCGAACCCGACCCGCGCCCCCCACGCGATGCCCTCGATGATGCCCCCGCCCTGAGCCGTCACCGCGTTCTGTGCCGCTTGATCCGACTCCCACATCGGCCACCCATTCGCCCACGCCGCCGCCTGCAGCTTGCGCCGCAGCCCGTACTCCACGTGCAGCACGTCGAGCAGCGCATCGAACCCGCCCATCGCCGCCAGCCACGCATCCGCCGCCGCGTCGGCCGCCGGGTTGTCCTCGTGGCCCAGGTGCCGATACCCCAGATCCTGCACCGCCACCACCTCATCCACCAGCCCCCGCCCCGCGAGCAACTCCACCGCCGGCCGCGCCCCGACACCGACGAGATGAGCCCTCGGACACGCCCGCCGCACCGCCGCCAGCATCGGCAGCTCGGTCACCAGATCTCCGATACCCCACCGCAGCCCGATGAGCACCCGCCGGGCCTTGTCCAGCACCCGCGCGCACTCGGCGTTCGGCTCGGCGTGCCCCAAATCAAAACGACGAACGGACAACGGATAACCCACGCCGCCATCTTCGCGTTTCACCTGAAGCTGTCCACCATGCGTTGCAAAATGAGCTGGTGCAACAGCCTCCGCGACAACCCGCCGCCGTGGCTTCACCGGATGCTCACGCGGCGGCTATAGGCTGCGGCCATGCTCATTGCTGCGCTGCTGTCGTTTCTGCTCATCGCACCGCCCGCCGGCCAGCCGATCGAGCGGATCGCCTTCGGCTCGTGCTGGCGTGATCAAGGCACCGACGGTCGAGACAACGACGGCGCCCTCGCCGCCGCGGCCGAGTGGGGGCCGGAGGTCTTTGTGTTTCTGGGCGACAACGTCTACGCTGACACCACCTCGCCCGCCGAGTTCGACGCCGCCTACGACCGCCTCGCCGCCAGCCCGGCGTTCAGGCAATTGCGGGCCGAGGCGGCCGTCCTTGCCATCTGGGACGACCACGATTACGGCGTCAATGACGGCGGGGCGGAGTACCCGCAGAAGGAACTGGCCAAGCGAAAAATGCTCGACTTCTTCGGCGAACCCGAAGATTCCGCACGCCGCGCACGCCCCGGCAACTACGACGCCATGACCTTTGGCCAGGGCGACCGGACGGTGCAATTTCTCCTGCTCGACACCCGCAGCTTCCGCTCGCCGCTGAAGACCAAGCCGCTGGCCGTCCGCCGCACCTACGTCGGCAACACCGACGCCGACGCGACCGTCCTCGGCGATGCCCAGTGGCAGTGGCTGCACGAGCAACTCGCCCAGCCCGCCGCCGTCCGCGTCGTCTGCACGAGCATCCAGCTGCTGCCAAGCGGCCATCGCTTCGAGAAGTGGGCGAATTTCCCGAACGACCGCCAAAAGATGATCGACGCCCTCGCCGCCGCGAGCGGCACCGTCGTCGTCCTCAGCGGCGACCGCCACCACGGCGAGATCACCGCCGGCGAGCATTTTGTGGAAGTCACCAGCAGCGCCCTGAACCAAAACCGCCGCCGGGCGATCGATGAACCAAATCCCGGTCGCATCGGCGACCCGATGGGCCGCGCCAACTTCGGCACGATGACAATCGACTGGAATGCCGGCGAGGCAACACTGTCACTCCGCGACCAGCAGGGCGAGCAGACAGTGCGAACAACCGTGGAGATCAACAAGTAGCTCCCCGCCCGCGCAAACCGCGGCACCACGTGCCGCAGGTCCGTCGCGTGCGAAGCTCCCCACCCGAACCTGCAGCACGTGGTGCTGCGGCTACCGCGTCTAACGCATGTGAAGTCGCGGCTGGCGTCGCACTCCTCACCCGACCTGGGCCAACTCCAGTGCATCGCCGAACTGGCGGATCAGGGCCGCCCGCAGCGCCTCGTGGTGCGGCTTGAGCAGGTTCGGGTCGTCGGCCAGCAACTCGGCGGCGTCGTCCTTGGCCAGCTTCAGCAGCTCCAACTCTTTCGTCAAATCGGCGATCTTCATCGGCGGCAACCCGTGTTGGCGGGTGCCGAAGAAGTCGCCGGGGCCGCGGAGTTTGAGGTCCGTCTCGGCGATTTCGAAGCCGTCGTTCGTGCGGCACATCGCCTCGATCCGCTGCTTCGCCTGGTCCGTCTCGGCCTCGCTGACGAGGATGCAGAAGCTGTCGTGCGCTCCACGCCCGACCCGGCCGCGGAGCTGGTGCAGCTGCGACAGACCAAACCGCTCGCTCGATTCGATGACCATCACCGTCGCGTTCGGCACGTCGACGCCGACCTCGATGACGGTCGTGCTCACCAGCACGTCGAGCTTGCCGTCGCGGAACTCGTGCATGACGTGCTGCTTCTCGTCGCCGGAGAGTTGGCCGTGCATCATGCCCAGCCGCAGCCCCTTGAGGCCGCCGTTTTTCACCTGGTCAAAGTGCTTGCGCACGCTTTGCGTCTCGCCGAGGCCGTCGTCGTCGATCTGCGGCAGCACGACGTACGCCTGCCGCCCGGCCTCGACCTGCCGCCGGATGAAGTCGTGGGCCCGCTTGCGCTCCTTGGGCCGAAGGTGGTACGTCCGAATCGGCTGCCGGCCCGGCGGCAGTTCATCGATCGTCGTCACGTCGAAGTCGCTCAAGTACGAGAGCGCCAGCGTCCGCGGGATCGGCGTGGCCGTCATGACGAGGTAGTGCGGGGCGTGCCCCTGATCGCGCAAATGGGCCCGCTGCTTGACGCCGAGCTTGTGCTGCTCGTCGATGACGACGAGGCCGAGGTTGCCGAAGGCGACGTCGCTTTGCAACAGCGCCTGCGTGCCGATGGCGAGGTCGGTTCGGTCCAGTGCCGCGTCGCCGGCGAAGCCGCGACCCTTCCGCTTGGTCCGGCCGGTGACGAGGTCGATCCCGACGCTGCTGCCGTCGAGCATGCGGACGAGGTTGCGGTAATGCTGCTCGGCCAGCACCTCGGTGGGCGCGAGGAACGCCGCCTGCATCTTGTTCGCCACGGCGACGAGCATGGCGTAGAGCGCCACCACCGTCTTGCCGCTGCCGACGTCGCCCTGCAGCAGCCGGTTCATCGGCCGGCCGCTTTTCATGTCGGCCGCGATCTGCCACACCGCCCGCTGTTGGGCGCCGGTCATCTCGAACGGGAACCGCCCCCGAATTCGGGCGTCGAGCGTCTTGTCGATCCGCAGGACGGGAGCCGACAGCTTCCCCTCCCGCTGCCGCCGGCCGATGTTCAGACCGAGCTGCAGGAGCATGAGCTCATCGAACACCAGCCGCCGCCGAGCCCGCAGCGCCTCCCGCCAGTTGGCCGGCTGGTGGATCAGTCGGTACGCCTCGCCGCGGGTCGGCAGGTCGTGTTTCCTCAGCAGCTTTTCGTCAAAGAACTCCGGCACGTTCGCCACCGCCGCCGCGAGGTTGTCGGCGACGATCGCCATGATCTCGTCGGTGCTCAGCTCGGCCGAGGCGGCGTAGATCGGGCGGAACGTGCTGTCCTCCGTCGCCGGCGTCTCCTCGTCGACCTCCTCCCACTTCGCCTGCGTCATCTGTGGCAAGCCGCGAAAACTCTTCACCTTGCCCCGCACCCGCAGCTGCACGCCCGGCCGCACCTTGTTCCGCAGCCACGCGGCGTTGAACCACGACAGCGCCAGCTTGCCGGTCGAATCCTCCAGCGTCGCCTCGAACCGCGACCGCGGCCGGGGGACATAGTTCGTCGCGATGATCTCCCCGCGGGCCGACTGGATCTCGTCGTGCACCAAATCGGCGATCGGCCGCTCCTCGCTCTCGAACTGGTAGCGGCGGGGGAAGTACTCCAGCAGCTCCCGCACCGTCGAGACGCCCTTGGCCCGCAGCGCCTCGCCCTTCTTCTCGCCGACGCCGACGAGCGCCTCAACTTGATCGTCTAACGCCACACGGCACCTTACGTCACCAGCCGCTCGGCAAACGCGAACCCGCTGCCCGCCGCCGCGGCGTGTGCATGGTCGGTGAGGGCGGTGCGCAGCGCCGACTCGCCGCCGAACTGGAAGCCGAGCTGCGTGGTGTAGGCCGCGCACGCGGCCAGCTTGCGGTCGAGCATGTGCGAGATGTCGATGGTTTCGCCCCGCGTCCAGACGTCGGCCGGGTATCGCCGCACGTACGGCGTGTCGTGCCACCGCCGCAGCGTCACGTTCCGCTGATCCGCCAATGCCTCGACCGCTCGAATGACGTGCAAGTGGTCGACGTGGTTCCCAAGCCCCAGCGGCAGATGCAGCGTGTCGCCGTTCGCCACCTGATCGGCGAGAACATCCCGAACGTCCCACCAGAAGGCCGCATCGTCCGGCCGGACCCCGGCGAACAGCTCGGCTGCGCTGCCGTACCCGCGGTGCGGTGCCTCGGGCAGATCCAAATGATGCACCGCCTCCGCCGGCAGCCCCAGCGCGGCGGCCGCAGCGTGATCCTCCGCCCGTCGGAGCGCCATGTAGTCGACGTCCACCGGCAGCGCCTTGTCGAGCTGGCACGCCAGGGCGAAGCCGGTCGGGTCCGGCACGCTGCGCGTGAAAACCGTCACCAGCCGCACCTCGTGTTCCTCGTCTTGCAGCCGAGCCATGATGCCGCCGGCGCTGAAGACGGCATCGTCCAGGTGCGGCGAGATGAACAACGTGTGCGGCACTCGGCCAAGGTTACGCCGCTAGCATTCCGGGATGCGGTTCGTCGTCGCGGCACTGGTCCTCACCTTCGCCTCGCCGGCGTTGGCGTGCATTTGGGACCGCGACACGTTGCGCGACGAGCAGCGCGGGCTGCCAAGCGTGGCGGCCGTGCTGGCGGGGCGGTGGGAGCAACACAGCGATCTCTACTACGAACAGCGGCTAACCGAGTCACGGCAGACGCTGGCCGCCGATCCCGCCGACCTGGCCGCCGCGGATGATCTGGCCGTCGCCCTGGAAAGACTCGGCCGTCACGACGAGGCCATCGCCGCGGCCACCGAGCAACTCGCCCGCGACCCTGACCGCTACGAAACCCTCGCCAACCTCGGCACGTTCCACCTCCACCGCTGGCTGAAGGAGAAGGGCCGGGCTGACCTCGAGGCGGGCATCGAGCACATCCGCCGGGCGATCGAGATCAACCCGGACGCCCACTTCGGCCGGGAGAAGTACCAGCTCCAATTGGCCGAGCGGGTGCGGGATGAACTGGGCGGCGAGGAATTCGGCGGCAGCTTCGTGGTGCCGACCATCGACACGCAATGGCCACGTAGGGTAGATTACGAGGATCACGATTATTTGCGACAGATGGCGGAACAAGAGCGGCTGACGACGCTACGCCGCCTGGAGACGCTGGATGACGACGAGATGGTTGCGACCGATGAAGCCATCACCGGCGTCGTCGGCATGATCCGCTTCGGCACCGGCACCAGCCCGCGACTCTACGAAGCCCTGGGCGACCTACTCGCCGCCCGCGGCGACCGCCGGTCGGCCATCCGCGCATACCTGCTCGCGATTGAGTTCGGGCACCTTGATCCCGAGGCCTTGCGGGAGGCGGCAGACTCCGCGGCGGAGGCGGTGATGGATGACGACGTGGAAGCCATCGCAACACGTCTGGGCGAGGAACGCGCCGCCGGTGCGGCGTGGGTGGCGGCGTTCCAAGCGTACGAGGACGATTTACTCCGCCGCGGGGAGGACGTGACCGATTTGGCCAACTTCGCCAGCTTCTACGCCGAGCACGGCGAGGTCGAACGCCAACCGCCGGCGGGGCGGGGGTGGCTGGTTCTCCTCCGCGTCGCGGTCCTGCTCGGGCTGGCCGTGATCGTGACCTGGCGAACGATCTACGGCAGCTCCCGCCGCGGCTCATCCGTCGGCGCCGCTGGCTCCCGGACCTCCGCCGCGTAGCGGCTGGGCTGCGCCCGCAGTTCGAGCAACTCCCACTTCAGGCGTAGCCCCGCCGCCACGCGGCGGAGGTCCGACGGCCAGCGACATCAACGCAGCGGACAGGCGCAACCGACTGCGGGAGCAACGTCGCTGAGGCCCCACCGCTGCGTAGCAGCGGGGCTACGTGCGTACTCGAAGCGACTCAGGCTGCGCACGTAGCCCCGCTGCTACGCAGCGGTGGGGGCCTCGGCGATGTTGATCCAGATCCAGGTGTGGCTGCCAAGCTCGTCCTGCAGTCCCCGTCACTCCGCGCCGGTCTGTTGGATGTACTCTTTCTTGTCCAACAGGGCGTCGAGTTCGCTCGGGTTGCTCAGGCGGATTTTAATCATCCAGCCGGCTTCGTGGGGATCGGTGTTCAGCAGGGCCGGGTCGTCGCCGAGGGCGTCGTTGACTTCAATGACCGCGCCGCTGACGCCGCTGTAGAGGTCGCTGGTGGCCTTGACGCTCTCGACCTCGCCGAAGGTCTCACCGGCGGTGACAGCGTCGCCGACCTGCGGGAGGTCGGCGAAGGTGATGTCGGTCAACTCGTCGGCGGCGAACTGGGTGATGCCAATGGTGCAGACATCGCCCTCGGCCTTGTGCCACTCGTGGCTGGGCAGGTACTTCCGGTCATCGGGGACACTCATGGAGCGAACGTAGGCACGCCGAAGCGGGGTGCGGGTGAAAAGCGGGGCGGGTGGTGGATTTGTGACGTGGTGAAGGTTGACTTGGCGATTTGCCGGAGCCCGCCATGTCACGCCCGCTTGTAAAACGGCATCGCCACCACCTCGGCCGCGATGGGCTTGCCGCGGAAGTCGCACTCGATTTTGGTGCCGACTTCGGTGTGAGCAGCGTCGAGGTGGGCGATGGCGATGCTGCTGCCGAGCGTTGGCGAGAGCGTGCCGCTGGTGACTTGACCGACGACCTCGCCGTCGAGCCTGACCGGCGTGTGCTGGCGGGCGATGCGTTTGGCGTCGAGCTTCAGGCCGACGAGGCGGCGGGGCGGGCCGCCGGCGTCACGTTGTTGCCGAAGGGCGGGGGCGCCGATGAAGTCCTGATCCAGGTTGATGGCGAAGTCGTAGCCGCTGGCGAGGGCGCTGATCTCTTCAGAAAGCTCATGGCCGTAGAGCGGCAAGCCCGCCTCGACCCGCAGCGTGTCGCGGGCGCCAAGGCCGGCCGGCTTGAGCCACGCCGACTCGCCGCCGAGGGCCTTCACCGCCATCGCCGCGGCCCGAGCCGGCAGGATGACTTCGACGCCGTCCTCGCCGGTGTAGCCGGTGCGGTGGACGATGAACTCCATGAACAAGTACGTCGTCTTGACGAACCCGAACCGCTTGAGGTCGCGCAAGTCGATGTCCACCGGCAACTTATCGGCCAGCTTCTCGATGACTGACGGCCCCTGCAGCGCCACCATCGCCGTCTTCTCCGTGCGGTCTTCGAGGCCGATCGACCACCCGTGATCCGCGGCGACGGCTTCGAAGTGGGCGAGCAGCTTCTGGCGGTTGCTGGCGTTGCAGACCATCGCGTACTTGTGGTCGCCCTCGGCCGAGACGATCACGTCGTCCTTCACGCCGCCGACCTCGTTGGTGATGAACCCGTAGCGGCTGCGGCCCGCGGCCAAGTCCGTCACCCGCCGCGTGAACACCTTTTCCAGGAACGCCCCGGCGTCGCCGCCCTTGAACCGCAAACGGCCCATGTGGCTCACGTCGAACAGGCCGCCGCTGGTCCGCGTCGCGGCGTGTTCGGCGGCGATGTTGTCGTACATCACCGGCAACGCCCACCCGGCGAACTCCACCATCCGCCCGCCCTGGGCCAGGTGCCAATCGTGCAACGGCGACCGGCGAATGTCTGAATCGGCACTCATGCCGCACCGTAGGGGCCGGCACGCCCGCAAGAAAAAGAGCGGCCTCCGCCAGATGGCAGAAGCCGCCCCAACGGGTTCAGAATGTCCGGCCTCGCTCACTCGCTGGCGGCGAGTTGCTCGGCATCGCGGACGACCTTCTGGACGTCCGGACGGTTGCGGAGCACGCCATCTTCCATCAGGCCGCGAATCTTCGTCAGCGCCTTGTTCTGGATCTGGCGGACGCGCTCCTTCGTCACGCCGATGATCCGGCCGACCTGCTCGAGCGTCAGCGGGTTGTTCTCCTCGCTGTTCCAGTTAAACCGGCGGCGAAGCACCGTTTGCTCCACGTCAGTCAAATCGGCGAGGTTGCTGTCGACAATCGTCTTAAGCTCATCCACGCAATCGTCCTCGACCTGGGCCCGGCGGACCTCGTCCCAGTTGGACTTCTCGAGGTCCGGCTCGAACTCGACCGGGAACCGCTGGCGGTGCCGGGAGTGCTTCATCGCCGTGCGGCTGAACGCCTTGAGGATGGCCCGGCAGGCGTAGGTGCTGAACTTGAAGCCCTTGTCGACGTTGAACTTATCGACGGCCCGGATCAGCGCCATGTTGCCCTCGGAAACGATCTCCGAGAAGTCCACATCGCCCAGCCGCGTCCGCTTGGCCATGGCCAGGACGAGCGCGAGGTTGGTGCGGACCAGGTACTCGCGGTAATGCTCGACCTTGCGGTCCCACTCCACGAGCTCGGTGGCGGTCGCCTTGTCGAGGCCCTTGCGCTTTACACGGCGTTGCAGAACGCCCATCTTCTTTTTGGCGAAGTTGAAGCGCAGGAACATGAGCTTCTCTTCGGCCGGCTTCATGAGCTGCGGCTGGCCGACGTTGTCCTGGCCCTCGAAGGCTTCGTCGCGGGTGGGTTGGTACCACGCGACGAAGGGCAGCGCCTTCTCGCTGTCCTCGACCTCGAACAGCGCCCGCTCCACGCCGCGTTGCGTGAAGACTTCGCTGTCCATGAAGTCGTAGTTCGTGGCAAGAATGACCTCGGCCTTTTGGCGCAAAAGGCGGGGCACGGGCATGGCGCGTTTGGCGGCCTTGCCCTCCGGCTGGATTTGAGTGGTAGTCACCGTCTTCTCAAGGGTGGCGGCCATGGGTCGCCTCCTAAACTCTTCAATTCTGTCGATTCGCACGCCGGGCCCGTCGAAGCCTCGGCCTGCCCCGGCTCCCGCCGGGCGGCTCCTATGCTCGGCGGCTGGCCCGGTTGCCCGAGGTCGCCGCCGCACCGGCACGCTGCCGGCCCGGCCTCCATGACCGGTCAAACTTGGCACCCACGCCGCCGACACCACCTGGTTCGGAAGCACGGGCCCCGTCAGTATCTACGCCGCAGGGCCGACGGTTGTTTCACCAACCAATCCGCCAACACCGCGTGAACCCACTGTGTCCGAACCCGATCCCGGCGGCACGACCCACCCGATCCAGTCGCCCGATCGCAAACGGCGGGCCGGACATTTCGTCAAGGGCCCGTTAAACCGTTCTAACGTCGGCTTCACAGTGTGGCTGAATTTTTCCGTTTGTCCAGTCCTTCACCGTTCACCCGTTCCGGTGCCCCGGTTCAGGGGTCGGCACGGGCCCAACCCCACCTAGGCAGGCAGAGCCGGTGGGTCAAGATACAGAACCCACACGCCGTGTCAACGTGAGTATCGGCGAAAAAATTGGACCACCTTGACCACGTCCGACAACACGCTTAGCCGCCAACCTGACGTTGCCGCACGGCAGGGTGTCGCACGAACCAATCGTGCGGCACTCACCGCCGGTCGTCTACCGTCGGTCGTCGCCGTCGTACGCCTTGCCGGCGAACGCCGCCTTCTTCTCGACCCGCTCGCATCGGACGGCCCGCTTCGTTTCCAGATCGATCTCGGCCACCACGCCGCACAACCGCACGTCGCCGGTGGCGACCTCGAACTTGCCGGGCACATTGGTCCGCATGGTCGCCACCACCTGCTGCCGGTCGCGGCCGAGGATGCTGTCGTAGGGGCCGCACATGCCGACGTCGGTGATGTGGGCGGTGCCGCCGGGCAGGATCTTGGCGTCGGCGGTGGGGACGTGGGTGTGGGTGCCAAAGCACAAGCTCGCCCGGCCGTCGAGGTGGTAACCGAGTGCCAGCTTCTCGCTCGTCGCCTCGCAGTGGAGGTCGAAGACGATCACATCCGCCCCCTTGCCGATGCGGCTGAGCATCGCGTCGGCGGCGTCGAACGGGTTGTCGGCCGGCAGCTGGTTCATGTAAACCCGCCCGAGCAACGCCGCAAATGCCACCTTCATCCCGTTCGCCGCCGTCACGATGCGGTACGGCTTGCCCGGCGCGCTCGCGCTCAGATTCCCCGGCCGCACCAGCCGCTCGCTGGAGGCCAGCGTGGCGGCGATCTCGTTCCGCTTGAAACAGTGGTCGCCCAGCGTCATCGCGTCGATGCCGGCCGCCCGCAGATCGGCGAAGATCTTCGGCGTCAGCCCGCTGCCCGCCGCGGCGTTCTCGGCGTTGGCGATCACGAAGTCTGCTCCGACCTCCTTCACCAGCCCGGGGAGCTCCGACGCCATCGCAGCCCGCCCCGGCCGGCCCACGACATCGCCCAGAGCCAGGATGGTGAAAGTGCGCGGCACACAGCAGCGTAGCCAGACGCCAATTGATGTTGGAAAGTTGTAGCAAGTGCGGAATTTCACCGCTGCCTCCCGCGTTGCACTCGCCGACGGGGCCGGCGCTGTTCGGCCCGATTTGGCACACGAACCGCAGGAGATTTCTGATGATCCACCACGAACCGCTCGAACGCCGTCAGCTGCTCAGCGCCACGCTCGCCGACAACGGCGTGCTCCGCGTCGTCGGCGATGAGGGCGTTGACAACGTGATCGCCGTGACCGTCAGCGGTGAACAGTTCAACGTCCTGGTGAACGGCGAGGCATCGGCCTTCGACGTGGCTGAGGTCCGCCGGGTGATGGTGCACGGCCGCGACGGCAACGACTCGATCGACATCGATCTGGCCGGCCTCGGCGACGGCCCCCGCGTCTCGGCCAGCGGCTGGCGGGGCAACGACATGATCACCGGCGGCCACTTCATCCACGGCGGCTGGGGCGACGACGTGCTCACCGGCAACGACGCCCGCAACGTCATCTTCGGCGACATCGGCGACGACACGCTGCTGGGCCTGGGCGGCAACGACTGGCTCCGCGGGGCCGGCGGCGACGATCTGATCGAGGGCGGCGCGGGCGACGACTGGCTCGTGGGTGGCCGCGGCAACGACCGCATGCTCGGTGGCGACGGCCATGATCTGCTGCTGGGGCAGGCCGGCGACGACACGCTCGAGGGCGGGGCGGGCCACGACTTCCTGCTGGGCAACCGCGGCACCGACGTGCTGCGTGGCGGCGACGGCGACGACCGCTTGTGGGGCGGCCGCGGGGCAGACGACCTCGACGGCGGCGGCCAGGACGGCGACGTGCTCCGCGACCGCGAAGATCCACGGGCCGGCGAGTTGTCGCGGATCGTCGACTGAACCGGCGGCGAGTTGTCACCACCTTTGGCCCGCCGGGTTGGCCCGGCGGGCTATTCTGGGCCATGAGCTTGCGTGAACTGGGCGATTCGGGCGTGAAGGTGTCGCCGATCTCGTTGGGGTGCTGGATATTTGGCGTCGATTGGTGGGGCCACCGCGAGCAGCACGATTGCGACCGAATGTGCGGCCTGGCGCTGGAGCGGGGCATCACGTACTTCGATAACGGTGATGCCTACGGCAACGGCCGGGCGGAGACGATGTTCGGGCAGTGGCTCAAGACGCTGCCGACGTCGCAGCGGGACAACGTGCAGATCGGCGGCAAGTTCGGCTACGACTGGCACACCGACCCCGGCGTGCCCGGCGGCCACAGCGAGCGGAAGCACGACTTCTCGCCAGCGTTCGTCCGCCGGGCGTTGCAGCAGTCGCTCTCGCGGCTGGGCGTTGAGCGGATCGACGTCTACCTGGCCCACAACATCCGCCTGCACCACATCACGCCCGAGCTGTTCGCCGAGTGCGAGAAGTTCGTCGAGGAAGGCAAAATTGGCACCTGGGGCGTGAGCCTCGGTCCGGCAATCGGGTGGCGGGAGGAGGGGTTCACCGCCATGCTCGATCACGGGGCGAAGGTCTGCCAGACCGTGTACAACGTGCTCGAGCAACACCCCGGCCGCGAGCTCGGCGAGGCGGCCGAGTCCGCCGGGGCGGGGCTGCTGGCGCGGGTGCAGGACCATTCGGGCATCCTCAAGGACGCGATCAAGCAGGACACCAAGCTCGCCAGCAGCGACCACCGCAAGTTCCGCGACAAATCCTGGCAAATCTACGGCCCGCAGAAGGCCGATCTGCTCCGCCCCATCGCCGAGGGGCACGGCATGACGCTGCACCAGATGGCCTGCAAGTGGCTGCTGCAGCAGCCGGCGATGACGAGCATTACGGCGACCTTGGTGAGTGACGACGAGATCAAGGAAATCGCCGCCGTCCCCGACAAGCCGGACCTGACGACGGAGGAGTTGAACCAGATCCATGACTGGTACGAGTCCGACTTCCACCTCGGCGACGACGCCCACCCGTGCAACTTGAAGAGCAGCGTCGCCGAAGACGGCATCGAACGCAGCGGCTACACCCCACCGCCAAGCCTGATCGCCTGAGGCAAGCCGACCCATCACGCCCCGCCCTTGGTGGCCAGACAGGCGGATCAACCTCGCCAAAAACCCCCACCGCCGCGTAGCGGCGG
>CAYLSV010000022.1:0-7799 GCA_964386435.1 uncultured Tepidisphaerales bacterium
GTTGCTGAAGAATCCGGGGCCGGTGCGGCCGGAGGTGGGGTTCGAGGTGGTGGGCGATCCGGCGGCGAAGTTGTTCGTCTTGGGGAAGCTGGAGCAGGGGTATCGCGTGCGTGTCGAGGCCGACGGGGAGGTGCTGGCATCGGCCGGGCGGATGCCGCTGCCGCCGTACATCAAGCGGGGGAAGACGGCCGACGCGCGGGATGACGTAGACCGGGAGCGGTACCAAACGGTGTTTGGCCAAGGCGCGGCCGCCAGCGTCGCCGCGCCCACGGCGGGGCTGCATTTCGATGACGAGCTGCTGCAACAACTCGACGACGCCGGCGTTCGACGGACGACAATCACGCTCGAAGTCGGGGCCGGCACGTTCGCCCCGGTGACGGCCGACGACCTCGACGACCACGCCATGCACACCGAGCAATGGCACCTGCCCCCCGCCGCCGCCGAGGCGATCAACGGGACGAAGCGGGACGGCCGACGCATCGTCTGCGTCGGCACCACGAGCTGCCGCACCCTCGAGAGCCAGCCGCCCGGCGAGGTACGGCCCGGCAGCGGCGAGACGAGTTTGCTCATCCAGCCGCCGTACGAGCCAAAACACGTCGACGTGCTGCTGACCAACTTTCACCTGCCCCGCAGCACGCTGATCGCGCTGGTCGACGGCCTGATCGGCACCCCCACCCGCCGCCGGCTGTACGACGAGGCGATAAGCGAGAAGTACCGCTTCTTCAGCTACGGCGACGCGATGCTGCTGACGCTGACCGGCCCAAGAGATGGAAGGTAGCTGCGATTAAACCTGATCGCAGTCCGGTCAATGATCGCCCCGGACTGCGACCAAGTGTGGTCGCAGCTACCTGCGGAATCACCGCCCCGCCCTACGATCGGGTATGGCCCGCGAGCGCATCCTCACCGGCACCAGCACAGGCGAGGAGGAACGCCGCTTCAACTTCGCCCTGCGGCCCGAGCGGTTCGAGGACTACATCGGCCAGCCGGAGCTGATCCGCAAGCTAACCATCGCCGTCCGGGCGGCCAAGGGGCGGGGCGAGCCGGTCGACCACGCTCTGCTCCACGGGCCGCCGGGGTTGGGCAAGACGACGCTGGCCCACGTCATCGCCAACGAGATGGACGCCAAGGCCCACGTCACCAACGGCCCGGCGCTCACCAAAGGCAGCGACCTCGTCGGCATCCTCTCCAATTTGCAGGAGGGCGACGTCCTGTTCATCGACGAGATCCACCGGATGAGCGGCGTCGTCGAGGAGTACCTCTACCCGGCGATGGAGGACTTCAAGGTCGACGTCACGCTCGACCAGGGCAGCCACGCGCGGGTCGTGACGATCCCCGTGCAGCCGTTCACGCTCATCGGCGCCACCACCCGCCTCGGCCTGCTGACCGGCCCGCTGCGCGGGCGATTTGGCCTGTCGGAGCACCTCGAGTTCTACCGCCCTGAGGATTTGCACATCATCCTCAAGGCCAACAGCCGGCAGATGAACTTGGTGGCCGAGGACACGGCGCTCTGGGAGCTGGCCCACCGCAGCCGCGGCACGCCGCGGGTGGCCAACCGCTTGCTCCGCCGCGTCCGCGACTACGCCGCCGTGGAGGCCGACGGCACGCTCACACATGACATCGCCCAGCAAGCCCTGGACCTCGAAGCCATCGACGCCGTGGGCCTCGACGAGCAGGACCGGGCCTACCTCCGCACCATCATCGACGTCTACGACGGCGGCCCGGTCGGCGTCGAAGCCGTCGCCGCAACTCTCGGCGAGGAGCGGGACACGCTGGAGGACGTGATCGAGCCCTACCTGCTGCAAAACGCCTTCGTCACCCGAACCCGCCAGGGCCGCCGGGCGACGCGGCGGGCGTTTGAGCACCTGGGGCTTACCTTCCGCGAGCCGCCGGAGCAGTCAACGATGTTTGATGCTGAGCACTGAACCTTTATCATGTGCTGCATGAACAGGAAGAAACTGGTGATGGTCGGCCTCGCCACCACGCTTGGCACTGGCCTCTTTCTCGCGTGTTTTGTCTTCTTGTTCCTGTACAAGAATCATTTTGGCGCGGTATCTATGAGTTATGCAGACACAGTCGCAAAGGTTGTTGATAACGACGATCTAATCAATGACTTCAATCACAGCTTCCAAGTGCGAGCCAACTTCATCAGCTACTTTGGCAGGTTTAACCGCGACCCAATCTGGAACTCGGTGGCTGTGGCACAAGATCGCTACGAAGTCACAATCTAATGTCCGCTCGATCGATCAGGTAGAACGCCAAAGCTCATCTACAACCAAGCCATCGTGGTTGTGAACGAGCTAGAGAGTGTTGATACATTAGACGACGGCGGCATCAAAATAACGTACGCCGCCGGTTTCCGAATCACGTTAACGGAGCTACGCGAGATCTTGGACAGCGGCGGCGACTTTGCTTCTTATCTTCAGCCCGATGTTGCGACACCGACGATCGACAACATCGATGATTTCAAGGCGCACATCGAATACAAAGGCGTAGGCCCATAGTATCGTTGTGCAGCACCTACGGCTTTACCTTTCATGGCGATATGAACTGGATGTCGGGTGTTGGGTCGATGTAGCCGGCCTCGGCACCTTGGGTCAGGAACCGGCGGATCGCCTCGCGGCCCTTGTCGCCGTAGTCGAGGGTCCAGTGGTTGACGTACATGCCGACGAACTCGTCGGCGAGGTTGTGGTCGAGGCCGCGGCCGAAGTCGAGGCTGTAGTCGACGGCCTGCTTGCGGTGGTCGAGGCTGTACTGGATGCTGTTTTTCAGGACGCCGGTGACGGTCCGCATCGCCTCCTCGCCGAGATCGCGGCGGATGCAGTTGCCGCCCAGCGGCAGGGGCAGGCCGTCCTCCTTCTCGCCCCACCAGACGCCGAGGTCCTCGATGAGGTGCAAACCGAAGTCCTTGTAGGTGAGCTGCCCCTCGTGGATCAGCAGGCCGGCGTCGGCCTTGCCGGCCTGGACGTGCTCGGGGATCTGGTCGAACTCGACGACTTCGTACTGGAACGCCTCGCCGGCCTTGCCGAGGCGGAGCTGGAGCGAGAGGAAGGCGCTGGTGAGCGTGCCGGGGACAGCAATGGTCTTGCCGCGGAGGTCGTCGCCGCTCATCGCCTCGCGGGCCACCAGCCGGGGGCCGTAGCCGTCGCCCATGCTCGCGCCGCAGCTGGTCAGGGCGTACTTCTCGGCCACCAGCGGGTAGCTGGCGACGCTGATCGCGGTGATCTCCAGCTCGCCGCGGATGGCCCGGTCGCTGAGGGTGTTGATGTCCTGCAGCACGTGCCGGAACCGCCAGCCGTGCGTCTCGATCAGCGGCGGCTCCTGGGCGAGGGCGTAGAACATAAACGCGTCGTCGGGGTCCGGGCTGTGGCCGAGCTGGATCGTGTGCGGCTGAGTCGCCATGTGTCAGCGTAGACGGCCTGGATCGCCGGCTTTTCAGTTCCTTCTGGAACCTTGACGACAAATCCGGCGGTGGCTGCTGACAAAAGCGGGTGATGTGCCGACAATAAAGGTCGGGCCGCTCACGTTGGAGGAGATGTCATGGCACGATCAACGTCGCAAACGCTCGCCGCGCACGACGGACCATGGGGGCCGGTTCAGGCGCGGCACTTGCTTAATCGGGCCGGGTTCGGCGGCACGCCGGGCGAGGTAACGGCGGTGGCCGGGCTGGGGCTGCACGCGTCGGTGGATCGGCTGCTCGATTTTCCCGACGCCCCGGCCGCCGAGGCGACGCCGGACGATCTGCCGGACACGTCGCCGCTGGAGGGCTTGCCGCAAACGCAGGCCGAGCGGCGGGCGGCGTTCATGCGTGGCGGCGACGAGGCGGCCCGCGACGCCATCCGCGCCCAAATCGCCGGCGGCGGGCGGCAGTTCGTGCTGAACGTGCTCGATTGGTGGCTCGACCGCATGGCCGCCGGGCCGTTTCCGCTGCAGGAAAAACTCACGCTTTTCTGGCACGGCCACTTCGTGACCGGCGTGCAGAACCTGCGGTTCGATCAGCGGCTCATTTGGCCGCAGCAGGAGACGCTGCGGACCCATGCCGCGGGCAACTTCCGGGCGTTCTGCAAGGCGATCAGCCGCGACCCGGCGATGATCATGTACCTCAACAACCAGCAGAACCGCGAAGGCAGCCCGAACGAAAACTACGCCCGCGAACTCATGGAGTTGTTCACGCTGGGCATCGGCAACTACACCGAGGACGACATCAAGCAGGCCGCACGCGCGTTCACCGGGTGGCACACCGACGGCCGTGATTTTCGCCTCCGCCGGATGCAGCACGACAACGGCAACAAAACCATCTTCGGCGTCACCGCCAACTTCGGCGGCGACGAGGTGGTCGATTTGCTCATGGAGCACCCGGCGTGTGCCCCATACATCGCGACGGAGTTGGTACGGTTCTTCGCCAGCGACGAGCCGGACCCGGCCGTGTGTGCCGCGCTGGGCGAGCTGCTGCGGGAGAACAAGTACGATTTGCGACCTGTACTGTCGACGCTGCTGCGGAGCCGGTACTTTTTCGACGAATCGAATGTCGGGGCAAAGATCAAAAGCCCGGTGGAGCTGTTCGTCGCGCTTGCGCGGCAGAGCGGGGCGCCGATGCCGGCGCCGCGGCGGAAGCTGAGTCTGCTGCGGGGCATGGGGCAGATGCCGATGATGCCGCCGACCGTCGAGGGGTGGCCCAGCGGCCGGGCGTGGATCAACACCAGCACCCTGCTGGCCCGCGTCAACGCCGCCGTCGAACTGCTCAAGCAGGGCGGCGTCGATTTGGACGAAGCCCCGACGCCGGGCGAGTTCGCCGATTTGTGGATCGCCCGGCTCATCCACCGCCCGGTCGCCGACGTGCGGCGGCAAGAGGTCGTGGCCGCCGGTGGCGAGCGGCTGACGCAGCCGACGGCACGGGCCATGCTCGATTTGATCGTGTCGCTGCCGGAGTTCCAACTTCACTGAACAGGACGAATGATGAAGCAGATGCCATACACCCGCCGGGCGTTTTTACACCGTGGCCTGACCTTGCTCGGGGCGTCGGCGACCGTGCCGGCGTTCCTGGGCCGCACCGCGTGGGCGATGGCCGACCCGATGGACGCCAAGCTCACCCAGCAGGCGACCGGCAAGGATGGAAAAATCCTCGTCGTCGTCCAACTCGCGGGCGGCAACGACGGGCTGAACACGATTGTGCCCTTCGCCGATGACAACTACTACCGCGCCCGCCCGCGGCTGGGGGTGCAGCGGGACGATTTGATCCAGCTCGACGACTTCGTCGGCCTCAACAACGCCGCGGGCGATCTGACGGAGCTGCTCAGCGAGGGCTGGGGCAACGTCATCCACGGCGTCGGCTACCCGAACCCCAACCGCAGCCACTTCCGCTCAATGGACGTCTGGCACTCGGCCGATCCGACCACCGAGACGCCCAAGGACGGCTGGCTCGGCCGGTTTTTTGACGCGCAGTGTTCAGGCGTCGATCCGAAGAATCCCAACGCCGCCCCGGAGCCGCCGGACGCGACGACGGGGGTGGCGATGAGCGAGGAACTGCCGCTGGCGATGCAGGGCCGTCGGGTGACGCCAATGACGTTCGAGACGCCCGACGATTACCAGTACGGCGGCAGCGACCCCGACGCCTTCAAGCAGCTCAACCAGCCGCGGCAGGGCGACGCGGGCAACCTCGACTTCCTCACCCGAACCGCCCTCGACGCCAAGGCCAGCAGCGAGCAGATCCTGGCGGCCCTGGGCGGGTTTGCGTCGCGGGCCGACTACCCGCGGGGCGGCTTCGGCAACGATTTGCGGACCACCGCCGCGATGATCTCGGCAAACCTGCCCACGCGGGTTTACTACGTCAGCCTCGGCGGCTTTGACACGCACGCCAACCAGGCCGGCCGGCACCAGCAGCTGCTGCGGCAGTTCGCCCAAGGCGTCAAGGCGTTCTGGCAGGACATGAAGGCCACCGGCCACGCCGAGCGGGTGTTGATGATGAGCTTCAGCGAGTTCGGCCGGCGGGTGAAGGAGAACAACGGCGCCGGCACCGATCACGGCGCGGCCGCCCCCATGTTCCTGTTCGGCCCGAGCGTCCAGCCCGGCACCCTCGGCCGCCACCCGTCGCTCACCGACCTCGACAACGGCGACCTGAAATACACCCTCGACTTCCGCCACGTCTACAGCAGCGTCCTGGGCAACTGGCTCGAAAGCGACCCCCACCAAATCGTCGGCAACTACCGCCCCGCCGACGTGCTGCGGGGGTGAGTGGTGTCAGAGCAGTCGGACGCGGTGCTTCCGCAAAAGCCGCCGATAGAGCGCGTTCTGGAGGATCGCCAGCAACAACAGGAACCCTGCCATACCCGCGGATACAGCCCACCCGATCCGGCCGAACACGACGCAGGTGATGCCGTCTTCGAAAGTCGCCGACATCAGCAACGCCAGCGGCGGATCGAATGGTGCAAAAGCCGGGGCATCATCGGTGAAGAGCAGCACCGCGTCGGACAGCGGCACCAGCGCCAGCAGCACGAACACGATCGCCATGAGGTTCATCACGGGCGCCACCACGATCACCCACAGCGGCCGCCGCTGCGGCACCCGCGCCACCTCGTCGGCCGCGGCCGCTTCTTGAGCAAGATGGTCGAGTGGGTCCAACATCACCGGAGCTTTTTGTACGCGTTGATCAGCCCGTTCGTGCTGGCGTCATGGCTTGTCACCTCGGCCGGGCCGTCGAGTTCGGGCAGGATTTGCTTCGCCAGTTGCTTGCCGAGTTCGACGCCCCATTGGTCGAAGCTGTTGATGTTCCAGATCGCGCCCTGGACGAAGATCTTGTGTTCGTAGAGGGCAATCAGGCTGCCGAGGGTTTTCGGGTCGAGCTTCTCGAACAGCAGGCTGTTGGTCGGGCGGTTGCCGGGGAAGGTTTTGTGGGGCAAGAGTTCTGCCGGCACGTTCTCGGCTTCGAGTTCCTCGCGGGTCTTGCCCATCATGAGGGCCTCGGTCTGGGCGAAGTAGTTGGAGAGCAGGATGCGGTGGTGGTCGTGGCCGCCGAGCTTGGTCAAATCGTTGTGGCTCTTCGCCGGGGCGAGGAAGTCGCACGGGATCAGCTTCGTACCCTGGTGGATGAGCTGGTAGAACGCGTGCTGCCCGTTCGTGCCCGGCTCGCCCCAGACGATCGGGCCGGTCTGGTAGTCGTCGATCACCTTGCCGTCCCGCGTGACCCGCTTGCCGTTGCTCTCCATGTCGCCCTGCTGGAAGTAGGCGGCGAAGCGGGAAAGGTACTGGTCGTACGGCAGAATCGCGTGCGTCCGGGCGTCGAAGAAATCGCCGTACCACACGCCCAAAAGCCCGAGGATCATTGGCAAGTTGTCGGCCGGCTCGGCCGTCTTGAAATGCTCGTCCATCAGGCGCGCCCCGGCCAGCAACTCGGCGAAGCGGTCGTAGCCGAGGTAGAGCGCGATCGGCAGGCCGATGCTGCTCCACAAGCTGTACCGGCCGCCCACCCAGTCCTCGAAGCCGAACATGTTCGCCGCGTCGATGCCGAAGCCGGTGACGCCCGCCTCGTTCGTGCTGGCGGCGACGAAATGCTTCGCCACGGCCGCCTCTTCTTCCGCCGCCGCCACCAGCCACGCCTTGGCGCTCGCGGCGTTGGTCATTGTCTCCTGCGTCGTGAACGTCTTGCTGGCCACGACGAACAGCGTCGTCTCGGCGTTCACTTTCTTCAGCACCTCGGCCAAATGCGTGCCGTCGATGTTCGAGACAAAGTGTGCCCGCAGCTTCGCGTCATCCGCGTACGGCCGCAGCGCCTCCGTCACCATCACCGGCCCGAGGTCGCTCCCGCC
>CAYLSV010000022.1:7809-11629 GCA_964386435.1 uncultured Tepidisphaerales bacterium
AAGAGGGTCGTCTTGGGGTCGAGGTCTTTCAGCGTCGTGGCGAGGTCCGTTCCATCCACATTGCTCACGAAGTGCGGATGCAGGCCGACCCGAAAGGGCTCGAGGGCTTCACACACCATGACCGGGCCGAGGTCGGAGCCGCCGATGCCGATGTTCACGACGTCGGTGATCGCCTTTCCCGTGAATCCCTTCCACGCCCCCGACCGCACCCGCCCGACAAAATCCTTCATCCGCCGCAGCGTCGCGTGCACGCTTGGCACCACGTTCTCGCCGTCCACCCGGACGTCCGCCCCCTCCGCCGCCCGCAACGCCACGTGCAGCACGGCCCGGTCCTCGGTCACGTTGATCTTCTCCCCGGCGAACATCGCATCCCGCAACGCCGCCACGCCTTGCTGCTCGGCCAGCTCGAACAGCAGCTTCATCGTCTCGCCCGTCGCACGGTTCTTGGAATAATCCAGCAGAATCCCGCACGCCCGCCGACTCATGGCATCAAACCGCCCGCCATCCTCGGCGAATAGCTCCCGCAGATGCCGCGGCTCGATCTGCTTGTAGTGGTCGGCCAGGGCACCCCAGGCGGCGGTCGCGGTCGGCTTGCTCATGCCCGCAGCTTATCCCCCGCCGGCGCTTGGCCTACCACCTGCTTCCTGCCACCTACCACCTCCGTGAAGTTGCTGCCGGGCACCGCCCGATCTATTCTGCCGGGCCATGGCCCTCGAAATGCTCTACGACAAGGACGCCCCGCTCAGTTCGCTGTTCGGCAAGACCGTGGCCGTGCTCGGCTTTGGCAGCCAGGGGCACGCCCACGCCCAGAACCTGCGCGAGAGCGGCAACGGCCAGATCGAGGTCATCGTCGCCAATCGCCCCGACTCGGCCAACGGCCGGCTGGCGAGGGAGAAGGGCTTCGAGCCGCTGCCCGTCGCCGAGGCGGTGAAGAAGGCCGACCTCATCATCGTCGCGTTGCCCGACGAGGTGCAGCCGGCGGTGTACGAGAAGGACATCCAGCCGAACCTGACGGCCGGCAAGACGCTGGGTTTCACGCACGGGTTCAACGTCCACTTCAAGACCATCGAGGTGCCGAGCGACGTCGACGTGGTGATGGTCGCGCCCAAGGGGCCGGGCCACCTCGTCCGCAGCCAGTTCGAGGCCGGCGGCGGCGTGCCGTGTTTGTTCGCGGTGCATCAGGACGCCAGCGGCAACGCCCGCGGCACGGCCCTGGCCTGGGCCAACGGCGTCGGCGGCGGCCGCAGCGGCATCTTCGAGACCTCGTTCAAGGACGAGTGCGAGACCGATCTCTTCGGCGAGCAGGCCGTCCTCTGTGGCGGCCTGGCGGCCCTTATCAAGGCCGGCTACGAAACCCTCGTCGAGGCCGGCTATCCGCCGGAGATGGCCTACTTCGAGTGCGTCCACGAAGTGAAGCTCATCACCGATTTGATCTTCCAGGGCGGCCTCGACTACATGCGCTACAGCGTCTCCAACACCGCCGAGTACGGCGATTTGACCCGTGGCCCCCGCGTCGTCGACGACTCGGCCAAAGCCCGCATGAAGGAGATCCTCGGCGAGATCCAAAGCGGCCAGTTCGCCAAGGAATGGCGAGCCGAATATGAGGCCGGCATGCCCGAGTTCAAGCGGCTGTACGAAAAGGACCTGGCCAGCAGCGTCGAACAAACCGGCAAGCGCGTGCGAAAGATGATGCCCTGGCTGGGCGCGAAAGAACCGCCGAAGGACTGAAGACGCTCGATGGGTGTCCGGGGTAGCCGTGGAGCTTGCTCCACGACTACCCCAATCGCATCCAATGCATATCGTCGAACCATGGCACGCTTGGCGTTGCACCCTGTCTGGGGCTGCTACGGCTTCTGGCTTCCCAACGAACCCCGCGGCAGTTGGTCCACCTACGTCGCCAGCCGCGCCATCTTCGACGCCGGCGGCAAAGCGACCACCGTCAGCGGCACCCGGTCGTACGCCCGAGACCCGCACGATCATCAAAAGCGGGTGGCCGCGAAAGAGGCGATGGCGGCAGCACCGGTCAAGCTTAACGGCAAACAGGCCCGTGCCGCGGCCATCGGTATCATGTCCGACGCAACACGAGCAGGCTATACGCTGCACGCGCTGTGTGTGATGCCGGACCACGTTCACCTCGTCATGCTCAATCCAGGCGGCGACGCCAAACTCGTCCTGCGGCGGCTTAAATCGGGTGCCACACGGCGGTTAAACGCCGAGGCCCCGCTTCAGGATGTCAAGACCCCATGGGTTGCTGGGGGCTGGTTCGTGTCGCTTGAGAGCGACCAAGCGATTCGCCGGGCGATTCACTACGTCGAGCAGAATCCCATGAAGGCAGGCCTTAGCAGCCCGTGGTGGAAGTGGTGATTCGTCTCAGGCGGCTTGAAGGATCCGGCGCGGGATGATGGACGGTGGACGCTTCGAGGTTGTGTCGAACAGGCTTTGGGTCCGGTTCGCGAACTGTTCCACGACCACCAGTAGCCGCACGAACAAGGTCATGGCGACGCATCCGCCACGCGGGGCGCTGCTCGGCTTGGCGAGGCCGTAGAACTGGCGCATCAGCAGGCCCAGGTTGAAGCCGGCGGCGTGGATCAGCAGACGCTTGGCGAGGTTGGCCCGGCCACGCAGGTGCGCCCGCCGCATCGCGCCGGTCTCGTAGCAGTGGGCGAAGCTGCGTTCGAGCAGTTCGCCGCGTTGCTTCAGAAGTTGCTTGCCGCGTCGGCCCTTGATCCGTCGGCGGTTGGCGTAGGTCACGGCGCGGGCGTCGGGGTGGCCACGCCAACGCCGCTTGCCCCTTTCCGGCTCGCTGGCGTAGCTGCGCAGGTTCATCGCTGCCAGGTCCAGCAGCGTCTGCCTCGAGTGGTACCCCTTGTCCAGCACCGCCTCGCTCATCCACCGCTTGTCGATCTTCCCGGTCGTCCGCTCGTCGTCCTCGACGGCCCGCAGGTTCGCCGTCGCTTCGACCAGCGTGTCGGTCAGCGTCTTCGTGTCGCCGGCCGCGGCGTCGCACACGTTCACCGCCAGCAGCGCGCCCGAGTCCATGTCCACGACGTGCTCGGCCTTGTGGGCCAGGTGCGTTCTGCCGTCCTTCATCTTCGTCACCTTCGCGTCCGGATCGCCGGGGTGCTGCCAGTCGTCGTTGCTCGCCTTGTTCTTGCGGGTCTTGTCGAGCCGGGCCAAGTCCTCGCGCGTCGGCGTCTCGATGCCGCTCTCTTGGGCCAGACGCGTGAGGAACTCGCCGTACCCCTCGCCACTGTCACGCCGTACGAGGCTGCGCATGGCCGCGTTGGCCTCCAGCGTGGTGGAGTCCACGCCGACGGTCTTGCCGCCGATCAGGTCGTGGTTGGCCAGCACCTTGAGCATGAACGCGAACACCTCCGCGTGGGTCTCGAGGTCGATCAGCCGGCGTGTGCGACTGAGCGTGGAGTGGTCCGGCGGCATCTGGTCAATGGCGTAGCCGAGGAACAGCTTCAGCGAGTGGCTGTCGCCGCACCGCCAGGCGATGCCGCGTTCGCTGTCGATGCCTTCGAGGTAGCCGGCCATCAAACAGCGGAAGTAGACCCCCGGCGCCAGCCCCGGCCGGCCCATCGCCTGGGCGTAGAACTTCGCACAGGTCCGTTCGACGAAGACGTCGAAGCCGTGGGCGTCGAGCACCTTGTTGACCGCGTCGTAGTACGGATGCGGCCGCACCGCCGGCAGGTCAGCGGTGCTGAGCAACAACAGCTGCTGAACAGGGCTGCGTTTGCCAAGGGCCACGGGCGATCGACTCCGGTTGAAGACGCCGGCCATGACAGCGCAACCCGATCAGGCCGTCAAGAAGAAG
>CAYLSV010000022.1:11677-48153 GCA_964386435.1 uncultured Tepidisphaerales bacterium
CACCACGGGCTGCTAGGCCACAGCGTTGGAGCGGCGGGGTGCCGTACCACGGGTGGCCGCCTCGGGGTAGCCGTGGAGCTTGCTCCGCGCTTCCGGAGCCAGCGACGCCGGACGCCGAGCGCGCGGAGCAAGCTCCACGGCTACCCCAGAAATAGCTCGCAAATGCCCTTCACCGTCCTCCACTCGCTCGCCAACATCCTTCCCCACATCGCCGGGCGGGAGGAGTTTCGGGTGTTGGATCGGGGCGAATACGCCGTCGTCGACTACACGCAGGTGCTGCCGAATTCTTACCCGCCGGGCGACGGGATCAAGGCCGCCGTGCGGCGGGAGTGTCGGGGGCTGAAGTTCGACGCCGACGGCCGGCTCATCGCCCGGCCGTTGCACAAGTTTTTCAACGTCAATGAGCGTCCGGAGACGGCGGTCGAGGCGTTGCCGTGGGATCGGCCGCACCTGATCACCGACAACCTCGACGGCAGCATGATTCACGCCTGCCGGCTCGGCGGCGAGCTGGTGCTGATGAGCCGCGGCGGCCGCAGCGACGTGGCGCGGCAGGCGGAGGTGTTCTTGCAGAACGCCGCCGGGCACCGAGCATTGATGGAACAAGCCGTTGACGCCGGGCGGACGCCGATCTTCGAGTGGACCTCGCCCCAGCAGCCGATCGTCATCGACTACGAGCGGGACAACCTGACGCTGCTGGCGATCCGTGACGTGACCTGCGGTGAGTACACGTCGCCCGATGAGCTGGCGATGCTGGCCGAGGCCCATGGCGTGCCGCTCGTCGAGGCGAGGCGGGTCGACGCCGCCGACCCTGACGCGTTCATCCAACACACCCGGCAACTCACCGGCCGCGAGGGGTACGTTGTCTGGTTCGACAACGGGCCGGTCGTGAAGCTCAAGGCCGAGGACTACGTCCGCCGGCACCGGGCGGGCGCGGCGCTGGCGTGGGAGAAAGACGTGATCGCCGCCTTGCTCGACGGCACGCTCAACGACCATTTGCCGCTGCTGCCCGAGCGGCAACGCGAGGCGATGCGGCAATTTTCCGGTGAGTTTTGGCGGAAGTTGGACGAGCAGATCAAGAGGTGGCAGGCGACGGTGGGCCACGCGCTCGCCGCCGGGCTAACGGCGAAGGCGTTCGCGGCCCAGATCACGGGCGAGCCGGCGGACGCCAAGCCGGTGCTGTTCGGTTTGTTCCGCGGCCGCGACGGGCGGACGTTCGTCGTCGAGCATTTGCGTCGTCAATGCGGCAGCACGCGCCGGCTCGACCGCCACCGCCACTGGTGGGGCGGCGGCCGCTGGCGGGACCACCTACGGTCGATTGATGATGACTGACGCCCCCGCCCACGTCTGGCTCGACGGCCGAATCGTGCCGATCGCCGAGGCCCGCATCGACCCGGCCGACGCCGGATTCTTGCACGCCGCCGGAGCGTTCACGACCATGCGGGCGAAGCACGGCGTCGTCTTTCGCCTCGCCGACCACCTCGCCCGGCTGCGCGACACGGGGCGGCACATGTTGGTGCCGTTGCCATATGACGATGACGAGCTCGCCGCCGCCGCCGGGGAGGTGTTGGCGGCGAACAACCTGCGCGACGCCCGCCTGCGACTGACGCTCACGGCCGGCCCGCCGGTGACGGAGCCGGGCAGCGGCAACCTCAAGCCCACCGTCCTGCTCACCGCCGCCGAAGCCGTCGAGCGGCCGCCCGAGCATTACGAGCGGGGCATCGCCGTCGCCCTGGAGGACAAGTACAAGCTGAACCCGTTCACGCTCACCGCGGGGCACAAGGCGCTCGATTACGTCGCCCGCTTCGCCGCCCTCCGCAGCGCCGCCGGCCGAGGCTGCGGCGAGGCGTTGTGGTTCAGCATCCACAACTTCCTGCAGTGCGGCAGCGTGTCGAACGTGTTCGTCGTGAAGGACGGTGCGCTCGTCACGCCGCCGACTGAAGCCGACTTGAAAGACGCGACGGTCCGCGAGCGTTGCCCTTACGACCGCGGCGACGTGCTGCCGGGCGTGACGCGGAAGGTTGTGCTGGAGCTCGCCGGGGCGGCCGGGGTGCCGACGGTGCGGGCGGGCATCGACGTGCATTTCCTGTACGCCGCCGACGAGATTTTCCTCACCAACAGCGTGTTGGGCGTGATGCCGGTGACGAAGATGGAGGCCCGCGATTTGGGCGAGCCGGGCCCGATCACCCGCCAACTGCGGGCGGCCTACCTCGACCTGGTCGAGCGGGAAACCAACACTGCCGCATGACCGTCGGCGACCTTGCGGACCAACTCAACGCCATCGCCCCGCCGTCGCTGGCCGAACCGTGGGACAACGTCGGCTTGCTCGCCGGCGACCGGGCTGTGCCCGTGAACAAGGTCGGCTTCTGCATCGACCTCACGCCGCCGGTGCTGGCCGAGGCAATCGACGCGGGGTGCGGCATAATCGTCGCCTACCACCCGCCGATCTTCAAGCCGATGAAGCGGCTGGTCGGCGGCGTCGTGTTCGACGCGATCCGGCAGAACGTCGCGATCTACGCGCCGCACACCGCGCTCGACGTCGCCGAGGGCGGAACAAACGACGTGCTGGCGGATCTTGTTGGCATCGGGCCGGTGCGGTCGCCGCTGAAGTTGGCGGAGGTGCCGACGTGGGCGAAGCTGGTGACGTTCGTGCCGCGCGAAAACGTCGACGCCGTGGCCGAGGCGTTGTGGGCGGCGGGGTGTGGCGGGCAGGGCGAGTACACGCGGTGCAGCGTCCGGCATGACGTCGTCGGCACCTTCCGCCCCGGCGACGCGGCCAACCCGACGCTGGGCGAAGTCGGGCAAGACGAGCGAGTCGCCGAGACGCGGCTGGAGGTGATCGTCCCGCCCGGCGGCGAGGCCGACGCCGTCGCCGCGCTGCGCCGCAGCCACCCGTACGAGGAGCCGGCGTTCGATTTGTTCAACCGTCAACCGACGCACGCCACCGGCCTCGGCCGCCGCGGCGACCTGGCCGAGCCGACGACGCGCGGCCAGCTCATCGCCGACCTCAAGCGAAAGCTCAACCTCCCCCACGTCCTCGTCGCCGGCCCGATTGACGGCCCCGCCGAGTCGGCCGCCGTCTGCGCCGGCAGCGGCGGCGACTTATGGCAGGCCGCCGGCGGCTGCGACATTTACGTCACCGGCGAACTCCGCCACCACGACGCCCTCGCCGCGGCGGCCGCCGGGCTGACGGTCGTGTGCCTCCTGCACAGCAACAGCGAACGCCCGACGCTGCCGCACGTGGCCCGGCAGTTGGTGGGTGTCGAGACGCACCAACTCACCGCCGACCGCGACCCGCTGAGCGTCGTGTGAAGCTTCCCGATAATCGCGCATCGCTGAGGTCCCCACCGCCGCGTAGCGGCGGGGCTACGCACGACGTCCAAGCTACTTGAACAGCGTGCGTAGCCCCGCCGCTACGCGGCGGTGGGGGCCTCAGCGACGCACGCACTTCGGGCAGGCATGCAGGACCCTCGACCAGAAGCCGCCCTACGCATCGCAGGCGATTTGTCGGAGGGCTTGCACCAGGTCGTGGGCGGCGCGGGGGGAGAGGTCGTCCAACTCCACCGCGGCCAGTTTTTCCCGGAGTTCGCGGCCGAGTTCGGCGTCGGGGTCGGCGAAGAGGCTGAGCTGCTCCGGCTGGCGGTGGCCGGCGGGGGGGCGGATGCTGCCGTGCTCGACGGAGAGGTCGCGGAGCAAATCGCCCGCCCGGTCCAGCACCGGCCGCGGCACGCCGGCGAGGCGGGCGACGTGGATGCCGTAACTCTTGTCGGCCCGGCCGGGGACAATGCGGTGCAGGAAGACGACCTCGTCCTGCCACTCCCGCACGGCCACGTTCAGGTTGCCCACGCACTCGTTCTGCTCGGCCAGCGCCGTCAGCTCGTGGTAGTGGGTGGCGAACAAACTGCGAGCGCCGACCTTCGTCGCCAACTGCTCGGCGATGGCCCAGGCGAGGGACAGGCCGTCGAGCGTGCTGGTGCCGCGGCCAATCTCGTCGAGGATCACCAGGCTGCGGTCGGTCGCGTTGTTCAGGACGTTGGCCGCCTCGAGCATCTCGACCATGAACGTGCTCTGCCCGGCGTGGATCTCGTCGCTGGCGCCGATGCGGGCGAACAAGCGGTCGGCGACGCCGATGGTGGCCGACTTCGCCGGGACGTAGCTGCCGATCTGGGCGAGGATCGTCACGAGCGCGATCTGCCGGATGAACGTGCTTTTGCCGGCCATGTTCGGGCCGGTGATGAGTTTCAGGCAGTCGGGCTCGGCGAACGCGACATCGTTGGCCACGAACGCCGGGCCGAGTTGTTGCTCGAGCACCGGGTGGCGGCCGTCCTCGATGTGCAGCACGCGATCTGCCGAGATCGTCGGCCGGCAGTAGCCGCGCTCGCGGGCGAGGGTGGCCAGGCCCAGCAGCACGTCCAGCTCAGCCAGCCGTTCGGCGAGCTTTTGCAACTGCGGCACCGCCGGCAAAAGCTCCCGCCGGAGCTTCTCGAAAAGTTCCTGCTCCAGCGCGATCGCCCGGTCCTGCGCGGTGAGCGCCTCGCCCTCGAACTCCTTCAGCTCCGGCGTGATGTACCGCTCGGCGTCCTTGAGCGTCTGCTTCCGCGTCCACCCCGCCGGCACCTTGTTTTTGTGGGCGTTGGTGACCTCGATGTAGTAGCCGAAGACCTTGTTGTAGCCGACCTTCAGCGAGCCGATGTCGCTCTCGGCGGTGAGTTTGGCTTGGTACTCGACGAGCCACTTTTGGCTGTCGCGGCCGATGTTGCGCAGGCGCTTGAGTTCGTCGTCGTAGCTGCTGCTCATGACGTTGCCCTCGCGCAGGTGGGCGGCGGGCTCGTCCTTGATCGCCCGCTTCAGCAACTTTGCCTGCTCGGCGGCGAAGTCGGCGTGCTCCCGCAAACCGCCGACGATCGGCAACTCGGCCAGCGCATCGAGCAGGTTCGGCATCGCCGCCAGGCAACGGCCAAGCGCGGCGAGATCGCGCGGCAGCGCCCGCCCCACCGCCAGCCGGCCGACGATCCGCTCGACGTCGCAGATGTTCTCAAGGCTCTTCGTCGCCCGCTCGGCGATGTCGCCGGCGTCGAGCAACGCGGCGACGTTCTCCTGCCGCTCGATGATCGCCTCGACGTCGGCCAGCGGCAGCCGAACCCAGCGGCGTAGGAGCCGGCCGCCCATCGCCGTCTTTGTGCGGTCGATCGCGTGGAGCAAACTGCCGGCCGTCTCGTGGCTGCGGCTGGTGCGGTCGATCTCCAGCGCCCGGTAGCTGGCGGCGTCGATCCGCAAAAACCGCCCGGCGTCGTGGCGGCGCGGCGGGCGGACGTGGGCCAGCGCCGACTTCTGCGTCTCCTCGAGGTAGGCGAGCAACGCCCCGACGGCCCGCATGGCCGGGTCGCCGTCGCCGAAGCCGAAGCCCTCGGCGGTGGAGACGCCCCACTGCTTCTTCAAGCGCTCGGCGGCGTGGCTGGCGGTGAACTGCCACGCGGGTCGATCGGTCGCCTGCCCGCCGAGCCTGCCCGCCATCGGGTGCGGCTGGCCAGAGTCCTGCTCGGCGAGCAAAGTCTCGGCCGCGGCGAGGCGGCTCGATTCGTCGGCGATGGCATCAACGCCGCCCGCCGTCATCGCGTGCAACTCGCCGGTGGAGAGTTCGACCCACGCCAGCGCGGCTTCGTGTTTGCCGCCGGTCGATTCGCCGGCGCAGTAGGCGGCGAGGTAGTTGTCGCTGCGGCCGTCGAGCAAATGGTCGTCGGTGAGCGTGCCGGCGGTGACGAGGCGGGTGACGTCCCGCTCCACAACGCCCTTGGCTTCCTTGGCATCCTGAACTTGCTCGCACATCGCGACGCGGTGGCCGGCGGCGATCATCTTGCGCAGGTAGCCGTCGATCGAGTGGTGCGGCACCCCGGCCATCGGCACGCCGTTGCGGCTGGTGAGCGTCACGCCCATCACGCGGTGTGCGATCTGGGCGTCGTCGTGAAACATCTCGTAAAAATCGCCCATGCGGAAGAACAGCACGTAGTCCGGGTGGCGGTCCTTGAACGCCTGGTACTGCCGCATCGCGGGGGAGAGCTTGCCGTTGCCGCTGGCCACGGGCAAACGGTAACGGCACCGCGGCGGGCGGGCTACTGTGGCCGGCGATGACGTGCGCCCTACTCCTCGCCGTGGCCCTGCTCGTTGCCCAACCCGCCGAGCCGGCACAGACCGACGATGGTTCCGTCCGCGTCGTCAGCTACAACATCGAGAACTTTCGGGAGAACTTCAACGCCTTCCAGCTCGAGAAGAAGTACCGCGGCACCGGGCAGCCCGACGACATTTGGGAGCTGATCCGCCGCGAGCGGCGGGAGGACCGCGAGGAAAACCTGGAGGTCGCCCGCGTGATCCTGGCGATGCAGCCCGACGTGCTGGCGCTGCAGGAGTCGGCCGGCGAGCGGGATCTGGCGTACTTCAACAAAACGTTCCTCGACGGCTACTTCGAGACGATTGTGGAGTTGCCGACGAACACCGACCGGGAGCAGCATCTGACGGTCCTGCTGCGGCCGGGGTTCGAGGTGGTGCGGCAGGAGTCGATCGCTGACACGCCGGATGTGGACGACGTGAACGATCGGACGGACAAATTGTTCGCCCGCGGCCCAGGGTTTTTGCTGATCCGCACGCCCGGCGGCGAGGAGTTTTGGCTGGGCAACACGCACCAGAAGAGCAAGGGCGGCAACAGCGAGGCCGTCACCCGCTGGCGGAACGCCGAGGCGAAGACAACCGTTGAAGCGATGCTGCGGCTGGCCGAGCAGGACCCGGACGTGCTGATGGTCGGCGACATGAACGACGAGTTGGGCGTCGGCGAGTTCGAAACCGAGGCCGGCGGCGGCGACGCGATGCGGCACTTCGACGAGGGCGTGGTGCTGCTCACCAAGCCGCTGATCGCCGAGGGCGGCGTGACGTACAAGGGCTACGGCGGCACCGGCCGGGCGTCGCTGATCGACCACGCCTCGGCCACCCAGGCGCTGGCCGAGCGGGTGACGAACGTGGAGATTTTCGTCAGCCCGATGACGGAGGTGGCGAGCGACCATCTGCCGGTGATCGTGGACTTCACGCTGAGCAACTGAGGGTGCCGGCCTTGAGATGACGCATGACCGGCACGCTCATCAACACCGTGGCCGTTGTCGTCGGGGCGGGCGTCGGGATGGGCTTTGGGGCGGCGCTGCCCGAGCGGGTGAAGCGGACGGTGATCGGGGCGCTGGGGCTCGTGACGATCTTCGTCGGCATCAAGAACGCGCTGCTGACAGAAAATGAGCTCGTCCTGCTGCTGAGCCTGGTGCTGGGCGGCATCGCGGGCGAGTTGCTGCGCATCGATCGGCAGCTCGATGTCCTCGCCGACCGGGTGCGGCGGCTGGCGGGCGGCGGGGAGGACGGGCAGTTTGTCACCGGCTTCGTCACGGCGACGCTCGTTTTCTGCGTCGGGCCGCTGACGATCCTCGGGACGCTGCTGGAAGGGGCGGGCGACTCGAGCGGGACGAAGCTGCTGCTGATCAAGAGCGTGCTCGATCTGTTCGCCGCCGCGGCGTTCGCCTCGACGTTCGGCGTCGGCGTGCTGGCGAGCGCGGCGGCGGTGCTGCTGATCCAGGGCGGGCTGACGGCCGTCGGCTACTTCGTCGGCCACGCCCTGCCGCCGGCGCTGACGAACGAGGCGGTGGCGGCGGGCGGGTTGATCCTCGTGGCGCTGTCTTTGTTGCTGCTCGAGCTGAAAAAGCCGGAGGATTGGCGGGTGGCGAATCTGCTGCCGGCGCTGGTGTTCGCCCCACCGCTGGCGTGGTTGGCGGCGCGGGTGATGCCGGCGCTTTGACCTCAGACCAAGACGTTCATTCGATCGCGGCGGCGATTTGGGCGGCGCCGAGCAGGCCCGTGTCGGTCGGGGCAAGCAGTTCCAGCGGCTTGTCGGCGAGGATCGGGCGGTGCGTGGGCGAGCCGGCGCCGAGGAAGGCGCGGGTCACGCGGTCGTCAAAATCCTCGGCGTCGAGTCGGCGGATGACGTCGGCGATGTTGCCGCCCAGGTACATGCCGCCGGTGGGCAGCAGCACGACGCCGAGGTTGCCGGCGTATTGGCCAAGGAACTCGGTGAACAGGCGGCACACGTCCGTCGCGGCCCGCGGATCGACGCCGTTGGACTCGCCGGCGGCGGCGGCGGTGATCTTCTTGGGCGTCGCCCCGGCGATCAGCCGCGGGCTGCGGCGGGCGAGCAGGCAGCCGTACATGTTCTCCAACCCCTGCCCGCTGAGCACCGACTCGTAGGTCACGCGGTAATGCGCCCGCTCGACCGGCAGCAGCTCGCGGAGCCGGCGGAGCATCGACTCCTGCTCCCGCGTCCGCGCCGGCAACTCCATGTGCCCGCCCTCGCTGGGGATGGCCTGGTAGTGGCGGCCGTTGAAGACGCTCGCCCCGACGCCGCACCCGGTGCCGGGCATGAGGATCGCCCGCACGCCCTGCCGCTCGCGGTTGCCGCGTTGCAGCGTGGCCGTCTTCGGGGCGACTTCGACGCTGGCGATGTGGGCGGCCATGTCGTTCGCCAGCCGCACCGGCACGTCATCGCCGTGGAGCAGATCGGCGATGCCGGCGGAGGAGATATCCTCGTCGGGCCGGTTGGACATGGCGACGTGCTGCACGCCCCGCTCATCGGCCGTCACCTTGCCGGCGATGCCGAAGGCGGCCCGCTTGATTTGCGGCCAAAGGTCATCGAAGTCTTCCGCCGCCTGCTCGAGCGCGGCGAGCACCGGCGTGTCGGGGTAGACCATGGGCAGCGTGACGCCGCCCTTGTTGTCGCGGGCCGGGTGGTCGGCGGGGGTGGTGCCGTCGTCCTGGTAAAAATCGAGGCGGACGTTGGTGCCACCGATGTCGCCGACGAGGAGCATGACGGCAGCGTAGTGCGGTGGGTGCGGGTCGTATGCTCCGACGGTGCGGCCACGGTTGCTCATCTCGGCCGGGGCAACGCGGGAGCCGATCGACGCGGTGCGGTTCATCGGCAATCGCAGCAGCGGGCGGCTGGGCGTGGCGGTGGCCGAGACGGCGGCGCGGCGGGGGTGGGCGGTGACGCTGGTGCTGGCTGTGGCCGAGGTGGCGCCGCCGGGCGAGGCGAATGTGGTGCGGGTGGAGACGACGGCCCAGCTGCACGCGGCGCTAACCGAGGCGTGGCCGGAGCACGATCTGCTCATCATGGCCGCGGCGGTTTCGGATTATCGTCCCTTGGCGACGTCAACCGGCAAGCTGCGCCGCGGCGGCCCGATGACGCTGGAGCTGGAGCCGACAACCGACGTGCTGGCGGCGCTGACGGCAACGAAGCGGCCGGACCAGCGGGCGGTCGGCTTCTCGCTCGACGAGGACACGCCGGCTGCATTGGAGCGGGCGGCGTCGAAGCTGAAGCGGAAGAATCTGGATTTGCTCGTCTACAACCCGCTGCCGACGATGGGCGCGGCCGAGATCACGCCCACGCTGCTGTGGCCCGACGGCCGGCGGGCGGCGCTGGCGGCGAGAGAGAAGGCAGCGTTCGCAGATGAACTGCTCGATCACACGGCGGCGTTGCTGGTGGATGAAAAATGTTTTTGAAGCAACGTCGCTGAGGCCCCCACCGCTGCGTGGGCAGCGGGGCTGCGCCCGATCTCCATGCGGCTTGAACCGCGGGCGCAGCCCCGCTGCCCACGCAGCGGTGGGGGTTTCAGCGATGCCCACATTCGTCATGAAGCCGCCGGCTGGCGCGGAGCGTCCCCGCGTGCCGATGCTGGGAAGCGGGTGTTGCCGATTATCGTCCAGTTCGTTCGCCTGCCCCACGCCGAGGGGTTGCCGCCGCCGGTGAGGATGTCCGCCGGGGCGGCGGGGTTTGACCTCCACAGTGCCGAGCATTTGACGCTAAAGCCGGGCGAGATCGCGCTGGTGCCGACGGGGTTCGCCATCGCCCTGCCGCCGCACCACGAGGGGCAGGTCCGCGCCCGCAGCGGCCTGGCCACCCGGCACGGCGTCGCCCCGGTGAACAGCCCCGGCACCGTCGACGCCGACTACCGCGGCGAGCTGAAAGTGCCGCTCATCAACCACGGCCGCGAGGCGTTCGTCATCCGACGCGGCGACCGCATCGCCCAGCTCGTCGTCTGCCCGGTCCCGCCGATCGAGCTGCAAGAAGTCGACCAGCTCCCCGAAACCGACCGCGGCTCCGCCGGCTTCGGCTCCACCGGCATTGCCAGCAACTGACCACGGACAACGGACCAAGAACAACTCCTCATGCTCTCCGACACGCTCAAGACGAAGGTGCCGCTCGCGTTGCTCATCGGGGCGTGGGTGTTCGTGGTGTTGGCGTTGGTGAGCTTCGATCCGATGGACTGGCCGAGCCATGCGGCGGTGCCGCCGGGGGCGACGGCGAACTGGTGCGGGCCGGTCGGGGCGTTCCTGGCGTACCACGGCTACGCGAGTTTGGGGGCGGGCGTGTGGGTCGTGCTGAGTCTGGGCACCGTGCTGCTCGGCTTGCGGCTGGGCGGGGTGAGGGTGCCGGACCCGTGGCTGCGGATCGTCGGCGTCGCCCTGCTGGCCGTGGGCGTCGCGGCGGCGGCGAGCCACCTGATCGGCCAGACGACCGGCGGGTTGCCCGAGGGCACCGGCGGCGTCATCGGCATCGCCACGGCCAGCTACCTCGCCGACCACTTCAACGCCATCGGCACCCGGCTGGTGCTGTTCGTGGCGCTGGTCATCGCCGTGCTGCTGGCGGCCGACGAAATCTTCACCCGCGGCCCCGTGCCGGCCTTGGCGAAGAAGCTCGTCGACGGCCGCCTGCCGCAAATCAAGCTGCCGACGCTGCCGAAGTTCAACCTGCCCAAGTTCCGCCTGCCGAGCCTGCCCAAGCGCGAGGTCGAGGCGGAGCAGCCCGAGCCGCCCATTCGCCGCCAGCCCAAGCCGGTCAAGAAGCCGCTGCCGACGCCCGAGGAGTTGCTGGACCCGGAGCCGGAATTCGACGACGACAGGCCGGAGGCCGATGAGCCCGAGCCGGAGAGCGTGGACGACACGACCGACCTCGACCCGTTCGACGAGGTGCCGAGCAAGGTGCGGGACGACATCGTCGTCCGCACCGCCCAGCGGACCGCCCCCACCGAGCCGCAGGGGCCGAAGGAGCTGGGCGATTACACCCTGCCGGCATGGGACGTGCTGGCGGAGCCGGAGGAAGAGTTCGCCGAACAGCAGGAGGAGCAGGTCCGCCAGAAGGCCGCCGACCTGGAGGCCGCCCTCGACGAGTTCGGCGTCGAGGCCCGCGTCTGCGCCATCGACACCGGCCCGGTCATCACGATGTACGAGCTGGAGCTCACCCGCGGCACCAAGGTCAGCGCCATCACCGGACTGGCCAACGACATCGCCCGCAGCTTGGCCGCCGAGAGCATTCGCATCGTCGCCCCGATTCCCGGCAAGCACACCGTGGGCATCGAGGTGCCCAACAGCCAAAAGGAGAAGGTCCGCCTGAAGGACCTGATGGCCACCGCCCCGGAGAAGACGGGCAAGATGGCGATCCCGCTGTACCTCGGCAAGGACGCCAGCGGCGCGCCGCTGATCACCGACCTCGCCGCGATGCCTCACTGCCTGATCGCCGGCACCACCGGCAGCGGCAAGAGCGTGTGCATCAACACGATCATCATGAGCATCCTCTACACCCAACGGCCCGACCGGGTGAAGCTCATCCTGGTCGACCCGAAGGTCGTGGAAATGGCCCCGTTCAAAGACATCCCGCACCTGATGGCCCCCGTCATCACCGAGACCGGCAAGGCGACGGCCGTGCTCGATTGGGCGTGCAACAAGATGGACGAGCGCTACGAACTGCTCGCCGAGGCCGGCGTGCGGAACATCGCCAGCTACAACAGCATGAGCTTCGAGGACCTCGTCGAGCGGTTCGACCCGCAAACGCCCGAGGAGGAGGCAAAGATCCCGAAGAAGCTGCCGTACATGGTCATCATCATCGACGAGCTGGCAGATTTGATGATGACCAGCGGCAAGGAGGTCGAGGGGCACATCGTCCGCATCGCCCAGAAGGCGCGGGCCGTGGGCATCCACATGGTGCTCGCCACCCAAAGGCCGCAGGCGACGGTCGTCACCGGCCTCATCAAGTCGAACATGCCGACGAAAATTGCCTTCCGCGTCAACAGCAAGATGGACAGCCGCATCGTGATGGACGGCAACGGGGCCGAGGTGTTGCTGGGTCAAGGCGACATGCTCTTCCTGCCGCCGGGCGCCAGCCGGGCGACCCGCGGCCAGGGCACGTTCATCGACGACAACGAAATCCGCCTCTCGGTCAAGGAAGTGAAAAAGCTCGCCGAGGCCCAGTACGAGCCGGACCTCGTGAGCATTCGCGCCAACGGCAACATCGAGGGCGGCGGCGAGCGGGACGAGCTGTTCAACGACGCCGTCGACGTCGTCATGCAAACCAAACGCGGCAGCGTCAGCCTGCTGCAACGCAAGCTCACCATCGGCTACAGCCGCGCCAGCCGCCTAATCGAACAGATGTACGAAGCCGGCATCGTCGGCGAATACAAAGGCAGCCAAGCCCGCGAACCGGCCATCAGCGTCGAGGAATGGGAGCAGATGAAGCAGCAGATGGCCGACGACGAGGCGAGCGGGATGAGCGTGTGACGGCCGCTACCGTCTGAACGTGGGGCCGACGTAAGCCAACACCGAACTGCAGGACCTGTCCGCCACCGGCCTCACCTACGGCGACCGCTTTCTGGTCGATTCCGATGCCCTTGACTGCCTGACACCCGAAGACAAACTCGCCGCCATCGGCATCCAACCCGAAGGCGAAGACACCTTCGATTTGGCCGACGGCGCAAGGGTTCAACTTCGCTAAGGCTTCTGCCGCTTGCGGGTGATGAACCTCGGGACCGCCTGCAAAATCACCTTCGCCTCCCCCGGCACCGAGCCGCTGCTCGGGGCGATTGCGATGGAGGACCTCGGCGTCATCGTTGACCCGCGCACCCAGACGCTCCGCGAGGTCAAGACGAAGGAACGCAGGCGTACTATTTGTAACTGACAGCTCGCACGCGCAACTCAACCGCGACTCAACGGGGCTCGACGGGGCTCGACGGGGCTCGACGGGGCTCGACGCGATTGAAATATTGAGAATCGGTAAAAATTCTCCTTGCATCTCGTGACCGGTTCCGGTCATCTGGTGTCCGCCGCGGCAATCGTCTGCGGCGTCAGCAGGTTGGCCAGAGCATCAGCCCGTCGGGGGCGTGGCGGCCGACCCGCGGGTCGGTCCCGTTGGCGACGAACTGAGCAGCGTTCGCTCAATCGGTCATGCGGGACGGCCCATCGTTCACGGAACTTCGGGAGAATCCAGAAATGAAGTACGCACTCATCACGCTGGCCACCGCCGGCGTCGCCACCACCGCCCTCACGGCCTCGGCCCAAACGGCCAGCTTTTCGCAGAACCTGGGCGATCTGCTCGTTTCTGGCGAGACGCCGGTCGCCATCGACACTTCGGTCGTCACCGGCGACTATGCGGCGTTCCGGGTGACCACCGACTATTCGGTCGCCAGCGGCGACCCGTTCTCGAGCGAGGCCTCGTGTTCTTCGGCGATCCGTCGACCTTCACCATCATCAGCGACTTGGTCGGCGGCATCAACGCCGCGTTCTCCGGCGATCCGGTGCCGGGGCTGACGTTCATCGGCGGGTTTGACGCCAACCCGGCGTCGTTTCCCACGGTCGACTTCGTCGCCGACAGCGGCTTGTTCGGCGATGTCAACTTCGACAACACACTCGTCGAGTGGTTCCAGATCTCGGACCTGCCCTCCACCACCGTGACCATCGGCGGCGGCCCGGTGTCGCCCAACGCGCCGGCGACCTTCATCGATCTGGGCACCCTCGGCAACATCGGTGACCCGCTCGTTTTTGACACCCTCGGCAGCATCAACAACTTCGGCAGCACCGCCGATACCGATGTCGGCCTTTACGCCGCCTCGGGCGAGTTCCTCGACGAGAACGACGACGGCCCGACCGACGTGACCAGCCTCCTCGAGTTCCCCGAGGGCGGCGAGTCGATCGCCATCGACGCCTCGGGCAACCTTTCCTTTGAGAACCTAACCCTCGGTGCCGGCGACTACTTCCTCGTCGTCGACGAGTTCGACACCGTCTTCGGCGAGGACTTCGCCATTTCGGCCGGCCTTGAGGCGGATGAGACGCTCGACGTCGATTTGAACCTCAACGGTTCGCTGATCCAGGAGTTTACCGTCACCGACGCCGGGCCGGTGTTCCTCAGGTTCACGCTCGTCCCCGAGCCGGGCACCGCCCTGGCCGCCGTGGCCGTCGCCCCGCTGCTGATGCGTCGCCGCCGGGCCTGAGACTGACAATCAGCCGATTGCTTTTGGAGCCGGCCCGCTATCGCGGGTCGGATCCTTGCGTTGTGCAGCTTCCGCCGCGGGGCCGTCGGCGTAGCATGGGCGGCATGCCGCGTCTCACGTTTCGCACCGCTGGGGAGAGTCATGGGCCGACGTTGATCAGCCTCGTCGAGGGGCTGCCGGCGGGGGTGGTGGTTGATTCGGATTTCATCGACGGTGAGCTGCGGCGGCGTCAGGGCGGGTATGGCCGCGGCGGGCGGCAGAAGATCGAGACGGACGCGGCCGATTTTCTCACCGGCGTGCGGCGCGGGGCCGACGGCGTGCGGCGGACGATCGGCTCGCCGGTGACGATGGCGGTCAAGAACAAGGACAATCGCCTCGACGACCCCGACAAGACGCCGCCGCTGACCCGCCCCCGGCCGGGCCACGCCGACCTCGCCGGGAGCGTGAAGTGGTTGACCGTCGATTGCCGCGAAACGCTGGAACGGGCCAGCGCCCGCGAGACGGCGGCGCGGGTGGCGGCCGGTGCCTTGTCACGCTGCCTGCTGCGGCAGTTCGGCATTGAGGCGTTCGGCTTCGTCCGACAAGTCGGCGAGGCCGTGGGCGAGTTCGACGTCACCGCCGACAACTGGCAGGACCGCCGCAACGAGCGAGATGGCAACGACCTGTACTGCCCCGACGAGTCGGCCGCCGAGCAGATGCGGGAGTTCATCCGCCAGCAGAAGATGGCCAAAGACACCGCCGGCGGCGTCGTCGAGTGCCACGTCTTCGGCTTGCCGATGGGCTTGGGCAGCAGCATGACGATCGACGGCCGCCTTGACGGCCGACTCGGGCAGGCGGTTCTTTCCATCCAGGCGTTCAAGGGCGTCGAGATCGGCCTCGGCTTCGAAACCGCCCGCCGCCCCGGCAGCCAGGTTCACGACGAGATCTTCCACGACGGCGACGCCGGTGGCCCGACCCTCGGCTTCCGCCGCGGCACCAACAATGCCGGCGGCCTCGAGGGCGGCATGACCAACGGCCAGCCCGTGGTCGTCCGCGGCGTCATGAAGCCCATCAGCACCCTCGGCAAGCCGCTCCGCAGCGTCGACCTCGCCGACAACACGCCCAGCGAGGCCGGCTGGGAACGCAGCGACATCAGCGCCATTAGCGCCGCCAGCGTCGTGATGGAAAACGTCGTCGCCTTCACCATCGCCGACGCGTTGTGCGAAAAGCTCGGCGGCGACAGCGTCGCCGAGATGAAGCTCCACCTCGACGCCTATCTCGCCGCGGCTCGGGAGTTGGCGAACGCGTCCGTCTGATCTCGACCCCGCCTTGCAGCACGCGGTGCCGACGGCTTGAGCCACGGGTATCGCCACGCGATACCTTCCGGTAGAACCGGCAGCATGGAGTTCCTCCACCACCTGCTCATGCTCGCGGTTGAAGCGCTCGTGCTGGTCATCGAGCTGATCGGCGTGACCATCATCGCGATCGGCATCGGCCGGGCGCTGTGGCTGATCGCCGCCGGGCTGATCCGGCAGGATCCGGTGAGCTACGTGAGGACGCGGCTGTCGCTCTCGAAGTTTCTCGCCCTCGCGCTGGAGTTTCAACTGGCTGCCGACATTTTGGAGACGGCCCTTTCGCCGACGTGGGAACACATCGGCAAGCTCGCGGCCATCGCCGTGATCCGCACGGCACTCAACTATTTCCTGCAGAAAGAGATGAAGGAGGAGGCCGCCGAGCTGGAGGCAGAGCGGGAGAAGCGGGCAGTGTCGGGCAAACCGCAGGCTCGCTGAAACCGCCCTCGGTTGCGGAGGCGGCCTCAGCGACGCCTGCTCACCGAAAACGTCACAGTCGGCCGCGGAGGTCAGCGATGGCCGTCGCCCGGTCTTCCTCGCCGAAGATCGCGCTCGCGGCGACGAACCAGTCGACGCCGGCTGATCGGGCGGATGCGATCGTCTCGGGGCCGATGCCGCCGTCGATCTCGAGGCGTTGGTCGAAACGGAGGCGGTTCTTGATCGCCTCGCACTTGCTTAGCACCTCGGGCATGAACGATTGGCCGCTGTAGCCGGGGACGACGCTCATTACCAGGACCAGCTTCAGCCGCTCGTCGTCCAGCAGCGGGAAAATCGTCTCGGCAGGGGTCAGCGGGTTTAGGGCCACCCCCACCGCCGCCCCGCTCTCGGCGACGGCGTCGGTGATGCCGCCCAGCGTTCGCCGCACGTTGTCGGGGAGTTCGGCGTGAAACGTCACCAAGTCGGCCCCCGCCTCGGCAATCGGTTTCGCATAATCCTCCGGCCGCGAAACCATCAGGTGCGCGTCGAGGTAGGCGTCGGTGTGCCGACGAGTCGCCTCGACAATCGGCGGCCCGAAGCTGATGTTCGTGACGAAGTGGCCGTCCATCACATCGAGGTGCAGCAGATCGGCCCCGGCCGCCAGCACCTCGTCGACCTCATCCCCAAGCCGGGCGAAGTCGGCCGAGAGAATCGACGGCGCGATCAACGGCCGATCGAGGCTGAACGGATCGGGGCGGCTCATGGCGGAAGATTAGGTGGGCAGCGGGATCGGCAGGCAGCTCACGAGTGCGACGGTTAACGTAGATCGCGGACCGGACTGCGGTGCGTTGCACCGCAGCTACCTCACGACATGGGAGCGACTTGGTCAGCAAGGGGTAGCTGCGGTGCAACGCACCGCAGTCCGACAACTCACCCCGTCACTCCCGCGTCGTCCGTCTCGTCCGCAATGCCCGGCACCACCGCCACCGGCACCTCAAACTCTCCGCCGACCACCACCGGCTCGTACTCGGCGTCCGCGCCGGCCGGGGGCAGGGTGAAGCTGAAGCTGCCAGAAACCATGCCGTCGACGCCGGGCTCGGTTGGCAGGCTTGCGATGACGAGCGTGCCGAGGGAGTCGGTGCTGACGGGGGCCGTGTAGTACTTCGGTTCGCCGCCGGAGTGGTCGTCTACGGCGAGTTGGAACCGCTGGATGTCCTGGTCGCCGCGGACCAGGTCGTAGCTGCCGGGGCCGTCGACACCGCTGACGGTCAGGACGATGCGGCGTTGCGGCACGGTGCCGTTGTTCTGCGGGTCGCGGCCGTCGACGGCGTAGAGCTGGAACTTGCCGACCAGCGGATCGACGCCAAGCTCGCCGTACTCAGGGCGATTGCCGGAGTCGGTCTGTCGGATGCCGAGGAAGTAGGTGGCCCCGAACTCCTCGGCGGTGAACTCGGCGTCGTTGAGGGTGGCCGTGACGCCGCCCTCCTCCGAGTCGCCGCACCCGGCGATGAACAGCAGCAGCGACAGGATGAGCGTGAAGCGCAAAGCGGTCATGGCAGCAACTTAGTCAAGAATGTCGAGCGTGGCGAAGTGGCCCTTCTCCAGGAACTCCAGACTCGCCCCGCCGCCGGTGGAGACGTGGCTGACCTGTTCGGAAAGCCCCAGTTTCTCGACGGCCGCCGCCGAGTCGCCGCCACCGATGATGGTGATGGCATCGTGCTCCTTCGTCGCCGCGGCGCAAGCCTCGGCCACCACTTGAGTTCCGGCCGCGAACGGCGTCTTTTCGAACACGCCCATCGGTCCGTTCCACAGGACAGTGCCGGCCGTGCGGACCAGGCCGCTGTACGCCTCCCGCGTCTCGGGGCCGATGTCGAAGCCTTCCCAGCCGGTCGGGATCGTGCCCTGCACCACCTGAGTTTCGGCGGTGTCGCTCATGTCCTGGGCGATGACGGTGTCGGTCGGCAGCTTAATCTTGTCGCCGCCGCGGGCCAGCAAGTCCTTGGCCAGAACCACTTTATCGCGCTCCACCAGGCTGTCGCCGACATCCTTGCCCTGCGCGAGGGCGAAGGTGTAAGCCATCGCCCCGCCGATGAGCAGCAGGTCGGCTTTGTCGAGAAGTCGCTCGATGACCTTGATCTTGTCCGAAACCTTCGCCCCGCCAAGGATCGCGACGAACGGCGACTTCGGGGCATCAAGACTGCCGCCGAGAAACTCGAGCTCTTTGCGGATCAGGAAGCCGATTGTACGTGGTTTGCCCTCAAGGAGTTGCGGCACGCCGAAGGTGCTGGCGTGCTCCCGGTGGGCGGTGCCGAAGGCGTCGTTGACGTAAACGTCCGGCTTCGTCGCATCAACCATTGCTTGCGCAAATTTCGGGTCGTTCTGCTCCTCGCCGGGATGAAACCGCACGTTTTGCAGCAGCAGGACATCGCCGGGGTTCAGGTTCTTCACCTTCTCCTCAACGTCGGGGCCGATACAGTCCGTGGCGAACCCAACTTTTGCGTCAGTCGTGACGCTGGGGGTGCCCAGATCGTTCTTCGCCCCGAGTCCGTCGATCGGATCGGCACGGCAGACCTGGAGCAATTTTTTGAGGTGCTTGGCCACCGGCTCGAGGCTGAACTTGTCGCTCGCCTTGCCCTTGGGGCGGCCTAAGTGACTCATCAGCACGAGCTTACCGCCGCGGTCGACAATGCTGCGGATCGATGGCATCGCTTGGGTGATGCGGCGGTCGTCCGTGATTTTCTCGCCGTCGAGGGGGACGTTGAAATCGGTTCGCATCAGGACAATTTTGCCCTGGACATCGACGTCGGCGACGGTTTGCTTGGTCATCTCGCGGCCACTGTACGGACGGCGAACAAAAGGGCAACGTGCAAATTTCTCAGGCCGGCTTAGGCTGCCCGGCGTGAACGGCGTTGGCCGGGTTCTGGGTGTCGGACTCGTCGGGCAGTTGCTGCTGCTGACCGGCGGGGTGTTGATGTTCAAGCTCGGCCCGGTGTTGCCCAGCGGCATCGAGCTGTCCTGGCCGAGGGCCGTTTTTCTGGCGGCGGACCGGGCGGTCGGCGGCGGCTTGATGCCGGCGTTCTTGCCGCCGGGGACGCTAACGCCTTTGGGGCGAACGACTTCCGCCGCCCTCGCCCTGCTCGGCGGCGGCCTCGGGACGTTGATCGGCGGGTGGTTGGTGGCACTGCGAATGCAGCAGAAGCCGGGCGTTTTCTTTAAGCTCAGCTGCTTCGGGGTCGGCGGTGCCGTGGGGTTGCTGCGGAACTCGGAAATTTATTTGGAACTTGCGGTTCTCGGGGTGGTGCCGCTGGTGGTCGCGGCGATGGTTGTGCCGTTCGGCGGTCGTGTAACCCGTTGGGCGGCCGTGACTTGGGCGGCGGCACTTGTCTGCCTCGGGTCGGCGGCATTCCTGATCGTCGGCGGCGAAATGCCGGAGTCGGTTGCGACTGCTGGCGATGCGCTGGTCATCGGCAACGATCCGGCCGGGGCGATGCAACACCGGATCGGCCAGTGGTTTACGCTCGTGCTGACGCTTTGCGGCGGCACGATCGGGATGCTCGGCGTCTTCGTGCCGCTGGTTTTTCTGGCGTCCGGTGCGCGGCGGGCGGCCGTTGGCGCAACAACCGGCTTGATTGTGATGGCCCTGTTTTTCCAAAGCGTGTTGTTGATCACCGAGCCGCAGTTGTCGTTTGTGGCAATCGCGCAGCTCACCGCGTCGTCGCTGACGGGGTCGGCGGCGTCGATTGCTCCGCCGGCGGTGTCGGATCCGGGGCTTTATCTGCTGGCGACGGCTCGGGTTGGGGCTCGGGTTCTGGGGCTGGGGCTGCTTGCGTGGCCGGTCCTGTGGCGGGAGCCGCATCGGCAGGTTGCGTTGTCGGCTGGGTCGTCGCGTCGGTAAGTTCCTGATCGGCCGAACTTTGCAGCACGTACTGCCGCCAAGCGGTGGCAATCTCGGGGCGGGTGAGGATGAACTGCTTCCAGGTGATGTAATGGGTGCGGACCAAAAACGTCCGCTCGGCCTCGGCGGCGCGGTTGCGGTCGATCTCGGCCCGCTCGGTTTCCAGCTCGGCGAGGCGGGCTTTGAGTTGTTCGTTTTCTCGGGCGAGCTCGTTTTTGCGATCCTGCGACGCTTTGAGTTGCTGCAAAAGTTGTTCGCGATCCTGCTCCTGCTCTTGAGCGATGGCCGGGGCGACGGCCGGGGCGACGGCGACGAGGAGCACGGCGAGGACGCCGAGGCGGTGGAAACGGTTCGTGGGACGGGGCAACCTCATCATCATGTCGGGCGGCACGATTGTCGGCAAGTTTAGCCGCGGTGGGCGGCGTACCGTGTTCAGGGCAGCCACTGCGACAGGCGGCAACGGTCCGCGTGTTGCAACGGTGGGAAGGTTCGATCGCCGACGCCGTTATGATTCGCTTCGACTGCATTTGCCACGAACCGCTCGAAGTGCCCGCCGAGCTGGCGGGGGATGAGGTGCAGTGTCCGGTCTGCGGCCGGCTGACTGACGTGCCGCATCTGGAGGATCTGGACAAGCTCGACGCCGACGGGTTCAAGCTCGGCGACGAGGTGGCGGAGCTGGCCCCGGTGGCGAAGCTCGATTACGCGATGGTCGGCGACCGGCGGAACGACCTCGACCACTTCCTGGCGGCCGGGGCGACCGAGGCGGGTGAGCCGCGGACTCGGCCGAGGTATGACCCGGAGACGCACGAGCGGATCAAGCCGCTGGAGGTTGCCGAGGACAGGCCGATCGTGCGGCAGGCGATTCCGGTGGAGCCGGACGATGCGGGGCCACCGGCGGCGCGGCAAGGTGGCGTGGAGTATGCCGGGCCGAGGAAGGAGGGGCGGATCGTTGTCGGGCCGGACGTGGTGCCGTGGACGATGAAGCGGCTGCCGATGGCGTTGTTCTCGCCGACAGACGCGTTCGTGATGTTCGTGGTGTTTTGTGCACAGTTCGGGCTGGTGTTGATGTTGTCGCTGCCAATGTGGTTGGCGCTCATGGTCGGCGTCGGGACGATTTTGCTGACGGTGCTGGTGCTGGGGCACTACGGGGCGGTGGTGGAGGACGTGGGGTACGAGGCACGGGACGGGCTGCCGACGCCTCTGCGGGAGCTGCGGTTTTACGAAGACATCTGGAAGCCGTTCACGGACTTCGCCGGGTCGATGCTGTTGTGCTTCGCGTTGCCGGCGGTGGTGGCGGTGTGGGTGGCGCCGGATGCGTGGGAGGCGGCGGCAATGGTGGCCGCCCCGCTGCCGGGGTTGGCGGTGTGGCCGGCGGTGTTGCTGACGATGTCGACGAGCGGGACGCTGATCAACCTGTGGCCGGGCCGGGTGCTGGCGGTGATGGCAGCCGGCGGCGGGGCTTATTGGGTCGCCGTGATCCTCGGCACCCTCGGCCTGCTCAGCACGGCCGGCGGGATGGGCCTGTTCATCCTCGGCGGCAGCACGGGCCTGGGCGGTTTGGGCACCCTGCTGCCGGGCCCGTTGCCGATCAACGAGCGGGTGCTGCTCTCGTTGGCGTTGCCGCTGCTGTGCGCGGGGACGTACTTCATGCACTGGTACACGGCCCACCTGGGCCTGCTCTACCGCACCGGCCACAGCCGCTTCGGCTGGTACGGCCAAGCCCACGTGAGGCGGCCCCGAACCGACCCGATGAGCCAGCTGGAGCGGATGGCGCGGGAAAAGCGCCGGGAGGAACGGCGCTCGCACGCCGACGAGGCGATGCGGCAACGGGGTGGGGTTGCTTGAATGGGGGAGGCGGACTGCGGTGCGTTGCACCGCAGCTACCTCACGTGAAGCGAGAGTGTTGAACTTCGGAAGGTAGCTGCGGTGCAACGCACCGCAGTCCGGCTCAGCATTCGTCAGAAGGGCTCGCGGAACCCCGTCGCTCGATCCCAGCACCACCCGCGGTGCGATGGAAGATACGTCCACCGCAGGTGCTCGAAGTGGTTGCGATCCCGCACGCGTCGGTCGTGCCCGTTGCGGGTGAACCACTGCCTTTTGCCGAAGTGCTGGTTGAGGTGGAGCGTCATTGACCGTTTGAGCGAACGCTGCACTTGTTCGGGACTCCGGTTGTCGTACCACCCGAGGAGGATGTGCACGTGTTGGGGGTCGATTGCCACCGAGATCGGCGTGATCGACTGAAAGACGGATGCGCTAAGCAGCTCGTCGAGGAGTTGTTTCTGGACGTCACCCTCGAACACGACTTCGTCCTCACGTTGACGACGCCGGTAACGGTCTGCCTCGTCGGCGTCCTGCTGGCGCAGGCCATCATGGTTGCGGAAGTAGCCCTGCGGGCGGTTGGGCAGCCACGAGGCGTAGGCGTGAAGCGTGAGCATCACGACGTGGCGGAGCTTTCTTGGATCCTCGCTCTGCATGCGGGGGGAAGCTACCAGAGCAGCGTCATCACCGCTACCCCCGGACTGCGGTGCGTTGCACCGCAGCTACCTCAAACAGCAAGAGCACCGAAGACGATGGTCAGGTAGCTGCGGTGCAACGCACCGCAGTCCGGGTTCGCCCGCATAACATCCGTTATGCAAGTTGCCCTCGCGCAGATCAACCCGACGGTGGGGGATCTGGTTGGGAACGCCGGTAAGCATCGGGCGTTCGTTCGGGATGCCGTGGATCGGGGGGCGACGTTGGTCGTGTTCCCGGAGCTGTCGCTGATCGGGTACCCGCCGAAGGACCTTTTGCTCAAAAGCGACTTCATTGAGCGGCAGCGGGCGTTGCTGCACGAGCTGGCGGCGGAGGTGCCGGGCGGCGTGTTCGTGCTGGTGGGGTACGCCGAGGTGAACACCTCGCCGATCGGGCGGCCGCTGCACAATTCGATGGCCTTGCTCTCGGGCGGCGGCGTGGTGGACGAGCACCACAAGACGCTGTTGCCGACGTATGACGTGTTCGACGAGAGCCGGTACTTCGAGCCGGGGCCGCGGACGAAGTCGAACAACATCGTGCGCATCGGCGAGCGAGAAGTCGGCGTCAGCATCTGCGAGGACCTCTGGAACGACGAACGGCTCATCGGCCGGCGGCTGTACCACGAGAACCCGATCCGCGACCTCCACCAACACGGGGCCGACCTCCTGGTAAATGCCAGCGCCAGCCCGTTCGTCATCGGCAAGCACGCGTTCCGGCTGGAGCTGTTCGCCGGGCAGGTGCGGGACGTGGGGGTGCCGCTGGTCTATGTGAACCAGGTGGGCGGCAACGACGAGCTGGTGTTCGACGGCCGCAGCGTGGTGATGGATGCGGCCGGCGAGGTCGTCGCGCAGGCGAAAGGGTTTGAGGAAGATTTGCTGATCGTGAACGTCGAAGCCGGCGGCGGTCGGGTGGAGCCGATGAGCGGCGACATGGAGGCGCTGCGGCGGGCGCTCGTGCTGGGGCTGCGGGATTACGTGACCAAGTGCGGCTTCGGCAAAGTGGTCATCGGCCTCTCCGGCGGCATCGACTCGGCCCTGACGGCCGCGTTGGCGGTTGAGGCGTTCGGGGCGGAAAAAGTCCACGGCGTCGCCCTGCCCAGCCGCTACAGCAGCGACGGCAGCGTCACCGACGCCCAGGCGCTGGCCGACAACCTGAAGATCACGATGGACGTCGTGCCCATCGAGCCGATGCACGCGGCGTACACCAAAGCGCTCGCCCCGACGCTGGACGTGCAGGGGCTGACCGACGAGAACCTGCAGGCCCGCATCCGCGGCGCGACGCTCATGGCCTACAGCAACAGCAGCGGCGCGCTGCTCTTGACCACCGGCAACAAGAGCGAACTCGCCGTCGGCTACTGCACGCTTTACGGCGACATGTGCGGCGGCCTCGCGGTCATCAGCGACGTGCCCAAGACCGACGTCTACGCGCTCAGCCGCCACCTGAACGAGGTTGCTGGGCGGGAACTGATCCCCGAGAGCACGATCACCAAGCCGCCCAGCGCCGAGCTTCGGCCGGACCAGAAGGACACGGATTCGCTGCCCGATTACGACACGCTCGACGCGATCCTCGAGCGGTACGTCGAGCAGGAAATGAGCGTCGGCGCCATCGTCGCCGACGGCTTCGACGCCGCCGACGTGAAGCGGGTGATCGGTTTGGTCGACCGCAACGAATACAAGCGTCGCCAGGCCGCGCCGGGGTTGAAAGTGACCAGCCGCGCCTTCGGCTTCGGCCGCCGCATGCCCATCGCCCAACGCCACGCCCACCACTGGCCGGGGGATGGCGAGCCGGCGCCGAATCCCTGAAGATGTTCTTTGTTGTTGGTCCTTTGTTCTTGGTGCCGAGTGGCAATTCGGGAACAAAGGACCAAGAACAAAGGACCAAGGACTCCTGATGCCCAGCACGTTCGTCGAAACCTGCACCGAAGTCGCCGAGGAGGCGGCGGAATCGGTGCGCGCCGAGAAGCCGGCGAAGCACAAGGCCCCCGCGAAGAAGCTGCTCAAGGCGCTGGCCGGCAAGACGAACATCCTCGTCAGCTGCCACATGCACCCCGACCCCGACGCCCTTGGCGCGGCGGCGGGCATGCAGCATTTGCTCCGCCGTCGCCTGCCCGAGGCCAAGGTCACGATGAGCGTCCGCGGCCAAGTCGGCGGCGGCGTGAACGACGCGTTCGCCCGGTACGCCAAGCTGGACCTCGGCGACTGGCCGCCGGGCGATTTATCCGATTTCGACGGCATCGTGCTGCTCGACGTGCAGCCGCAGTTCCCGACCAACCCGCTGCCCGAGGGCCGGGTGCCCACGGCCGTCATCGACCACCATCGCAGCCGCAAGCGCAACCCCGACGGCCCGTTCGTCGACATCCGCCCGGACGTGGGGGCGACGGCCAGCATCGTGTTCAGCTACTTCGCCGAGCTGGGCGAGGAGGTGCCGCCGGAGCTGGCGGCCGTGCTGCTGTACGCCATCGAGAGCGACCTCGCCGGCGCCGCCGGCACGCCCAGCGACCTCGACACGCTGGCCCTGTCCAACCTCACGCTGCTGGCCGACACCAAGCGCCTCTACCAGATGCGCAACGTCAGTTTGCCCCAAAGCTACTTCGCCGGCTACGCCGCCGCCCTGGCCAACGCCGTGACCTACGGCCCGGTCCTGATCACCGCCCTGGGCCGCGTGAGCAGCCTGGAGAAGCCGGCCGTGATGGCCGACTTCCTGCTCCGCTACGACGGGGCCGACTGGGTGCTCGTCACCGCGCTCCACGACGAGGACATCAACGGCATCCCCGAGCGCTTGGTCCTCAGCCTCCGCACCCACCCGGGCAACCGCAGCGCCGGCGAAGTCATGCGCCGCCTGGTCAAAAAGATCGGCGCCGGCGGCGGCCACCGCACCAAGGCTGGCGGCTTCATCAACCTGCCCGACCCGTCGCCCGAAACCCTCGCCAAGCTCCGCGCCCGCATCAAACGCCGCCTGATCCGCGAGCTCGCCGTCGGCGACACCCGCGGCCGCCGCTTCCTCGAAGACACGCCCCCCAGCATCGACGTCACCGGCGGCACCGCCACCGCCCGCCCCGCCAAGGCCGCCGCCGTCGCCCGCGACGTCGACGGCTGAGCCGCGGCACGAGATAGGTCCAGGTAGCTGCGGCCTCTAATGGTCAGAACGACAGGTCCATGCGGAACGCCACGCCGTGCTTCGCCACGATCGTCGGCACTTGCTCCGGGGCCGCGCCGTCGACGGCTCGCACGAGTTCCGCGAAGCCGCCGGGGGCGGTGAGGCAGAGCAATTTCGCCGGCGTCTCGCCGTTGTTGCGGAAGCCGTGGGGGATGCCCGGCGGCAACACGGCGATGTCGCCGGGGCGGCCGGTGACGGTTGCGTTTCGGCCGCCGTCGTAGAGGGTCACTTCTCCTTCGAGAACGACGAAGATCTCGGCGTCCCGCGCGTGCTCGTGCGGTTGCGGGCCGCAGCCGGGCGGGATGAGGAAGTCGACGACGTTGAGCTTCCCGCCCGTCGCCGCCGAGTCGAGGCGGACGGTGTACGTGTCGCCGGCCGCCCGGTGGGCGTCGCCCTCGCCGTCGCGGCTCACCACGACCTCGCCCGGCGACGCCACGTCCGGGTGGCGATAGGCCGGATCGAACTCGTCGAGGAACGTGACGCCCATCGCCCCGAACGTCTTCTTCAGCACGTCGCCCGCCCCGCCGCTGGCCGTTGTGAATGCCGCCTCCAGATCGCCCGTCGCCAGCGCCACCAGCAACTTCACCGGCTCGTCGCCGTCGTTGCGCACCGTGTGCGGCAACCCGGCCGGCGCGAACGCCAGATCGCCCGGCCCCAGCGTCACCGCCTCGCCGCCCACCCGCACCGACAACTCGCCGCTCATGACGTAAAACAGCTCGTCCTCCAACGAGTGGCAGTGTGGCGGGTTCCCCCCGCCCGGCGGCAACTCGGCGACTTGCACCGACACCACATGCCCCACCTCCGCCGAACGCACGGCCAGCCGGGCGTCACTCGTCAGCCATGGGATGACCGTCGCCGTCGCCGGCGTGTCCAGCCGCACCGCCGGGGCGAAGCTCGGCTCCGTGACCGCCACGCCCTCCTCCGCCAGAAACTCCCTCGCCCACGCTTCGATCTCATCCCGAATCCGCCGGAACAGCGCCCGCGCCTCATCCGCCGGCAGCGGTGCGTCCGGGTCCTCGAAGCCGCGATGCACCGTCCGCTTCGCCCGCGGGAACACCGGGCACGCCTCCTTCGCCCGATCACAAACGGTGATCGCCACATCGAACGGCTGATCGGCGTACACGTCCACATGGTCCGACGAGTGCCCGCTGATGTCGATGCCGACCTCGCCCATCACCAGCGTCGCCAGCGGATGCAACCCCTTCGGCTGCGTCCCGGCACTGCAAACCTCCACCGCCGCCCCACCGAGAGCCCTCAGCCAACCATGAGCCATCTGCGAGCGAGCCCGGTTGCCGGTGCACAGGACAAGGTAGCGGTTCATGCCCGCAGCTTACCCGGCGACATCGGGCCGCATCACCAGTAGCTGCCGCCCTCGACCTTTTGGGCCTCCAACGGCGTTTCCCCATCGGTCGGCTTGGTCCAGTCGTCATTCATCAACGGGGCGAGCGCGTCGTTGCTCTCCCACCGCTGACCGCGGATGCCCCACAGCACCTGCGTCGCCCCGCCAAGGTGGAAACCGACCCGACCGAGCTGTTTGGCGTGCACTGCCAGCGGCAGCGACCACGCGCCCGCCCCGATCATCGCCACGTCAAATTTGATGCGGGCCAGTTCGTCCTTCATCTTCTCCAAGCCCTCCTCCCACGTCTGGAACGGCGAGGGGGCGAGCGACTCGTGGAACGGAATGCGCATCGTCCGCAGCTCGAAGTCCGGGGCCACCTTCGGCTTGCCCCGCCAGACGGCCTTCAGCTTTTCCTGCTGCTTGGCCACGCTCTCGACGAACGGCGTGACGGCCAGCACCGTCTTGCCCGCCAGCACCTGCGTCCACGGCTCTTCGTGGTAGTACGGCTCCAGCGCCCGCAGCCGCACCATCCGGGCCTGCTTCGCGTGATGCCGAACCACATCGGCCTCGCCCCGCAAGTGCCACGCGGCCAGCACGTCCATCTCCGCCAGCGCGTCGAGGTAGATCCGGCAGAATCGCCGCCAAGCCCCCGGCTCGGCAGGGAACACGCCGCTGTTCTTGCGGAGCATGTCGGCGTAGAACCGGCTGAATGGCTCACCATCGCGGTCACGGAGAAACACCCGTAGGCTGCGGATCTCCGTGCCGCCGATCTTGCCCAAGGCCGCCGAACCGTTGGCAACCGTCTGCCGGACCAGTTCCTGCCCCGAGTTGAGGCCAAGCACCTCGCGGCCGTGCAGACGGTACTTGATCTTCTCCGGAAGCGTCCGGTACTTCCACAGCGGCCGGATCAGGTCCTTGAGCTTCTCGATTGGCGGCTTCTCCAACGGCATGGCCAGCAGCCTATGCCACTGCGACCGCCGCCGGCCCCCCGCTACAGTGGCCGGCGATGGCAGATTCGACGCAAGTGGCCGAGCTTTCCAAGACCTACGACCCCGCCGCGACGCAGACTGAGGTCGCAGCGGTTTGGGAGGAGGAGCAGTGTTTCCACGCTGAGCCGGACCCGAGCCGGGAGCAGTTCGTCGTCGTCATCCCGCCGCCGAACGTGACGGCAGCGTTGCATTTGGGGCACGCGCTAAACAACACCGTGCAGGACGTCTTGGTGCGGCGGGCCCGCATGCAGGGCAAGACCGCCGTCTGGCTGCCGGGCACCGACCACGCCGGCATCGCGACGCAAAGCGTGGTCGAGAAGCGCGTGATGATGGAGGAGGGAAGACGCCGCACCGACTTCGGCCGCGAGGAGTTCGTCGCCAAGATAAGGGCGTGGAAGGACGAGTACGAGGAAAAGATCCTCGGCCAGCTCAAGGCCATGGGCTGCAGCTGCGACTTCGCCCGCACCGCCTTCACGATGGACGAGCAGCGGGCCAAGGCCGTCCGCGAGGCGTTCTTCCGCCTGTTCAAGGACGGCCTGATCTACCGCGGCAAACGCCTGGTCAACTGGGACCCGGCCACCCAAACCGCCCTGGCCGACGACGAGGTGGAGATGGAGGAGGTGGCGGGATCGTTTTGGTATCTGAAGTATCCGTTGGTTGAAGAAGGAACTGAGGGACTGAGGGACCAAGGGACTGAGGGCGCAGAACAGGAATCCGGCCCTTCGTCCCTCAGTCCCTCAGTCCCTCAGTCCCTTCCGCCCACCATCACCGTCGCCACCACCCGCCCCGAGACGATGCTTGGCGACACCGCCGTCGCCGTGAACCCGAACGATCCGCTGCGGGCGAAGTACATTGGCCAAAAGGTCAAGCTGCCCATCGTCGGCCGCGAGATTGAGATCATCGGCGACGACTACGTCGTCATCCCCGACCCCGAGAGCAGCGACCCCAAGGCCAAGTACGCCAGCGGCTTCCTCAAGGTCACGCCCGCCCACGACCCTAACGACTGGGACATCGGCCAGCGGCACGACCTCGAGGTCATCAACATCATGGCCGAGGACGCCACGATCAGCGACCGCCACGGCTGGACCCCTGAAAGCGACGAGGCAAAGCAGTTCGTCGGCCTCACCCGAGAAGCCGCCCGCGAGCAAATTGTGCGGTGGTTCGAGCAGCACGGCCTGCTCGAGAAAACGCTGCCCTACACCCACGCCGTCGGCCACAGCTACCGCAGCCACGTCCCCATCGAGCCGTACCTCTCGGACCAGTGGTACGTCGCCATGCAGAAGCCCATCCCCGGCCTCCCCAACGAGGGCGAAGTCGACGGCATCAAGAAAAACACCCTAGCCGGCCTCGCCCTCACGGCCCTGGCCCACACCCAGCAGCCGTCAACACAGAGCCGCGCCCGTAAGGAAGCGGACCCGGCGCAGCCGGGCTCCACCCAAGCCACCCCCACCCATTTCATCACCTTCACCACCCGAGGCACCCGCCTCCACGGCGACCCCCGCGGCAGCGTCAACCCGGACTACAACCGCTTCGGTGAGCCCTGGCACCCCGTCAACCCCGACCTCGTAACGCAAGAGCTCAAAAGCATGACCGGTGAGTCGGTGAAGCTCGACCAGCCCCGCCGGCAGGTGGTTCACGACGCCGTGCTTGAAGTCTGCCGCCACCGCGGCTGGACGCTCCACGCGCTGCACGTGCGGACCAACCACCTCCACGTCATCCTCGACGCCGATGCCGAGCCGGAGCGGGTGATGAACGATTTCAAGAGCTACGCGACCCGGCGGCTGCGGGAGGCGGGGCTGGCCGCGCCGGATGCCAAAGTCTGGACCCGCCACGGCAGCACCCGGCGGCTCTGGCACGACAAGGCGCTGCCGGCGGCAATCGCTTACGTGGCCGATGGGCAGGGGGTGGCGCTGTCTCCAGCGCCGTTCGTTGCTGAGAAGAGGCCGGCTGCGCCGGCTCCGCTTCCTAACGGGCGCGGCTCCGTGTTGGCGTCTGCTGAATCCTCCGAGCGCCACGGCCGGCTCCGCTTCGTTCCACCCCGCTACGCCAAGACCTACCACCAGTGGCACGCCAACCTCCGCGATTGGTGCATCAGCCGCCAACTCTGGTGGGGCCACCGGATCCCGGTGTGGAGCGGCATCGTCGCCGACGATGCCGGCGGGAGTGCCGAGCCGACGGAGGCGATAGATCGGCTGCGTCTGGACCACAAATCGTTCTTCGGCGAATCAGCCGACGTCCGGATCGACCGGAACGACATCCAGAGCTGGATCAACATTGTACCCAACTCGGAGGATGGACAGCAGCGAATTGGCCGGGTGAATGAGCTACACCATGATCAGGTCAAAGATATCGGCGACGTTCCACACTCCGTCGCCACTGCCTACTGCAGCCCACTTACTCAAGATCCCGACGTCCTCGACACCTGGTTCTCCTCCGCCCTTTGGCCGCTCTCCACGCTTGGGTGGCCGGATGAGACTTCGGAGGTCAAGACGTGGAACCCGACCACCGTGCTCTGCACCGCGCGGGAGATCATCACGCTGTGGGTCGGGCGGATGGTCATGTTCAACCGCTACCTCCGTGGCGGCGACTTGCCGTTCAAGGACGTGTTCATCCACGCGATGATCCAGGACGGGCACGGGCAGAAAATGTCCAAAAGCCTCGGCAACGGCGTCGATCCGCTCGACATCATCAATCGGCACGGGGCCGACGCGATGCGGTTCACGCTCTGCCAGATGACGACGCACACGCAGGACGTCCGCATGCCCGTCGACCTCGTCGACCCGCACACCGGCGAGACGTTCGAGCCCCAAACCATTGTCAACAAGAGCGGCCACACGGTGGCCGCACCGATCCAGGAATACAAGGGCAACAAGTGCGTCAGCAGCTACGGCCTCATCAGTGGCGAGGCGACGCCGACGGATGAAATGCCGCTGGCCCGCAACAGTTCGGCCAAGTTCGACCTCGGCCGCAACTTCTGCAACAAACTGTGGAACGCCGCCCGCTTCGTGCTGGCGACTTTGGAGACGGAGAGACAAAGAGACGAAGAGACGAAGCGGCCCAAGGCCGACACTTCGTCTCTTGATCACTCCGTCTCTTCGTCTCTTCCGAGCCGCTGGATTCTCTCGCGGTTGGCAAGGACGATTGAAATCGCCGACGAGGCACTCGACGCCTACCGCTTCGACCGCTACGCGACGGCTCTCTACGATTTCGTCTGGCGGGACTACTGCGATTGGTACATCGAGGCCGCCAAGCCGGCGCTGCGGGACGACGCCGACCCGGCCCGGCGGGAGGCGACGGCGCGGGTGCTGGCCGCCTGCCTCGACGCCGCCCTGCGGCTGCTCTCGCCGGTCACGCCCTACCTCAGTGAACGCCTCTGGTGGGCCCTCAACGACGCCCGCCCCGCCGCCGCCCGCGACTTGCCCGGCCTCGCCGCCGGCCGCCACGCCCGGTGCATGATGGCCGAGTGGCCAACCGCCACCGCCCTCGCCGACGACGCCGCCGAGGCGTCGATGGCCCGTGTCCAGGAGATCGTCACCGCCGTCCGCACCCTGCGCAACGAGAGCCGTGCCGACCCGCGCAAGAAGCTGCCGCTCGTGATCCGCCCCGCCCCCGACGCCGCCGATGACGTCGCCCAGGCCGCCGAGCTGATCGAACTCTGGACGAGCTGCTCCCTCACGATCAACGGCGACACCCCCACCGACGCCGCCAAAACCACCGCCGCCGGCACCGAGATCCTCGTCGGCAACCTGGTCGACCCCGCCGCCGGCGAGAAACGCCGGGCGGAACTGCAGAAAAAGGTCAAAGCCCTCACCGGCCGCCTCGCCAACAAAGGCTACACCGACAAAGCCCCGCCACACCTGGTCCAGGAAACCCGCGACGAACTCGCCGCCGCCGAGGCCGAGCTGGAGCGGCTATGACCGACAAAGTTGCGGGGGAAAGTGGGCGATGCAGGGCTCGAACCTGCGACCTCACGGGCCTGATCGCCATTTTGACTAACACTCTGCTTGTTGGCACGGCGGCCAGAACCGCAGTTTATCCCTAAGAAGTGGCGGTTTCCACGTCGCATTGGTTCGCATCTCTTAACGCGGCGTTAGGGTCGAAGCGGGTCAACCGTCGTCTATCTGGGTCAGTATCTGGGTCAGTGTTAGGGCGTGGATCGGGCATCAGAACCCGGCCGCGTCGAGGATGGCGGCGGCACGCTGCCGTCGGTCCGATGTGGACGCCATGGTTCTCGCCCTAGCGGAACGCCTCGGCATCACGGGGGCAACCCCGGCGGACGCCCCCTGCCGCTTTGCGTGTGCTTGCCGCACGTCGCGCTGCATGAAGCGGACGACGGCGGCCTCGGTCGTCATCATCGTGGAACCGACGCGGACGACGTCGAGGTGAACGCCGTTCAATCCGTTGTTGATCCAGCGGTACAATGCGGCAACGTGGGGCGGCCGGCCGTTCGGGCGCTTGAGGTACGGCAGCTTCGCCGCTTCGGCGATGGTGATGAGCTTCTCGTTCTTCGGGTCGATGCTGTGTGGCATCCCGAGTCGCTAAAGGCGACCGCACGTCGAACAATACGAGTTGTTGCGATTTGAGCTTCTTTTCTCCGGAATCGCGAGTGCCTTTTCGGGGGATGAACTCGCACGGGGTGCTTGATCGCCCCCACAATCGCCGCCTAAGCCGCGTTCGGCCTCGGGGGCATGTCGTGGGCCATGGCAAAGGAGAAGTCGGCAGGGGGCCGCATATCGCCGGGGGTGGGGGCGAAGCCAGAATTTGCTTGCAAATATGTGGAACAGGGGGAATCGGTCTGCGAGCGCAAGGCGGCGAAAGTTTCCGACGCCCCTACTTGGTGGCGGCGTTGCCTCGGCCAAGTCGCCGCCGGTGGCCGAGGCGGTGGCGGCGTCGAGGTGAACCGCCGGGTACGTCTCGGCGATGAGCGGCGGCCTCGGCGAGGTCACGAACGCGGCCTCGGCCTCGGCGGTCGCCCCCTGCCGCTTGTTTTTGCTCGTGTCCCCGTCGATGCGGCGACATGAACGACGAACGCCCCTACGTCTTCGCTGCGACACACGTAAGCGGCAGGGAACGCCCGACGCCCGACGCCTTACGCCCCTTCGTCGGTCGGCCGCGTAGCGGGCGTGCCGACGTGATGTGTGTGATCGGGGGTCACTGTGACCCCCGCTCTGGGACATGGTGACCCTAGGCTAGGGTCATGGTGTCCCTAGCCCCCCGCCATCGGGCATGGCGTGAAGTCGGTACAGGTTCGGGATGTGGGTGACAGATGACCCCCGCTTAATCAGCTCCAGGAACCCTAGTTCGGCAAGCCTTTTCGTCGAGCGCTTCACGGTCTTCTGGCTCAAGTTCGTTTCGGCAGCAAGGGCCGGCACGCTGGCGTGAGCACGGCCGTGATCGTCGGCCCGCCGCCACAACGCGAACCAGGTGCTCACGGCGCTGGGCGGAAGTACCTTCGGTGCCAACGTCGCCACCGTGGCCGCGAACACATTGATCCCCGCCGGACCGTTGAATCGCGGTGCGTTTGTCGGGTTCCGCCGGTTGCCGGTGGCCGGGTTCGCCCGACGCCTCGGCCGCGTTGGGGCCGGCGTGTCGGCTTCGTCCTCGGGTTCGTCCTCGGCTTCGTCCGCCGGGGCGACGTAGAAGGGGTCGGCGAACGGGTCGTCGGCCGCAAGCCTCGGGTTCGCGCCGCTCATGCCGACCCTTTCGGTGCTTTGATCCGCTGGTAGACGCCTTGGCAATAGATGCGGGTCGAGCAAAGCGGCTTCTTGGCGAAGGAACCGTTCCGCGCCTTGTGGTGCCGCAGCATGGTCGGCGTCGCGCTCGGGTCATGGGCGTGCTGGGGCGGCACGTCCATGGTGAAGAGGTCGGTGGCGGCGTGTTCGATGAACGCCCCGCCGTGGCCGCTTTGCATGCCCCCGCCATGCTGGGCCGCGTCGCGCGTCGAGGCCGAGGCGGCGAGGATGCCGCGACCGCTTCGGGCGAGGCCGACGACGCCGGCCATAATGCCTTTCATCGCGTCGTCGCGGCGGGCCTCGGACGGCGGCGACAGGCATTGCAGGTAGTCAATCAATATGAGGCGGGCGTCGGCGGCCTCGGCCACCGCGGCGACGTCGCCCACGGTCGGCGAGGCGGCGTCGATGAAGGTGAGGCGGCCGGCGAGGTCCTCGAGAATCGGCAGGGCCGCTTGCAGTTTGCGGGGGTGGCGTTCGGCGGCCTCGCCGTCGAGAACGCGGCCGTAGGCGATGCCGGCGATGTTGGCCGCCATCCGGCTGAAAAGATCGTCGGGCGACGACTCGGCGTTGTAGGCCGCGGCCCGCAGGTCGGGCTTGGCCCGCATCGCTGCGACCATCCATTGCAGCAGCAAGGCGGACTTGAAGCGGCCCGGCGCGGCGACAACGACATAGAGACTTCCCGGCCCGAACCGGTATGGTGCGAATCCGTCCGGCCCCAGCGGCCACCATTCGCGCTTATCCCCGTGGTGCTGGCGGTGCATGAACGCGTTGAGAGCGTCGGCCCCGGCGATAATGTTCGGCCCCGGCGATGGAGTTGCGAGGGTCGGCCCCTGCCGCTTAGTTGCTGCGTGCTCCGGCGTCGTGGCCGAGGCGATGGCCGAGGCGAACCCCTCGCCCGGCATCAGGTCGGCCGCTCCGGCAAACGGGTCGATGCCCTCGGCTTGATCGAGGGTGAGGCCGGCAATACTATCTTGATGGGGCATGGCTTGTTGTCCGTGTTCTTGTTAGTCGATGTTCAATGCTTGGCGGCTGTCCGAACATCAGTAGAGTCAGTTGAGACGCCCCGGCGACAACCGGGGCGTTTCCTATTGGTCGCTCACGGTTCGCCTCGGGTCCGCTTGCGGCCTCGCCGGATCTCGCGGCGGGTGGCTGGCGATTCGGGATCAAGGTTGCTCCAGCGGATGCCGCGGGCGAGGATGGCGTCGGCGAGTTCGTCGGCCGACGCGAACTCGGCGAGGTTGGCGGCGGCGAATCGGAGTTCGTCGTGGCGACTGCCGAGGGCATCGCCGTGGAGGATGAAATCCCATGTTTTCGGCGTGATTCGCCCGACCTGAACATCTTTTGGCGGCTCACGCCGGCCGGTGGTCGCGTCCGTTTTCGCCTTCTTCGGGGTCTTCGCCACGGATTCAACCTCGGCCGTGGCCTCGGCCCAATCGGCGACGGCTACGGGATGCGGGCCGGGTTGAGTCGGAAGGTTGAACGGGCGTTGATCGGCGGCGAGGTTTGAAATGTCGCGGTGGTGGAGTCGGCGGAGTTCGTCGGGGGTTACGCGAATCTTGTAAACTTGTCCGCTCGGGTGCCATGAATTGGGGCTGCGGAACAGTCGAAGGTGTTCGTAGATGCTTCGATCATGGTTGATGGCCGGTTGAGCGTCGGTGAACCATCTTTAACCAGTGCCCCGGCTCGGACCGGATGGTCGGCATGAGCGTCGAGAATGCCGAAGATGCCGGCAGGGATGCCGAGGTGGTAGCCCTTCGCGCCGCTAAGGAATAGCAGCAGGTCTCCGGCGGCAAGGTCGTAGCGGGTGGCTACATGTTCGGCGAGGTGAGCGGCCGCTTCTCGGGCGGCGTCGGGGTCGGCCTCATTGTCCAGGTCGATCCAAATCCACGACGATGAACACGCCCCGCGGTAGCCGGCGGTTGATCCGCTATTCTGCTGGATGTGGCGGGCGATGTCCGGGCCGAACGAGAACGCCGAGAAGTAGCCTTCGCCGGTCCCCCGCTCGGCCCGGCAAGCGGCGGTGAACGCGGCCTCGGCGAGGATGAGGCTGCGGCGGTGCCCTTTCTTCTCGCAGGCGAGGGCGTAGGGCGTCGATGCCCCCGGCGAGGGGTCCACCTTTCCGGGGGTGGGGGTCGTTTCAGCGTTCATGCCGCGCCTTTCTCGGCGTCCGCATCATCGACCGGCATCGCCGCCAGCTCGGCGAGGAAGTCGGCGGTGGCCGATTCATTGTCGGCGTTGGTGGCGTCGGCCGGTGGTTCCTGCCGCTTTGCTGCTTGCTTGGCTACCTCGGCGACATCGACGGCGTGCGGATCGGCGGCGGGCTTCGTCGTCGTCGTCGTCGGCGTCGCCTCGGCGAGGGCGGCGGTTAGCTTCGGCTCGAATCGGGCCTCTTCAGCCTTCGCGTACGTGTCGCCCGCGCTCGTTTCCCAATGCTCGACGATGACACGGCAGGCCCGGCCGGGAGCAAGTTCGTCCGCGAATGCCGAGGGCAGGTCGGCAAACCCGAGGGCGGCGGCCATGCGCTCGGCTTTGCGGCGGAGCTGCGGCTGCGGGTCCGGGTAAAGGTGGGCGAACGCGCAACCGCGTTGGCCCTTGTTGATCTCATGGTCGAGCAGGTCAAACCGGACCCGCAGCGAATCGCGGCCGGATCGGCTTTGCACCGGCTCGGCCGAGGTGGCGCGGGCGACGTAGGCGCCCTCGGGGATTAGGTCGTAGGCCGCCTCTTGGGCGGCGGCGGCGGCCATGCGGCGGCGGATGGCGGCGGCGTCGTTCT
>CAYLSV010000023.1:0-16208 GCA_964386435.1 uncultured Tepidisphaerales bacterium
CTCGGCGGGGCAAAAGCCGCCCGCGGATCAATCGGCCGCTGCCCCGGCGGCAAGTCGCTCGGCTGGTTCGGCTCGCTCACTGGGTTGCCCCCGCGTCGTAGGTTGCCGTCACGATGCCCGCCGTGCCGCCGCGAACGTTGAACGCGCCTTCGATCGTCATCCGCCGCGGCGAGACCTTCGCCACCAAATCGTCCAGAATCTGGTTCACCACGCCCTCGTAGAAAATGCCCTTGTTGCGGAACGCGAAGAAGTACAGCTTCAGGCTCTTCATCTCCACACACTTCTGATCCGGCACATACGTCACCGTGATCGTTGCGAAGTCCGGCTGCCCCGTCACCGGGCAGATGCTGGTGAACTCCGGGAACACGAACTTCACCTCAAACTCCCGCCCCGGTCGTGGCGAGTCGAAGGTGTCCAAAATCTCATGCGGCTCGGAATCGGCGGAAAGCTCCACCGCGCTCTGCCGACCCAGGTGTGCAGGTGCGGTCATTGTTCAATCTTATACCGGCGTCGAAGGCGGCTTGTTCTTTGTCATTGGTCATTTGTCCCTTGCCTGAAGAACCAAGGACAAAGCACAGAGGACCAACAACGAACGACTACTCCACCAACCCACTCTCGCCGATCTGCCGCAACCGGGCGGCGGCGCGGTTGGTGTAGGTGCCGAATTCGATGGCCTCGTTGACGTATTCGTAGCCGAGTTGGCGGGTTTGGGCGGTTTGAAGACTCAGCTCCACGGCACGCAGCGACGTTGGTATGTCCAAGGCATCGGGGTCGACCTCGCCGGGCGTGAGGCCGAGCTCCTGCAGCACGTCATCGGTCATGAAGAACCGAGCCAGCTGCTGGCCGACCAGGACGCGGAACAGGGCGTAGTTCAGCTGGGCTTCCCGCGCCAGACGCTGCCGCTCGGCGGGGTCGGTCTCGGCGCTGAGGCGAATGTAGTCGGCGTCGGCCTTGCACAGGGCTTCGAGCGAGGCGAGCCAGCGGGTGTGGCTGTCGTAGGTCACCGCGTCCTGCGGGAACCGCTCGATGTGTTCGGCGAACGCCTGCCGGGCCCGGCGGGTCAGCTCGGCGGCGCGGTCGTAGCTCCACACCGCCTCCAGCAGCAGCGGCGACAGCGGTTGCGGGGCGTCGATCGCCCATTCCTGCGTCACCAGGTCGAAGTCGATCGGATCATCCGGCAGCCGCCGATCCAGCGCCTCGGCCTCGGCAAGTCGGCCCCGCTGCCACGCCCGCTCCGACCACTTCCAAAGCGCCAGCGGAACATCCCGGCTGATCACCCGCGGCGACAGCGACGGATGCCGCTGACTGCCCTGCAACTGGATGTCCAGTGCCTGCCGGCCGTAGTCGTAGGCGAGTGCGTGTGCCCCGACGCCGTACGGAAAGGGCTGGAAATCCTGGAGATATTCGAGTTCCGCCGCCTGTCCCTCGTCGATCAGGTTGCCGGCATCGTCGACGATCACCTGGTGGCGGATGGCGGTAAGGGTGGCGTTGGTGTCGTCGTCAAGTCGGCGGGTTTGGGTGACGTCGTCGCCGGCGAAGTTGCGAGAAATGCCCTCGGCGTAGCGCTCGCGCACGCCAACAGCCAGCAGATCGGACCGCCCCTCCCGCGCCGTCGGACGAAAGGTCAGGGCCGACGCCTTGAGCCCCACGCCGCGGGCTGCTTCAACGAACGCGCGGCGGCGATCTTCGGGGAACGTGAAGATCACGCGGGTCTCACGCGGCAGCGTCTCGTCCCGCAGTCGCACGTCGTAGTACACCGCCTCGTTGCTGCCGCCCAGTTTTTGGCCGTAGGTCCGGCCGAGGGCGGACTTCGTCGAAAGCTGGTTGGGCCGCTCGCGGTTGAGCTCCTCGGCGTAGCGGATGGCGTCGAGGATCATCGCGTATTTGCCCGGCAGCGTCGCCATCGACGCCGAAAGGTTGTACGCCTTGTTCCAGACCTGGAACTCGTGCACGGCGTCGAACTGCGGCTGCAGCAGCCGGATCAGCTCGATTTTGCTGTTCAGGTCGTCGTACCGCCGGCTGACCCGGTCGCTTTCGACGCCCGACCACAGCGACATCACCAGCGGCCCCCGCAGCCCGCCGAGCAGCAAACCCAGCGTGTACGAATCGAGCTGCGCGACCTGAGCCACCTGCCCGGTCGAGCGACGTTCCATCGCCCAGCTCCGCACCCCGCCGGCGGCGAGCAGGCAGCCGATGATCACCGCGACGATCAACGGCGTCGGCAGGCTTTTTCCCCTGAAGGTCGCGCGAGTCACTTGGCCACTTCCTTGTTCCGCAGAATCACGTATGCCAGCATCGCCAGCGGCAGGGCGAACAGCAGCGACATCATCGTTGCCGAGCCGAGCTTGCTCCACGGCACGCTCTGGCCGCGCTCGACGAACGAATCGACGGCGAAGGCGTTCAGATCGGGCAGCAGGGTGGCGAGGACGAACATTGTCTGCCGCAGCCCCTCGACGGCGGCGGCCGTGGCCTCGCTGCCGGCGCCACTTTGGTCGCCGTACAGGTCCTGGGCGACGGTGCTGCCGAAGCCGGGGCGGAGGACGTCGCGAACCGAGTCGATCGCCCACTTGCCGGTCAGCACCAGCACCGTCAGCACCACCGCGATGGGCCAACTGACGAACGTGCTGGCACACACCCCCGCCGCCGAGGCCAGCACGCACATCAGCCACAACGCGGCGAACCCTTTGAGCAGGTTCCACACGAACGGCTGCCGGTCAGCGATCACGGCCGCACCATCACGGCTGACGCCGATGACCTGGCCGACGGTGGTGTTGCTGACGATCAGGTCAAGCTCGCCCGCCGCGCTGACGGCCTGCGGCGGGACGCTGAAGAAAACCGGCCGGGTCGATTCGGGGTACAAAAACTGCGGCGCAAACCGCTGACCGGTGCCAGGGTTGCGGGCGATGACCTCCAGCACCGCATCGGTGTCGGCAAGGTCCGTGTCGCCGGTCCGCTCGACGCCGAACCGCATCTCGATCGGCACCGGCTCATCGAAGGCGGGCAAATCGGCGAACGCGAAGACGGCCACCTGGCCCGGTGCCTCGGTCGGGCCGACAAGTTGCTGGCCGTAGTTGCCCGCCCGGCCCCGCAGCAGCGGCGGGGCCGCGGCCTCGATTTTTTTGATCTCGCCGCCGGGGTCGTTCGGCGGCACGAGGAGGACGGCCGGCCGGTCGTCGGTGGTGAACACCTGCCCCCGGTCGCCGCCGATCAGCCGCAGGTAAAACGTGCGGGCGTTTCGCAACTCGGCCATCATCGCCGGCGGCAGGGTAAGACTCGCGGCGGCGTTGCCAAGCGGGTCGGTCAGCTCGACCATGCCGTCGTCCGGCAGCTCCGAAGCGCGGATCAGCTCGAAGCCGTCGGCGTTGAGGAACGACACCTGCACCCGCGTCGGCTCGGTCGGCACGCTGCCGTCGAAGAAGGCGTAGCCCAGCGACACGCCCAAAATGCCGGTGCCGCGACCCTCCGGGGCGGGGCCGTCGGCGGGGGCAAGATCGCCCGGCTCCAGGTCGAAGAGGATGGTCGCGTCCTGAGAGCCGCCGAAGAAACCGAGGCGGGCGTCATCTTTGTCTGGGATGCGGCCGAAGACCTGCATGCCGCGTTCGCCGTCGGGCAGGACGATGCTGCGGGTGGCGAGCAGGCCGACGTCGCGGTAATGCTGCAGCGTCGTCTGTCGGGCGATCTCGCCGCCGCCGCCGTCGAGCTCGGCGGCAATCTGCCGTTGGAAGCTGGCGGCCTGCACCGAGACGTACACCAGCGTGAACAGCAGCATCACCCCCAGCACCAGCCCGGCCGTGGCGGCAAAGCCGGCGATCTTGCCGACGATGATCTCCAACCGACTCGCCGGCTTGGTGACGAGGGTGAAAATGACCTTGCTTTCGAGGTCGCGCGGCAGGTTCGTGCACGCAAGCACCACGCTGGTGAGGAGCGCCACCAGCCCGGAGGCAAAAAACGCGTACGCCGTCATCTGCCGCAGCGCGTCCTGCGGATCGACCGCCCGCACCACGGCCCCCAGCCCGACCACGGCCAACATCGCCAGCGGCGTCACCCACAGGACCCGCCGCCGCAACGACTCGGTCAGCGACACCCGCCCGATGGCAACGCACCGCCAGACGCTGAACCGCCTCACATCCCGAAACCCATAAATCGCCCCGGCGACCAAAATCAGCCCACCCAGCCACCACCCGAGGTGGTTCACCACGATCGGCGGCAACGCCTGAATGATCCCGAGCGACAGCATGGGCGACAAGTGTACGGGTGGTCCGGCGGCACGGGTCATTACCCGGACTGCGGTGCGTTGCACCGCAGCTACCTGAGGATGATGACCGTCAGTGAAACCACGAGTTCGTGGGTAGCTGCGGTGCAACGCACCGCAGTCCGGGCAGTGAACCTCACCCCCCGCTGCCGACGCTGCTCTCGCCCTCGGCGGTGTTTTCGCGGACGATGCGGACAAAAAGATCTTCCAGCGTTTGCGTCGGGTGCGTCATCGTCGCGTCGGCCCCCATCTTCCGCAGGAACAATTGCAGTTCCCGCTGCTGCTCCTCGGTGAGGCCGCGGGTTTCGACGTGCGTCGTGTCTTTCACCTGCAGCAGATCACGCACAGCCCCGAGCGTCTGCATCTCGCCGCGGAACAAGATCGTGATCCGGTCGCACACATCCTGCACGTCGGCCAACAGGTGGCTGCAAAGGATGACGGTTTTCCCCTGCTCCTTGAGCGAGACGATGAGGTCTTTCATCTCCCGCGTGCCAATCGGATCGAGGCCAGTCGTTGGCTCATCCAGGAGCACGAGGTCCGGGTCGTTGATGAGCGCTTGGGCCAGCCCGATCCGGCGAGCCATGCCTTTGGAGTACTCGCGGAGCTTGCGCTTGCGGGCCTTCTTGTCGAGGCCGACGGCGTCGAGCAGTTGCGGCACCCGCTTGTTGAGCGTCCGGCGGTCGAGCTTGAACAGCCGGCCGTAGAACCGCAGCGTCTCCTCGCCGTTGAGGAAGCGATAGAGGTAGCTTTCTTCAGGCAAAAAGCCGATCCGCTCGTTAATGCTCGGGTCGCCGACCGGCTTGCCGAAGATCTCGGCGGTGCCGGTGGTGGGGAAGATCAGGCCCAGCAGCAGCTTGATCGTCGTGGACTTCCCGCTGCCGTTGGGCCCGAGCAAACCGAAGACCTCGCCCTTGGGGATCGAGAGCGACAGGTTCTGCAGCGCCTTGACCTTGGGCCGGCCCCAGAAGTCGGTGTAAATCTTCGACAGGTCGCGCACCTCCAGCGCCGGCGAGTCATCGCCAGCGCCGGCAGGTTCCACGGCGGGCTCGGGGGCGACCGTCATGGCGGGAAGCCTAGCGCATTCAGCGCTGGCGGCTGCGGTTGCGGCGGGCCTTGATCTCGCTGGGCTTTTCGTAGTACGCCCGCTTTTTCAGGTCCTTGGTCAGACCTTCCTTTTCGCACGCCTTCTTGAAGCGCTTGAGCAACTGCTCGGCGCTCTCGCTGCCACGGGCCTTGACCTTGATCATGTCGAATCGTCTCCTGCAAATGCTGACCGCCCGGCGCACCGCGCGCCGGGCAGAGCGGACAGTCTAGGCAGGCTACCGTGGCCGGATGCCGGAGCTCGCCAGCCACACGATCCACCTCCGCGTCCGCTACCCCGAGGTCGACGCGATGGGCTACCTGCACCACAGCCGCCATTTGCAGTACTTCGAGCTGGGCCGCGTCGAGCTGCTGCGGGCCCGAGGCACCAGCTACGCCGACCTGGAGGCCGCCGGCGTGTTCTTCGTCGTCGTGAAGGCCGCCGTGCAGTATCGCCAACCGGCGCGGTATGACGACGAACTGACGCTGACGACCACCATCACCCGGGCCACCACCGTCCGCTACGACCATACCTACGAACTCGAGCGCGGCGACGACGTGCTCGCCACCGGGCAGACGACAATCGCCTGCGTGAACCGCGAGGGGCAGGTGATCCCCATTCCGGACCAGTTGTAGAAGTTTGTGTCGCACGCTCCAATCGAGCCAACTCACCTGAGCGCCCGCGGCAACCGCGCCGGCCGCACGCCGTCGTAGCACCGCAGCCGGCTGAACCGCCGCAGCGTCGCCGGCGGCCCCACGGCGGTGAAACCCGCGTGCCCGGTGCTCGGGAACGGCCCGCCGTGGACCATCGCCGGGCTCACGGCGACGCCGGTGGGCATCTTGTCGTTCGTCAGCCGCCCGACCCGCCGCCGCAGCACCCGCTCGACGGCGGCATATTTGTCGCCATCTTCGGCGTAGATGCTGCCCACCAGGTTGCCGCCGATGTGGTCCAGGCAATCGAGTAGTTGCCGCTCATCCTCGCAGGCGACGACCAACCCGCTCGGCCCGAACGCCTCGGTCTGCAACGCGAGTGGGTCACTGATAAAGTTGGCCGCCACCGTCCGCAGCAGCGTGTTCTCGACGCGGGCGTTCCCTAGCCGCCGACCGCCAGTCACCACCGCCGCCCCGGCCGCCTGTAGTGCCGCGACACCTTCGAGCCACGCCTGGGCGGTGCCGCTGCTGAGCATCACGCCCGCCTCCGTTGACTCAAACGCCGTCGCGACGTCAATCACAAACCGGTCGGCCGCCTCGCCGACGGCGAAGACGAGGCCGGGGTTCGTGCAGAACTGCCCGACGCCGGACAGGCAACTCGCCACGTACTGCTCCGCGATGTCACCGCCGCGGGTGGTCAGCGCGTGCGGCATCAGCACAACCGGGTTGACGCTGCCGAGCTCGAGGTAGATTGGCACCCCTGCCGCGTCGGCCGCCGCTTTGAGGGCGAGGCCGCCGCGCCGGCCGCCGGTGAAGCCGACCGCTCCGACCCGCCGATCACTCACCAGCCGCGGCCCGACATCGTGGTCGACGTGGTGGATGAGCTGCACCCAGCCCGTCGGCAGCCCGCTCGCCGCCACCGCCCGCGCCGCCAACTTCGACAGCGCGGCGGTCGTGTTCGGGTGCAGCGGGTGACCCTTCGCGACCACCGGATTGCCCGCCGCCACCGCCGCCGCAAAATCCGTTCCCGCCACGGCGTTGTACGCGAACGGGAAGTTGCTGGGCCCAAACACCACCACCGGCCCGACCGCCACGTGCATCGACCGCACCGCCCCGTCCACCGTCGGCAACGCCCACCCGCCGTCCCGCGCCGCCGCCGCCGAGAGTTGGAGCTGCGTGACTGTCCGCGGGATCTCCACGTCCAGCAACCGCGACGCCATGGGCAGCCCTGTTTCCAACGCCGCCATCTCCGCCAGCGTCGCCGCCTCGTCTTCGATCAACTTGGCGTACCGCTCCAGAAACCCCGCCACGTCCGGCTCCTCCCCGCCCGCCACGAATGCCGCCTCGGCCCGATCGAGTGCCGCGTCGACTTCAACCCAGTTGCTAATCGGGAACGCCTCACCAATCGGCTCGCCCGTCGCGGGGTCGGTTGCCCGAAGTGCGTGAGGGTTCTGGTTCATGCAAGAAGCGTACGAATGAGGCCCGCACCGTTCGGGACGTTCCACCCGACCGTGACATCCGGTAGAATTCGTGGTGGGTCGGGCGTTCGGAGGCCACCATGTTGAACTTGTTGACGAGTTGGTTCCGCACCCCAACCGCGTCGCCCTCGATGGCCGGCGCCGACCGCCTCCATCAGATCGGCCGCGAGCTGCTCGACGCCTCGGCAAAGCACGACGGCGGCAAGCTTCTCTCGAAGCGGTTTTGGAACGACAAGCTCATGGCCTGGGCGATGAAAGATGAGGCGTTCAAGGTCCAGCTGTTCCGCTTCATCGACGCCTTCCCGAACTTCCAGACGCCCGAGGCCGTCCACGAGCACCTGATCGACTTCATGACCCAGCCCGGCGTCACGCCGCCGCCGGGGATGAGGCTCGGGCTCGCCGCCGGCGGGGCGATGAAGACGACGATGGCCAAGACCATCACCCAGCAGGTGAAGGCGATGGCCGGCAACTTCATCGCCGGCACCGACGCCGAGTCCGCCGTTCCCACGCTCCGCCGGCAGTGGGATCAGAACCTCGCCTTCAGCGTCGATCTGCTCGGCGAGGCCTGCATCAGCGAGGCCGAAGCCGACGGCTACCAGCGCAAGTACCTTGATTTGATCGAGAACCTGCCGACGTGGGTCAACGACTGGCCGGCGAGGCCGCACCTGGAGCGCGACCACCTTGGCCCGATCCCGCGGACCAACGTCAGCGTCAAAATCAGCGCCCTCGCCGCCCACGCCGACCCGATCAGCTTCGACTGGTCCATCGCCCACCTCATGGAGCGGCTCGTTCCGATCCTCCGAACAGCCGCGGCCAAGAACGTGTTCATCAACTTCGACATGGAGGATTATGCGTCAAAGAACCTGACGATCGCGCTGTTCAAGCAATGCGCCGAGGCCGTCGAGTTCGACGGCGGCATCGCGCTGCAGGCCTACCTCCGCGACGGCGACACCGATGCCCACGACCTGGCCGATTGGGCGAAGCGGGCCGGGCGGGTCGTCACGGTGCGGCTGGTGAAGGGCGCGTACTGGGACTACGAGACGATCCACGCCAACCAGATGGGCTGGCCGGTGCCGGTGTGGGCGACGAAGCGGCAGACCGACGCCTGCTTCGAGCGGATGAGCCGGACGTTCATCGACAGCACGCCAAGCGAGCCGGGGCAGGGCGGCGTAAAGCTGGCGCTGGGCAGCCACAACCTGCGCAGCATCGCCGCCGCCCTGACCGCCCTCGAGGAACGCGGGCTCCCCGATTCGGCCATCGAGCTGCAAATGCTCTACGGCATGGCCGACCAGCTCAAGGCCGCCACCGCCGAACGCGGGTTGCGGGTCCGCAGCTACATTCCCGTCGGCGAGATGATCCCCGGCATGGCCTACCTCGTCCGCCGGCTGCTGGAAAACACCAGCAACGAGAGCTGGCTCATGGCCAGCACCGCCGACCGGGCCGACCCCGACGAACTGCTCGCCTCGCCCCACGAACCGACCGACGCAGGATCGGCCCCGCCGCCACACGGCGGAGGTCCGGCCGCCACCGACGCTCCCGAGCGCCACCAACTCTCCGCCGCCGTGCACGGCGTGGGCGATGACCGGCCGTTCTTCACCGAGCCTTTTCGCGATTTCGCCGACGCCGAGCAGCGGGCAGCGTTTGAGCGGACCATTCAAGCGGCGACGGTGCCAGTTGTCGCAAACGACGGCACCACCGAGCAGACCGACCAAGCCGTTGCCGCGGCCCACGCCGCCTTTCCCGCCTGGCGGGACACCGATGTTCTCGAGCGCGCCAACTGCCTGGTCCGCGCCGCCGACCTGATGCGGCAGCGACGCGACGAGCTGGCCGGCGTCGTGCTGAAGGAGAACGGCAAGGACTGGCGCAACGCCGACGGCGACGTTTGCGAGGCCATCGACTTCTGCGAGTTTTACGCCCGCGAGGCCGTCGCCCTGTGCCGGCCCGAGCGGCTGGGGCAGTTCGTCGGCGAGCTTAACGAGCAGTGGCATGAGCCGCGGGGCGTGTGTGCCGTGATCAGCCCGTGGAACTTCCCGCTGGCGATCCCCGCCGGCATGGCCGCCGCGGCGCTGGTGATGGGCAACACCGTGATCCTCAAGCCGGCCGAGCAGACGCCGGGCACTGCGAAGATTCTGGTCGACATCCTGCACGAGTCCGGCGTGCCGCGCGACGTGCTGCACTTTTTGCCCGGCGACGGCGAGACGGTGGGGCAGCATTTGTCCCGGCACGTGGGCGTCGACATGGTTGCCTTCACCGGCAGCACCGCCGTCGGCCGGCAGCTGCTGCGCGATGCCGTCGAGCCCCCGCCGAGCCGCCGCCTCGCCCGGCACGTCGTCTGCGAAACCGGGGGCAAGAACGCCATCCTCGTCGACGCCTCGGCCGACCTCGACGAAGCCGTCCTCGGCGTCCGCGACTCGGCCTTCGGCTTCGCCGGGCAAAAGTGCAGCGCGTGCAGCCGCGCCATCGTCGTCGACGATTTACACGACGCATTCGTCGCCCGCCTGGTCGAGAGCACCAAGAGCCTGCACGTCGGCGACCCGCTCGATTCCCGCACCGACCTCGGCCCAGTCATCGACGACGACGCCGCCGCGAGCATCCGCCGATTCATCGACAAGGGCAAAGCGGAGGCGACGCTCGCCCACCCGACGACCGCCGCGGGCGACGGCCGGTTTATCGTGCCGCACATCTTCACCGACGTCGACCCCGACGCCACCATCGCCACCGAGGAAGTTTTCGGCCCCGTCCTCGCCGTGACCCGCGCCCGCGACTTCGGCCACGCCCTGCATCTGGCCACCGACAGCGGCTACCGCCTCACCGGCGGCGTCTACACCCGCAAGCCGTCGCACCTCACCCTCGCCCGCCAACAGTTCCGCGTCGGCAACCTCTACCTCAATCGCGGCTGCACCGGCGCCCTCGTCGCCCGCCAACCCTTCGGCGGCACCCACCAATCCGGTTTGGGCACCAAAGCCGGCGGCCGGGCGTACCTCCAACAATTCGCCGAACCCCGCGCCGTCACCGAGAACACGATGCGCCGCGGCTTCGCCCCCGAGCCGTCGGCTTGAACCGCATCGCCGGCCCCGGCCGGACCACCAATTAGCTCACGACCGATTGCCGCTGGGCACGTTCTCCCGGATCGGTTCCGCCGGCAGCGGCTCGATGCGGCTGACGTGGTTGGGCGAGATGAACACCGACTTCGTCGGCACGCCGCCCTCGTCCGGCTCCCAGGCGATGTAGACGTCGAGCATGCCCACCGCCATCTGAAACGGGTCGAGCACGTCGTAGTGTGTGCCGTCGCTGACGTGCACGCGGAATGGCCGGAACGGCTGCATGAGGTGGTGCTCGCGGATCTTTACCGGCGGCATGGCCGAATCATACGCCGCGGCGGGGCGGTATCATCCGGCGTGCCGCGTGCCCCGCTTGCCGCCGACATCGCCAAGCCGCACCGCCGTACGCGGGCCGACCACGCCTCGGAGACGGCCGAGGATTACGTCGAGGCCATCGTCGAACTCGCCGACGACGGCGGGGCGTGCCGCGTCAAACACCTCGCCGAGCATTTCGGCGTCAGCCACGTGACGGTCATCCGCATCGTCCAGCGCCTGGCCGGCGAAGGCTTGGTCACCACGGAACCGTACCAACCGGTGTTCCTCACCGACGCCGGCCAGAAGCTGGCCGCCGAGTCGGCCCGTCGGCACCGCGTGGTCTTCGCCTTCCTCCGCAAACTCGGCGTCGACGAAGCCACCGCCGCCGTCGACGCCGAGGGCATCGAGCACCACCTGAGCCCCGCCACGCTGCGCCGCATGCAGGCGTTCTTGAGTGAGTGAACCCGTGGTGGCTACGATGGCCGCCGACGCCCCCATAGCTCAACTGGATAGAGCACCGGCCTTCTAAGCCGGATGTTGCAGGTTCGAGCCCTGCTGGGGGTATCACCTGGGCGTCGAGGCCCGTCCGTCATCTTCATGCCGGGACTTACGCCGGCCTGATGGCGGCTGCGCCGCCCGCACTTCCTGACGGGCGTGCCTCGCGTGGGCGTCGGCGGTTCACCGTCGGGGTTGCGGGCCGGCGAGAATTTGCTCGGGGGTGACGCCGGTTTCGGGGCGAAGGATTGGGGTGCCGTCGGCCTCGACCGTGAACGGGCAGGTGGCGCACTGGACGCGGCGATTGGTGGGCGCTTCGCCGTCGAGGCGGGGGTCGGGCCGGCCGCTCTCGATAACGGGCTGGTCGCCGGCGGTGGCGCGTTTGTGGAGCAAATCGAGGATCAGGTCGTCGAGGCCCAGTGGTTCGGCGACTTGGTAGCTGGTGCCGGGGTGGTGCTGCTGGGCCTGGTGGGTCAGGCTCGGGATGTCGCGGCCCCAGTGCTTGCCGGGGCCGAGGAAGTAGGGCAGGACGACGATCTTCGTCGCCCCCCGCTCGACGCATTTAGTGTACGCCGCGGCGATGTCCGGCTGGGCCAGCTCCATGTGCGCCGGCTCGACGGTGGCGTGCTCGGGGAAGCGCGCGGCGTAGGCGGCGGCGACCTGCTCGAGCTTCTGGTTGCTCTCGGGCCGGCGGCTGCCGTGGTCGACGATGATGATGCCGGTTTGACTTGCCATTCTCACTGATCGTTGGTGGCCTCGAACGTGACCGACAGCTCCTGCGGCGTGCCGTCGCGGCGGACCTTCACCGGCATCGTGCTGCCCGGCTCGGCCGCGGCGAGCGCTTCCTGCAAATCGTAAATGTCGGCGATCTCCATCTGGCCGATGGCGGTGATGACGTCGCCGGTCTGGAGGCCTGCCTTGGCGGCGGGCGTGTCGTTGCTCACGCCGTCGACGACCACGCCGCTCGGGTTCTCGTCGCCGCCGTAGGCCGTCATGTCGGGCAGAATCCCCAGCCGCACCCGCCGGGCCGGCGGCTGCTCGTCACTCGGCTCGCCCGCCGCGCCGGCGGCGTTCGCCTCGCGGCTCGGATCGATGAACACCGGCCGCTCCGGGGCGTTGGCGACCTCGCGGATGATCTGGCTCGTCGCCGCGGTGGCCGTGGCGAGGAACGGGTAGTTCACCTTGTCGGGCGTGTCGTCGGGCGTGTGGTACTCCTCGTGGATCGAGCCGAAGAAGAACATCGCCGGGATGTCGGCCCGCCAGAAGTTGGCGTGGTCGCTGCGGCCGTCCATGCCGCCGCCCATGCTCTCCCACTCGAGGTCGTACGCCGCCGTCGCGGCCTCGGTCAGCGGCTCGAGTTCCGCGGCCGTCAGGTGGCCGCCGACCTCCAATGTGTCGTCCTCCGGCCGACCGAGCATGTCGTAGTTGAACATCGCCACGACCTCCTCGATCGGCACCGTCGCGTTCTCCACCCAGTGCCGCGAGCCGATAAGACCCACTTCTTCGGCGGAAAACAGGATGAACACCAGCGATCGGTCGGTCGGCTGCTCGGCGAAATGTTCGGCCAGCGCCATGACCGCGGCCGTGCCGCTGGCGTTGTCGTCGGCGCCGTAGTGCACGGCCTCGACGCCCGGCGACCGGCTGCCGAACCCGCCGAAGCCGAGGTGGTCGTAGTGCCCGCCGATGGCGACGTACTCGTCGGCATTCTCACCAGCGCCCGGCAGGACGGCGACGACGTTGCGAACCGTGGTCGTGTTCGTCTTGGCCGCGAAGTCGCCGGCGACGTTCACCTCGTTGGCCGGCTCAACGGCGATCGGCTCGCCAATCGAGTCGATGCGGTCCTGCAACTCCGCCAACTCCGGCAGGCCGGCGGCGTCGAGGATCTTGTGCGCCGCCTCCTGCGTGATGTGGAACGCCGGGATCGTGATCCGCCCGCGCCGCGGTGCGCTGCCGAACCCCATCAGCGGCGGCGTGTCGTCGTGGAACCGCGGCGGGTTGACGATCAGCACCGCCGCCGCCCCGGCCCGCTGGCAGGCGAAGATCTTGCTCGTCAGTGCCGCGTTGCGGCTGCTGTTGCCGTTGCGGCCGAGTCGGCTGTCGCCGTCGGCGTCGTGCGGCTCGTAGCGCAGGATCAACGCCACCTTCCCCTCGACGTCGACAGCGTCAAAATCGTTGTAGTCGTCGCTGTTGATGCCGTATCCGGCGAACACCACCGGCGCGTCGAACGCCGCGGGGCTGCTGACACCCATCGGCGTGTAATCCTCATCCAGCACCAGCTCGGTCCCGCCCACCGCCAGCCGCGTCTGCTCGGGCACCAGCTCGCTGCCGATGTCGAGCGGGAAGTTCTGGAAGAACGTTCCGTCGTCGCCCCCCGGCTCCAGCCCCAGCGTCTCGAACCGATCGGCAATGTAATCGGCCGACACTTCGATGCCGTCGGTGCCGAGGCCCCGCCCCTCCCGCGCCGGGTCGGCGAGCCAATAAACATCCTCCTTGATCTGCGCTTCCAGCGCCGCCAGATCGAACGCCGGCGCCTCGAGCTGCACCGCCCGCGGCTCGTCCTTCACCATTGCCCCAGATTCACACCCGCCGACGAACAAGACGGGCAACGCGAGCAACACTGAGCGGGCAACGAACTTCCGGATCATCGTGCGCCACGTTACGCACCATCACGCACCACCGCCCGACGACGGGCACGGTTCTGAAGCGTGGGAGTCACTGAGACCTCCACCGCCGCTATCGTCGCGGCGTGGCGGATGATTCCCAGCCGAAGTCGGTGCTGATCGGGTGCGATGTCGGTGGGACGTTTACCGACGCGGTGGCGTGGGACGGCGCGGCGCTGACTGTGCTGAAGGTGCCGACGGTGCCGGGCGGATTCCACGGTGGGATAATCGAGGCGACGAAGCGGTTGGCCCGGCGGGTGCCGAGTCGGCTTGTGCACGGCTCGACCGTGGCGACCAACGCGCTGATCCAGCGCGGCGGCAAGCCGGTGGTGTTCGTGACCAATCAAGGGTTCGAGGACTTGTTCGAGATCGCCCGGCAGCGTCGGCCGGAGCTTTACGCGCTGGAAGTTCGCAAGCCCGAACCGCTGGTGGCCCGGCGGCACTGCTTCGGGCTCTCATGCCGGACAGCGGCCGACGGGCGGCAATTGGCGGGGTTCGACGAGGCCGAGGCGGCGGACGTGGTCCGGCAGATCAAGGCGACGGGATTGGCAGACGTGGCCGTCTGTCTGCTGTTCAGCTTTGCCGATGATTCGCATGAAACGGCGTTCGCCGAACTCGCCCGGGCGGCGGGGCTGCGGGTGACGATTAGCAGCGAAGTGTTGCCCGAGTTCCGCGAGTACGAGCGGGCGACCACCACGGCCGCGGCGGCGCACCTGAAGTCGCCGGTCGGCGAGTACCTTGAGGCGTTGGCGGACGGGCTGCCGAAGTTTGTCGAGAACGTCCGCGTACTCGACGGCGGCGGCGGGACGCTCGCGCTCGACGCGGCGGCAACGCACGCGGTCCGGCTCACCCTCAGCGGCCCGGCCGGCGGCGTCGCGGCGGCGGCGTGGCTGGCGGACCGGCACGGTTTGGGCGACGTCGTCAGCTACGACATGGGCGGCACAAGCACCGACGTCGCCCTGATCCGCGACGGCCGCTGCCCGACGACGACGCAACGGATCATCGGCGGCGTGCCGGTGGCGGTGCCCATGCTCGATATCCACACCGTCGGGGCCGGCGGCGGGAGCATCGCGTTCCGCGACGCCGGCGGCATGCTCCGCGTCGGCCCGCGCTCGGCCGGGGCGGTGCCGGGGCCGGCGTGTTACCACAAGGGCGGGACGCTGCCGACCGTCACCGACGCCCACGTCGTCCTTGGCCGGCTGCCGGGTGACCTCACCCTCGGCGACCATCTGCCGCTGCACTCGACGCTGGCGGCGAAGGTGATCGGCACGCTCGCCGACGAACTGGGCCAAACCCCGGAGCAAACGGCACACGACGTCATCGCCGTCGCCGACGCCGGCATGGCGCGGGCGGTGCGTGACGTAACGGCGGCCCGCGGCGTCGACCCGCGACCGCTGACGCTCGTGAGCTTCGGCGGGGCGGGCGGGTTGCACGCGTGCGCGATCGCCGAACAGCTCGGCATGAAGCAGGTCGTCGTGCCGCCGATGGGCGGGGTGTTCAGCGCGCTGGGCATGCTCGTCGCCCCCCCGGCGGCCGAGGCGGGGCGGACGGTGCTGCACCTGAAAGACGTCCTCGACGCCGACCGCCTGCACGCCGAGGCCGGGTCGCTGAACGCGGCGCTGATGGACGAGTTGCCCGAGGCGGCGCGGGTGGAAGTGTGGGCCGACTGCCGCTTCGCGGGACAAAGCCACGAGCTGCCGGTGCTGCTGCCGTCAAGCGATCTGGGCGAGCTGCGGCGGGCGTTCGAGGCCGTGTACGTCGAGCAGTTCGGCGAGCCGCCCGAGGCCGGGTTGGAAGTCGTGAACCTCCGCGTCCGCCGCATCGGCGAGCCAAACCCGATCGAGCTGCCGCCACTCGCCGAGGAGCCCGAGCGCGGCGAGGCGACGGTCTGCGGCCGATTCGTCCCGAGGCTCAACCGCGCCGCCGTCCACGCAAAGCCTGCCGATGGCCCGGCAGTCATCACCGACCACGAATCGACCACCTGGCTCGCCCCCGACTGGCAAGCCACGGCGACGGACGACGGCACGCTGTTCCTCCGGCCGACCGGCGGCACGTAGTGCCTCGGCTATTATTTGCGACCCGCACCATTTTGCGCGCGGTAGCCGCAGCACCACGTGCTGCAGGTCCGGCCGGTTGGACGCACCACTTGGCGGGGCGACTTGTCATGATCTCGCCACCACAAGAAACCCCCACCGCCGTGGTGACGGCGGGGCTACGCCGACGATCCGAGCACGCC
>CAYLSV010000023.1:16218-42274 GCA_964386435.1 uncultured Tepidisphaerales bacterium
GTTACCACGGCGGTGGGGGCATCAGCGACATCCGCCGCCCGCGCATGTTCCGACGCAACAAGAACGTCCACTCCTGAACCTGCGATGCCACACATCGCAGGTCGGGGTGGATGCCGTCACGCTCCCGCTGATGCCCGAGACGTTGAGCTACGCGGTGCCGGCCCGCCGCCGGTGGGAGCCGGCGCGGATCGTGGCGTGGGCGTGGCTCGTGCTGGCAGTGCCGATGATGCTCGCGTCCGTGGCGGTCGCCATCGGCTACGCCAACTTCGCCAACCGCCTCGCCGCCGACCGCCGCCTGGCCCTCTCTTCCGACCGCCCGCCCCGCGTCGAGGCCGGCGGCCTGAGCGACGAGCAACGCCGCTGGCTCGTCGCCGCCCTCCATGACGCCCGGCCGCTGGACGCCGAGGTGCGTGCGTGGTTGGTGGAGGCGCTAGACGAGGTGCCTCTGCCGCTGGACCCGGCGGTGGTGGATTCGCCTGCGGCGGTGCGGGGGCAGGTCAAGGGCGTCGTGTCGCTCAGCCCCTCGGGACACTCTGACGGCCGCTTATACGATACGCTCCACGGCGGCCTACGAGTTCAACGCGGAAGCTGGGGAATGTCGGCCGGCGGCGGAAGTCACCCGCTGGGCGGCTTTCGCATGAACGTGACGGAGGCAGGCTACCGCGTCAATGTCTCCTCAACCGCGAGAAGCCACATCATCGACGGCTACAGCCCAGCAGCATGGTGGGAGATTGGCCTGTCATGGGTGATGCTCGGCGGGTGGTCGCTGAACGCGATCGCTCTTCTGGCGGCGGCGGCTGCGTCGCTCCGGTTGATTCGGCGGCGTGCGAAACAATAGCCACTGCGGCGGGCGGCGTGGGTGGTGCTCGGGCTGGGGTTGCTGGCCGGGGCGGCGCTGGGGGTGGCGTGGGCCGGGGCGAGCCACGGGGTGGAGCGGGTGCATGGCGATGTCGAACGCCTCGGCACCGCCGCCGCGGCGACTGCGTCGACGGCGGGCGTGTTGCTGGCGGTGGCGACGTTGTGGGCAACGCGGCGGACACCGGACGATGCGGACGATGTCGGGTAGCTGCGATCACACTTGGTCGCAGTCCGGTCGGTCCTCGCCCCGGACTGCGACCACGTGTGGTCGCAGCTACCCGCCCATCTTCGGTGATGATCAAAGTGTCACACCTTGAGGTAGCTGCGGTCGAACGGACCGCAGTCCGGAATGCGGGTGGCGTGATGCCCGACTGCGGCTCGTTGAGCCGCAGCTACCTTGAGTCTCCGTGCGGGTGGGGCGGGGCTACGCTTGATCGTGGATCGGGCACCGTTGCAGATCGTGGCCCACCTGCTCGAAGGGGCGGCCGAGCGGATGGGGCATGTGCTGCAGCGGGCGGCGTTCAGCGCGAACATCAAGGAGCGGCGGGATTTCTCGTGTGCGCTGTTCGATTCCCGCGGGCGGCTGCTGGCGCAGGCGGCGCATGTGCCGGTGCACCTCGGGTCGATGCCGGCGAGCGTGGCGGCGGTTTTGGCGGATTTCCCGGGGCTTTTGCCGGGGGAGCACGTGCTGGTGAACGACCCGTACCGCGGCGGCAGCCATTTGCCGGACGTGACGCTGGTGACGGCGGCGGCGGGCGGGGAAGGGGGGTTCGTGGCGAGCCGGGCGCACCTCGCCGACGTCGGCGGGACGTTCCCCGGCGGCATGGGGCTCTCGCGGCACATCGACGAGGAGGGCGTGCGGCTGCCGCCGATGCCGCTGGACGAGGCGAGGGAGAAGCTGCTCGCGGGCGTGCGGGTGCCAACGGAAACGGCGGGCGATTTGGCGGCGCTGGTGGCGGCCAACGCGGCGGGGGCGGCGGCGCTGGCGGCGGCGCGCGCCCTCGCCGCCGCGGCCGACGCGCTGATTGACCACGCGGCGGAACTGACGACGGCGACGCTGCGGACGCTGCCGGTGGGCGAATGGTCGGCCGAGGATGTTCTCGATGATGACGGCGCGGGCACGATTGACATCGCCATCCGCTGCAAGTTGACGCTGGCCGACGGCCGGGCGACGGTGGACCTATCTGGCAGTGCCGACGCGGTGCCGGGGTGCGTCAACTGCCCGGCGGCCGTCGCGGCGTCGGCGGCGGTCTACGCCTTTGCGTGCCTGGTTCGGCATGTCCATCGCGACGTCGGCGGGGTGCCGCTGAACGCCGTTCGAACCGATCAACGTCATCACCCGACCCGGCAGCGTGCTGCACGCCGAGCACCCGGCGGCGGTGTGTGCCGGCAACACGGAGACGAGTCAGCGGGTGGTCGATGTCGTCTTCGCCGCCCTGCGGCAAGCGGCACCGGGCGTTTTCCCCGCGGAATCGGCCGGTTCCATGTCGAGCCTCGCCCTGGGCGGCGACGGGTGGACCTACTACGAAACCTCCCCCGGCGGCAGCGGCGGCCACGTGAACTGCGTCGGCGCGTCGGCCGTGCAGACGCACATGACCAACACGCTCAACACGCCCGCCGAGGCGCTGGAGTTGCAGTACCCGCTGCGCGTCGTCCGCCACGAAGTCGCCGAACAATTCGGCGGCCTTGGCAACAAGCGCGGCGGCGACGGCGTGGTGCGGGAGCTGCTGTTTCTCGAAGCCGCCGAGGGCGCGCTGCTCGCCGATCGCCGCCGCCATGCGCCCGGCAACGCGACGGCGGGGCGGGACCGCATCATCCGCACGGGCGGCAACGCCGAGCCGATCGCCGGCAAGGCGACGCTGCGGCTGGAACCCGGCGATCGGCTAGTCGTCCAAACGCCCGGTGGGTCAGGCGCATGAGATGATGGAAGCCGCCCGCTGCGATAGTCGCGGCACCACGTGCCGCAGGTCCGGTTGGCGGATGTCTGCCCGGGCGAACCTGCAGCACGTGGTGCTGCGGCTATCGCTGTTGACGCCGCTCATCATGGCGTGTGTCGTGTGGATGACGGGCTGCGTCAACGTTGTCACCCCGCCGGCGGTGGAGGGTGAGCCGGCGCTGCTGTTCGTCGCCGATTACGGCAAGCACGCCAGCCTGCTCGTGCCTCGCGGCGACGCGTACGAGGAGTGGGCGTTCGGCGATTGGGACGTGTTCGTGCTCGACGAGAACCACGCCAGCGGCTACGTCGACGCCATGCTCTTCAGCGACGGCGCGGGCCTGGGTCGGGCGATCCACGAGCCGTTTGAGCCGGAGCGGTTCGGCCGCCGCGGCATCCGCCTGACGGCGGTGCCGGTCGAGCCCTCGGCCGCTAAGTCGCTCGCCGCCGCGCTTGATGCTCAATTCGCCGCCGGCGGCGCGACGCGGCGGTACAACCCGACCGTCGGCCTCACGTTCGTCCGCGTCGAGGAGCATTACTGGCTGGGCCACACCTGCAACGACGCCGTCGCCGATTGGCTGCGCGCCGCCGGCTGCCACGTCCGCGGCAACGGCTGGTCGAGCCGGTTCGTCGTCCGGGAGTGAGGCATTAGGATTCCGGCATGGCCGGGGCCGATGACTACTTCGAGCAGACCGAGCGGATTCGCAACTCACTGGACCACGCGACCAGCGCAGTGTTAATAACGGGGCTGGAGCAACTCTTGGCGTTGGCCGACGCTCACGACGACCCGGAGGCCCGCATCAACTGGCGGATGTCGCTGCTGCACGTGGCCGATCAAGCGGACGATTTTCCTCGCGTGCTGCAAACGTTCCAGGAGCTTCAGCAACTACGCGAAGCCCACCCCGACGACGAGCAACTCTCGGCCGGCGTGCCGTGGTTTCACAAGTGGGTCATGGAGCAGCTGCCCGCGTATGCCGAGGTGCCGCGGGTGCGGATTGAGGCGTTGTTCGACGACATGGCCGCCGAGTACTCGGCGGCCGGGCAGGGGGCGGCGCAGGTGACGCTGCTACGGTGCAAGGCAGCCCACTTGATGAACGACGACGCGCTGGCCGCCGAGCAATTCGAGCGTTGGCAACAGGAGCAGGGCGGCGACAGCGACGACTGCGCGGCATGTTTGACGGACTTCAAGGTCACACACCACCTCAACGCCGGCGAGCTGCAGCAGGCGTACGAGGCGGCCGAGCCGATTCTGTCGGGCGAGGAGTCGTGCGCCGAGGTGCCGGCGACGACGTTCAGCCGGCTGCTGCTGCTCGTCGCCGCGATGGGGAACGCCGAGGCGGCCCACGCGATGCACCGGGCCTGCCGGTACCAAGTACGTAAGACGTTGAAGCTGGCCGGCTTCCTCGGCCGGCACGCGCTGTTCCTGGCGCTGGGGGTGCGATCTCGGGAAGGGGCACGGCTGTTGCCGGCGCTGTTGCCGGCGGCCGAGGCTTCGGGGAACACGGTGCGGCGGTACCACGCCTTCTGCGGCGCATGGGCGGTGCTGGTCGGCCTGGTGCGGGAGGACATCAAACGCGTGCCGCTGCCGAGCGGGCTGCCGGTGACGGGCGATAACCGGACGGCCGACGTGGCCGAGGCGCTCACGTGGTGCGCTAACGAAACCGCCGACGCCGCCAAGCGGCTCGACGACCGCAACGGCAACACGGGCTACACCGACCGCCTGCGGTCGCTGCACGAGGCGATAACCAACGTGCCGGACGACGCCGCCGATTGCAACACACGGCCACCCGACTAGAACCGAAGAGTTCGCGAACCTTCTCACTCGCCGTCGAGGCGGAGGCGGACGCCGGTGGTGCCTCGGCCGGTGCCGAAGCAGACGCAAACGTCGTCGGGCGCGCCGCTGGCGGCCACCTTGCCGTGGCGCATCACGCTGACGTGGTCGGCGGCGATCAGGGCTTCGTGCGGGTCGTGCGTGACCATGAGCGTGGCCACGCCGGCTGCTCGGAGCAGGGCGAGGGTTTCGGTGCGGACACGGTCGCGCAGCTCGGCATCGAGGCCGCTGAACGGCTCGTCGAGGAGCATGACAGCCGGGTTGCGGGCCAAGGCGCGGGCGAGGGCGACGCGTTGCTGCTGGCCGCCGCTGAGGGTGTGCGGCATGCACTTCTCGAAGCCGCCCATGCCGACTCGGGCCAGCAAGGCGTCGGCCGCCTGTTTCCGCTCGCGGCGCGGGCGGTCTTTCGACATGCCGAACATGACGTTCTTGCGGGCGTTCAGGTGGGGAAAGAGCGCGAAGTCCTGAAATACGAACCCCACCGCCCGCCGCTCGGGCGGCAAATGGCCGTCGGGGCCGGCGACGAGGGCGTCGTTGATTTTAATCGTGCCCTCGCCGGCCCGCTCCAAGCCGGCGATCAGGCGAAGCAAGGTCGTCTTGCCGCTGCCACTGGGGCCGAGCAGGCAGTGAACCTCGCCGGCAGCGACGTGCAGGTCGACGCCGTCGACGATCGTGAGCCGCTTGCTGTAGCCGTAGCGGATGCCCTTCAGCGCCACGCCGCCGGCGCGGGCCAGTCCGCCGAGGCGGACCGGATTCGGCTCACGTTGCAAATCACCGGCCGCGCCACCGGAGGGGCAGGTGGCGCAGGCCGACAGTTCGTTCACGTCCTTGGTCACAATCGGGGCCGACATCGGGGTTGAGCAGTCTATGACACGGCGTCTCAACTCGCCAGTCCGTCGGCACTTTGACGCACCACCGGGCCGACAACCGGCTCGGCGGCCGGCTCGCGCACCGGCTCGCGCACCGGCTCGCGCGGCCGGCGGTCCAGCAGGCTGCTGAGCACGATCACCGGCAGCAGCCCGATGACCATGATCGCCAGCGCCCCGCTCGAGGCCTCGCTGAGCCGTTCGTCGCTGGCCAGTTGGTAGACCCGCACGGCCAGCGTGTCGAAGTCGAACGGCCGCAGCATGAGCGTGGCCGGCAGCTCCTTCGTCACGTCGACGAACACCAGCAACATCGCCGCCAGCAGGCTGCCCCGCAGCATGGGCAAATGGACCGACCACAGCAGCCGCCGGCCCGAGGCGCCAAGCGTGCGGGCGGCGTCGTCGAGGTTCAGCCGCACGCGAGCCAACCCCTGCTCGATCATCGCGAGGGCGACAGCGAGGAACCGCGTCTGATAACCCAGCACCACGGCGACAACCGACCCTGAAAGGATCAGCCCCGGCCGGGCGTCGCGGCCGAACCAGTCGCCGACGAGGCCGTTGATCTGCCAATCGAGCCACGTCAGCGGCACGAGCAGCCCAATCGCCACGACGAACCCCGGCAGGGCGTAACCCAGGCCCGACAATTTGAGGGCGACGGTCATGACCTTCCCCGGCCACACCCGCCGGCCGTAGGCGACCAGCACCGCCAGCGTCGCGGCCAACACGCTGGCAATGAGCGCCAGCAGGAACGTGTTGGCCCCGTGATCGAAGAACAACTCGGCCGCCCGCGCGTCGCCGGCCTGCCACGCCATCGTCGCAAAAATCGCCAACGGCCCGCCGAAACCGAGCAGAATCGGCACGAGGCAAGCGATGAGCGCCAGCCCGCCGCGGACCGGGCCGAGCGGGTAGACGGCCGGCGCCCGCTGCCGGGTGGTGGCCGCGTGGAACCTTGCCTTTCGTCGGGAGAGCGTCTCCAGCAGCACCAGCAGGAACACGCCCCCGAGCAGAACGCTCGACAATTGGGCCGCCGCCGCCTGCGACTCTTGACCCTTCCACGTCCGGTAGATGCCGGTCGCCAACGTGTCGACGGCGCAGTAATCAACCGCCCCGAAGTCGGCCAGCGTTTCCATCAGCACCAGCGCAAGACCCGCAAAGACCGCCGGCCGCGCCAGCGGCAGGGCGACGGTAAAAAAGCTTTGCCACGGCCCTCGCCCGAGCGACCGGCTGACCTCCACCGCCGTCACCGATTGCTCGATGAACGCGGTCCTCGCGGCAAGGTAAACGTACGGGTACAGGCTCAAAGTCAGGATCATCGCTGCACCGTAAATGGTGCGGATCTCCGGGAAAAAGTAGTCGTCTCGGCCCCAGCCCGTCACTTTTCGCAGCCACGTCTGCACCGGGCCGCTGAACTGCAGCACGTCGGTGTAGGCGTACGCCCCGAGATATGCCGGCACCGCCAGCGGCAGCAGCGCCATCCACCGCAGCGGCCGACTGCCGGGAAAGCGGCACATCGTCACCAACCACGCCATGCCGACACCAATGACGAGCGTCGCCGCCGCGACCATCAGCGCCAGCCACAGCGTGTTGAGCGCGTAGTCGGCCAGCCGCGTCTCGACGAGGTGCCCCCACGCCCCGCCCGAGTCGGCGAACACGCTGCCGAGCACGACGGCGATCGGCACAACCACGACCGAGGCCGCCACCCAACCGGCCACCGGCCACACCCCACGCAGCAACCGCGTCATGCCCGCCCCTGTTGAACTGTCACCTCGTGAAGACGCACCGGCGACAGGGTAGCTGCGACCTCGCCCGACGCGTCCGCCGTCACGGCTGCAGCAGCTTGAGCTGCCATTGGCCGTCGACGCGCGTGAACCGCTCGCGGTGGTGGATGCGGCTCTCGCCGTCGTGCCAAATCTCGATCTCGGTGGGAACGATCCGCCAGCCGCCCCAGTGCGGCGGCCGGGGGACGTCACCGCCCTCGAACCGCTTTTCGGCTTCGGCGACAGCATTCAACAACGCCTCGCGGCTGTCGAGCGGGCGGCTTTGCTGGCTGGCCCACGCCCCAATTTGGCTGCCGCGGGGGCGGGTGGCGAAGTAGGCGTCGTCTTCCTCGGCCGTGAGTTTTTCCACGCGGCCGGCCACTTGGATCTGCTTAAGCGTCGCATGCCAGTAAACCCCGAGGGCGACGTGCGGGTTGTGTCTCAGATCGGCGGCCTTGGCCGACTCGTTGTTGGTAAAAAACTGCACGCCGCGGTCGTCGATTGCCTTCACGAGCACGGTGCGGACCCACGGCCGATGCTCGGCATCCACCGTGGCCAAGGCGACAGCGGTGGGGTGGGGTGCGCCCGCGGCCTCGGCGGCGGCAAGTTCGGCGGCGAAGCGCTGCAACGGGTCGTAAGCGTCGGCCATACGCCCAGATTACGCCAAACCTCGGTGCAAGCGGCGGATCTGAAGATTCGTCACTTTCTGCACTAATGGGACGTCCGAGAACCGGCCGGCACGTCCCAAAGCAAATTCATGTCGCAACCGGCTTAACCGGCACCTCTTGCACGCCGACACCTGTTGTGGAAGCCCGGCCCTCGCGAATGTTTCGCGGCGGGTGATTCGGCCATCAACGGCCAACGCAACGCAACGTGAACAAGGGATTGAGATGAACGCGAAGGTATGGCTGCCGCTGGTCTTGGCCGTGGCTCTCGGATTGATCGCCGCCCTGGGTGCTTACCAGATGGCCGGCTCCGGCGGCGGCTCCTCCGACGAGGTCCGCCACGTCGAGGTCGTCGTCGCCGCCGAGGACATCCGGCCCGGCGACCGCCTAACGGAGTTCGACGTCAAAATGCTCCGCATCGACGCCGACGCCGCCGCCCCGGGCGCTTACTTCGACGTCGGCTCGATCATCGACCACGTCGCCCTCGCCCCGTTCGCCGAGGGCCAAGTGCTCATCGAGGAGCAACTGGCCGGCCCCGACAGTGGGGCGGGTCTGCAGGCGTTGGTCGGCGAGGGTCGCCGGGCGATGACGATCACGGTCGCCGAGGAGATTCCGCTGGATGACTTCATCCTGCCCGAGTCGCGCATCGACCTCATCAGCACCATCCGCGACGGCGGTGACGACGACCAGCCGGTCTCGCGGGCAATCGTGCAGAACGTCCGCGTCATCGCCGTCAACAGCCAGACGAGCTACATGGCCGCCGAGGACGCTCTCGGCGATGAGGACGGCAGCAGCCAAGACATGCGGGACCAAACGCTGACGCTCGACGTCTCCCCCGAGGAGGCGACGCTCATCGACCTCGCGTACAAGATTGGTGCCCAGCCGAATCTCGTGCTGCGGACCAAAGGCGATGAGCTGGAGATCAGCCCCGAGCCGATCACCTTGGCCCAACTCCGAGGCGACGAGGCCGACCCGCTGGGCGAGTTTCTGACCGGCGGCGAGGAAGACCCCTTCAGTCGAAACACAAGCGACGCCGGGTTCATGAACGACCCGTTCGCCCAGCAACCGGTTCAGCCGGCACCGCAGTCGACCCGCTCGATCACCGTCATCCGTGGCGGCGTGAGCACCACGATCGAGGTGCCGATCAAGCAGGCCGAGCAGCCCGCCGCCGCCGAGCCGCAGCGGCCCTTCTGGAGCTACCTGCTGCAGAACGCCAAGCCGGCCAAGAAGCCCGAGATCCTCGCCGGTGACGCCACCGGCTTCGACCCGATCGCCGAGTAACGCACAATTCTCAGATTCAACTCCGCGCCGCCGCGGCGCAGCGGAACGACTTTCCAAGCACGGACGCATTAGCACGAAAGCACCGGCCGCCGCCGGCAGATTGGAACGCGACGATGGACACGCCACACAACAACACCGTTCACCTCACCCCCCTCAGCCGCCGCGAGCAGATCGCCCGCCGCACCCAAGAGATCGTCGCCGAACGCCGCGGTGAGGCCACCCCGGTCGACCCGACCCCGGTGGCTCCGACCGCCGGCCGTCGGCACCACCCGGCCCTGTTCGCCGCCGCCACCGCCGCGCTCACGGCCGTGGGCGTCTGGACCTACCTCGAGCACGGCACCCACGGCCCGGCCCCGGCCGACGCCGCACCGGTGATGCCCGACCACGTCGTCGACGCCACGCCAGTCGAAGAGGTCGCCCCGGTGCAGGCAGCCATCACGCCGCAGCAGCAGGTGTTCGCGTCGCTGCCGTTGCTTCAGACCGAACAGATGCAGCCGGTGCAGGAGTTGCCGGCCGTGACGTTCAACGTCGAGCCGCTGCCGGAGCTGCCGAGCTTGGAAGAGCTCGACGCCGAGATCGCCGCCCTCGCCGAGGAGCCGCAGCCGGCCGAGTTCATCGCCCCGACGACGCAGCCGGCCCGGATCGTGAACATCATCACGCCGCCGGTTCCCGAGGTCGACACCTCCGTCGCCGCGACCGACGCCCTCGTCATCAACGGCCTCGATGAGAACGGCGACGTCGCCCGCCTCGTCACCGCCGGCACCCAGGTCATCACCACCGCCCGGCCGCTGAGCCGCGTGAGCGTCGGCAGCGAAGGCGTTGCCCGCGTCAACATGATCGGCGACGACTCGCTCTTGCTCACCGCTGCCGGCGTGGGTACGACGCAGCTCATCGTCTGGGACGACGCGGGCGAGCAACAGCTCATCCAGGTGATCGTCGAGCCGGATCTGGCGTCGGTGCGCGAGACGCTAAACAGCGCCTTCCCCGACGCCGGCATCGAGGTGATTCCGCTGAACAAGTCGATCGGCTTGAAGGGCCGCGTCCGCAACACGGACGTCGCCGAGCAGGCCGCGGCGTTGGCCGGGACGTTTGGGCCCGTGGTGAACCTGCTGGAAATCAGCGGGGCACAGCAGGTGCAGCTGAAGGTCCGGTTCGCCGAAGTCAGCCGTGAAGTCAGCAAGCAACTCGGCTTCAACTACGGCACGTTCGACGGCACCAGCAGCGCGGCCGTCACCATCGGCCAGGTCGGGCAGCTCACGCCGCTGGTCGACTCGACCACCGACCTGATCCTGCCCGGAGCACTCGGCCTGGGTGGCACGAGCACGGCCGGCCTCTCGTTCTTCGGCGGCGGCAGCATTGGCGGCAGCGAGTTCGAATACTTCATCAGCGCCCTGTCCGAAGCCAACCTGCTCCGCATGCTCGCCGAGCCGACCGCGACGGTCATCAGCGGCGAGCAGGGTTCGATCCTCGCCGGCGGCCGGGTGCCGTACCCGGTGCCCAGCGAGGACGGCATCGCCATCCAGTTCCAGGAGTTCGGCATTCGTCTGAACTACGAGCCGATGGTCATGGGCGACGGCCGCATCCGGCTGAAACTCGCCACCCGCGCCAGCGAACTCGACTTCGCCGCCGGCGTCGCCGTGGCCGGCACCGTGGTGCCCGCCCTGCGCGAGAAAGAGAACATCACCACCGTCGAGATGGCCAGCGGCCAGAGCTTCGTCATCGGCGGGCTGCTCTCGCAGAACGTCGTGAGCAGCAAGAGCAAGATCCCCGTCCTCGGCGACCTGCCGATCCTGGGTGCGTTGTTCCGCAGCACGCGGTTCGAGCGGCGGGAGACGGAGCTGGTCGTCATGGTCACGCCGCACCTCGTCGAGCCGATGAACCCGGCCCAAACCTCGGCGCTGCCCGGCGAAGACTGGCGTTTCCCCAAGAGCAGCGAGCTGTTCCTCGAAGGCGACCTCGGCGGCGATCGCAACTACGAGTACGTCCCGCCGGTTGAGCCCGCCGACGACGACGGGATCATGGTCGAGCCCGTCGCGATTCGCGAGGAGCAGGCACAGCCGGTGATCGAGGAAGCCGCCCCGGCCGTGACAGTCGAGCCGATGATCCCCGAGATGGAGCCGGTGAAGCTCGAGACCAAGCCGGTCAAGGACGAGCCAATCGAGGTGAAGTCGGTCGAAATCCGCGAGACGGTAACGGCACCAACCGTTGCCCCCGAGGCCAAGCCCGTCGAGGTGATCGTGGAGACGGCCGACGCGCCGCGTCGTGAGACGTACCAGCCGCAGGACATCAAGATGGTCCGCACCGAGGCCGAGCCGATGGTGCTCGTCGCCCCCGAGCTGGCTGAGCAGCCCGAGCCCGCCCCCGTGCCGCAGCAGCCGCTGCCGCCGACCGGCCCGGCGTTCATCGGCAGCTTCGACTTCAACCAGGTCCGCCGCCAGAACGGCAACAACGACCCGGCGATGCCGAGCGACCCGTTCAAGATCAAGCCGCTGGACTGAACAACCGACCTAGCCGGTAGAGACCGCACCCGCTGACCCCGAACCCCAACGCCATGTTTATCCAGCTATTCGCCCACATCGTCGACGCCGACGCCGAGAACCGCCACGAGCTCGGCGAGTTCCTCCAGAACCTCGGCGTGGGCGTGAACAAGGCCCTTGAGACGCCCGACGAGCTCGACGAGCTGCTCACCAAAGGCGAGCCGCCGCAGGTCGTGATCATCAACCTCGACCCCGGCGCCGCCGAGACGCTCGAGAAGATCAAGGACTTGCCCAGGCGGCACGCCAACGTCAGCTTCTTCGTGCTCAGCCAGGTGCTCGACCCGCAGCTTCTGATGGAGGCGATGAGCCACGGTTTCCGCGAGTTCGTGCCGCTGCCGATCCAGGAGGAGAAGTTCCGGGCCGCGCTGCAGCGCGTGGCCGCCGTGACCAACACCGGGCCGCGCGGCAAGACGATCCACGTCGTGCCGACCCAGGGCGGGTGCGGCAGCACGACCGTCGCCTGCAACGTCGCCGCCGGCCTCGCCAAGATCGGCAAGACCGTGCTCGTCGACCTCGACCTTGCCCGCGGCGGCGTCGCCAGCGCCTTCGACGCCCACCACAAGTACTGCCTCTCCGACGTCATGGAGCACGGCCAAAGCGTCGACCCGCAAATGCTCAACCGCGCCATCTGGCTGCACGAGAAGAGCGGCCTCCACATCCTCAGCCGCCCGGAACTTCCGGAAGAAGCACTGCGTGTCAACCAGCCAGGGTTGGCCCGGTTGTGCGGGGTGCTGACGCGGATGTTCGACTTCGTCGTCATCGACAGCGTGATGAGCGTCGAGCCGATCTACTCCACCGCGATCGGCGTGGCGGACCTCAACCTGATCGTCATGCAGCTCAACGTCCACTCGGCCCGCAACGCCGAACGGTTCGTCGGCAGCCTCCGCCGGATGGGCGTCGAGGCGAGCAAAATCAAGGTGCTGGTCAACCGCTTCGTCAAGAAGGGGTGGGACATCGACCCGAACGAGGTCGAGCGGGCGCTTGGCCTGGAGATCGGGTGGATGGTGCCCAACGACTTCAAGAACGCCATTGCGGCGATCAACTACGGCGAGCCGGTGGTGCTGCGTGCCCCGCGGTCGGAGATCGCCCAGTCGCTGGACCGCCTCGCGGCCGAGCTGGGCAAGCGGGCCGACCGCGCCGCGGCGTGAGTTTGGACGGGAACTTAGGATTTTCACCAGGAAACGGACTTCATCATGGGCCTGTTCAGCAAAAGCGGCAGCGGCGTGACGCTGCCCGACGCCGGCGACCTGCCGGTGTTCGGCCAAGACAACGCGCTCACCCCCGAGCGCCTCACCAACAAGCCCGCAGCCGACGCCGAGCAAGCCGCCCAGCTTGCCGCCGCCGAGCCGGCGGCGCCCAAGCCCGCCGAAGCCGGCGACGTCGCCCGGACCCTGATGGCCGAGGCCGAGGACAAGGCGGCCAAGGCGCGGGCCAAGCTCGTCAAGCCGGCGCAGTCGGCCGAGCGGGTCCAGAAGCTGGGCATGCTCAAGGTCCGCCTCCACCAGCAGCTCGTCGAGCGGCTGGACATGCAGAACCTCAAGAAGGTTCCGCCGGAAGTCATCCGCCGCGAAGTCGCCGAACTCATCCGCGACCTCTGCCGCGGCGAGGACTCGCTGCTGTCGGCCAGCGAGCAGGACCAGCTGATGATGGAGGTCATGGACGAGACCTTCGGCTTTGGCCCGTTGGAGATGCTGCTCAAAGACCCGACCATCAGCGACATCCTCATCAACCGCTACGACCAGATCTACATCGAGCGTCGCGGCCGGTTGGAGGAATCCGAGGTCAACTTCCGCGACGACGCCCACCTGCGGCAGGTCATCGACCGCATCTGCGCCGGCGTGGGTCGGCGGATCGACGAGACGAGCCCGATGGCCGACGCCCGGTTGCCCGACGGCAGCCGCGTCAACGCGATCATCCCGCCGCTGGCGCTGGACGGTTGCGCGATGAGCATTCGCCGCTTCGGCAGCAAGCCGTTGCAGCTCGAGGACCTCATCCGCTTCGGCGCGTTCCCGGCGTGCGTGATGGACTTCCTGGCCGCCGCCGTGCAGGCGCGGTGCAACGTGCTGATCTCCGGCGGCACCGGCAGCGGCAAGACGACGCTGCTCAACTGCCTCAGCCGCTACGTGCCGGCCGAGGAGCGGGTCATCACCATCGAAGACGCCGCCGAGCTGCAACTTCAGCAGCCGCACGTCGTCCGCCTGGAAACCCGCCCGGCGAACATCGAAGGCAAGGGAGCCGTCCCGGCTCGTGAACTCGTGAAGAACTGTCTGCGGATGCGGCCCGACCGCATCATCGTCGGCGAGTGTCGCGGCGGCGAGGCCCTCGACATGCTCCAGGCCATGAACACCGGCCACGACGGCAGCATGACGACCATCCACGCCAACACCCCGCGCGACGCCATCAGCCGCCTGGAGGTCATGATCGCCATGGCCGGCTACGACATCCCGGTCCGCGGCATGCGGCAGCAGATCAGCAGCGCGATCGACGTCGTCGTCCAGGCCCGCCGCATCACCGGCGGCCGGCGGAAAGTCACCAGCGTCACCGAGATCACCGGCATGGAGGGCGAGAACATCTCCATGCAGGAAATCTTCCGCTTCGACCAGCAGGGCGTCGACTCCGACGGTCACGCCCAGGGCCACTTCGAGGCGACCGGCATCCGCCCGGCCAGCGCCGAACGCATCGGCCACCGCGGCATCAAGCTGCCCGCCGAGATGTTCCGGAAGGGGAAGATTTGATGAATAGTTTCACCCTCGCACTGCTGGCCTTCGGCGCGATCGCGCTCATGGTCTACGGCGTCTCGCAGATTCTGCTCAGCCGGTTCGACGGCGACAAGAAGACGCTCCGCCGCCGCCTCGACACGCCCGGCGGCAAGCCGCAGGGCGACGAGTTCGACCCGGCCAAGTTCCGCGTCGTTCAAGACCTCGATGGCGATTTCACCGGCTGGACGCGGCACCTCAAGAACTTCGGCCCCGCCCGTGGCCTGGCGCTGTTGCTCAACCAGGCGAACCCGGACAAGTCGCTGCAGTCACTGTTGCAGACCATGCTCGGCTTGTTCGCCGTCGGCTTTATCGTGCCGTTCATGGTGCGCGGCAGCGTCTTCGTCGGCCTCGTCGCGGGGCTGATCCTCGCGCTGGTGCCGATCATGCTGCTGACCCGCAAGAAGGCCAAGCGGCAGCAGATGATGGACGACCAGTTGCCCAACGCCCTGGACTTTTTGGGCCGGGCGATGCGTGCCGGGCACAGCCTGACCACCGGCTGGGCCATGCTCGGCAGCGAGCTGCCCGACCCGCTGGCCGCCGAGTTCCGCCGCTGCCACGACCGCCACGCGATGGGCGTCGACCTTGACACCTGCCTGCGGGAAATGACCAAGCGGATCGAGAGCGTCGACTTCGCGTTCTTTATCACCGCCGTGCTCATCCAACGCCAAACCGGCGGCGACCTGGCGGGCGTGCTCGACAACATCGGCGACATGATCCGCCAGCGGATTCGCCTGCAGAAAACGCTCAAGAGCAAAACCGCCGAGGGCCGGTTCACCGGTTATGTGCTCACGGCGTTCCCGGCGGTCATGTTCGTGATCCTGTACATGATGAACCCCGAGTACGCCGGCATCCTGCTCACCGAGCCGCTCGGCAAGGGCATGCTCGTGACCGCCGTGATCATGCAGATCATGGGCCTGTTCATGATCCAGAAGCTGACGAAACTCAAGGTGTGAGGCGGTAGGCATTAGGTACGAGGCACTAGGCACGAAGGCACGAAGTGCCGAAGGACTGGAAGGTTTGATGATGATGATTCCGTTGCCACTCTCAGTTGTTCCCGCCGGTGCCGCGCCGTTGCTCGTGGCGGTGGCCAGTGCCGGCGCGGTCGGCCTCGCCGTGTGGGGCATCAGCCAGGCGGCGATGAACCGCGGCGACACCCGCGTCATCAGCCGGCTGCAGAAGTCGACGGGCCGCGTCGACAACCGCCCCAAGAACAGCGTCGCCCGGCTGCTGTGCGACTTCGGCCGCGTCGTCGCCAAGCCGTTTCTCCCGGAAGACGGGCAGAAACTGCTGGACCTCCGCACCAAGCTCGTCCGCGGCGGCGTCTACTCGGCTGGCGCGCCGCACGTCTACATTGGCCTGCGGGTCTCGCTGCTCATCGGCGGCGTGATGCTGGCGCTCATGCTCACCGCGACCAACGGCACGAACCCGAGCATCGCCGCACTGCTCATCGCTGGCTTCGGCTTCCTCGGCTACTTCATGCCGGCGTTCTGGCTCTCGAAAAAAGAGTCGGCCAACCAGCAGGCGCTCGACGAGGGCTTGCCCGACGCGCTGGACCTCATGGTCGTCTGCGTGGAAGCCGGCCTGACAATCGACGGGGCGATGCAGCGGGTCGGCGACGAATTGGGCAGCGCCCACCCGGCCATGGCCCGCGAGTTCGGCATCGCCCACATGGAAACCCGCATCGGCGTCGCCCGCAGCGAAGCGCTCAAGAACCTGGGCCGCCGCACCGGCCACGCGCCGCTGCAGGCGCTGGCCGCCATCCTCGTGCAGGCCGAGCGGTTCGGCACGAGCATCAGCGTCGCCCTCCAGGTCCAGGCGACAGGCCTCCGCCAACACCGCCAGTTCACCGCCGAGGAGAAGGCCGCGAAGAACGCGGTGAAGCTCAACTTCCCGCTGGTGCTGTTCATTTTCCCCAGCGTGCTCATCGTCTTCCTCGGCCCGCTGATCGTGCAGTGGATGACAAAGGGCATGATGCCCGGCGTTTGAACCGGCAAGGTTCAGTTGCCCACACGAACAACCGATTCATCCAGCAGAACAAGAGAACAAGGACGTTTCCCATGACCCGCAACCTGTCGATCAAACTCTCCGCCGCCGCCTTCGCCGCCGCCCTCTGCCTGACCGCCGGCTGCAGCCACGAGCAGGAGACCGACGCGATGATCTTCGGCCCCACCGACCGGCCGCGGCCCAGCGAGCTGCTCAACCAGCGGCAGGCCGACCTCGGTGCCCGCCGCGACGCCACGCTCCACCCGGTGCACTTCGACGGCCCGACGCTCAACAGCCTGGGCGAGGACGCGCTGCTCCGCATGGTCCGCGGTGCCGGTGAGTTCGGCCGCCTGACGATCTACCTCGATCTGCCGGAAACCGAGCGCGAGGCACGGATCGACGATGTCGACGCGTACCTCAAGACAATGCCGCTGAACTTCGACCGCGTGACGATCAAAACCGGCCAAAGCGAAGACACCACGCCCTACGCCAAAATCGCCGGCGGCTATGGCAGCGGCGGCGGCGACAATCAGCTGGGCAACGGCGTGACCGAGATCGCCAACGACCCCGCCGCCGGCCTCGCCACCGACAACGACACCGGCACCGGCGACGCCACCGCCCGCGCGGCCCACTGAGCCCCCGAATCTCAAGCCATCCTGATTTCGAAGAGTTGTGTCTTCCGGAGAGGGCCCCGCGCCGGCAACAGCCGACGCGGGGCCGGGATGTGCGCCGCCTTCGCACCACCTCATCTTTGGTCGTCGCTGAAACCCCCACCGCTGCGTGGGCAGCGGGGCTACACACGCAGTCGAAGCAATGTTCACCGCGTGCGTAGCCCCGCTGCCCACGCAGCGGTGGGGGCCTCAACGACGCACGCACAACGATCGAGTCACCCTCCCATCGGACTCGCCGCCAGATCCAGCCCGTCCCGCGTACCGGTGGTAAATTTCTCCGCCCCGAGCCCCGCGATCATCGCCGCGTTGTCGGTGCAGAATCGAATCGGCGGCATCGACGCCGGCACCGCCAGCTGATCGAGCGCCGCCCGCAGCCCGCGATTCGCGCTCACGCCGCCGCCAATGATGATGTGGCCGGCCCCGGTTCGCTCGACGGCTCGGTTCAGCTTCATGACCAGCGTGTCGACGCACGCCGCCTGAAAACTCGCGGCCAAGTCGGCCTTTGCCGCATCGCTCAAATCGTCCGCCGTCCGCTCGCGGCCCTGGTGCCCGAGGGCCTTGTACAACACCGCCGTCTTCAGGCCGCTGAAGCTGAAGTCCAGCTCATCGGGCCCGAGCATTGGCCGTGGAAATCTTACCGCCGCCGGGTCGCCCGTCGCCGCCAGCTTGTCGAGGATCGGCCCGCCGGGATAGCCCAGGCCGAGTATCGCGGCGACCTTGTCGTATGCCTCGCCGACCGCGTCATCCCGCGTGCGACCGATCAGCGTGATGTTGTCCCAAGCCCGCACGTGGTAGAGCGCCGTGTGTCCGCCGCTGCACACGAGCCCCACCGCCGGCAGCGGCGGGGCGGCGGCATCAAGGCAAACGCTGTAAAGGTGCGCGTGCACGTGGTCCACCCCGACCAGCGGCAACCCCGCCGACCACGCCAGCGTCTTCGCCGCCGTCACGCCAACCAGCAGCGACCCGATCAGCCCCGGCCGATGCGCAACGGCCACCGCATCGCACTCGCCGATCGCCACACCCGCCTCATCCAGCGCCTGCTTCACCACCGGCCCAATGCTCTCCACGCACGCACGCCCGGCGATCTCCGGGACCACGCCGCCCCACGCCGCGTGCAAATCGGCGCTCGATGCCAGGGCATGACTCACCACCCGACTCCCTCGGCAGACGGCTGCGGCTGTCTCGTCGCAGGTGCTCTCAATGCCGAGGACCAGCGGGGCGTCGTTCGTGCTGCTCACGCGGTGAGATTATCGCCCGCTACTCGCCGCCGGCTTCGATCAGGAAGATGAGCGTCTCCACCGCCACGCGCAGCTCCGTTTCCGCCGCGTCGGGCCGCGTCGTCGGCTCGGGCTTCTCCACCGCCACATCCGGCTCCACGCCCCACACCTCCGCCCCCGGTTCACGGTGCAGCACGCGGCCGTCGGGCAGGGCGTAGTGGGCGATCGTCAGCTTCAACTGGCCGCCGCTGACAAGGTCGAGCGAACGCTGGACGCTCGCCTTGCCGAACGTGCGTTGGCCGACGATGCTCGCGCGGTTGTGGTACTGCAGCGAGCCGGCCATCAACTCGCTGGCGCTGGCGGTGTTGGCGTTGACCATCACGACCAGCTCGAAGTCGGTCCAGTCGACCTCGCCGTTTGCGACGACGGTGCGGCGGGGATCGCGCAGGCCCTCCGTCGTGTACAGCGGCGTCCCGGCGGGCAGCAGCACATCGAGCAGATCGCGGGCGGCGTCCAAGCGGCCGCCGCCGTCGTCGCGCAAATCGATGACCATGCCGCGGAGGCCGTTTTCCCGTAACTTTTGCGTGACGTCGAAGAACCGCGGGGCGGTGTCGAGCGTGAACTGCGGGATTTTCAACAGGGCCAGCCGCCGATCGTCGTCGATCCAGAAGTCGGGCGAGCCGTCGTCGTTGTACCGCATCGGCAGCACCGTGGGGCTGGCGTAGACGTCCCGCCGCACCGCCACCTCACGTGGCTCAGCGTCGTCACGCTCGAGCGTGAGCGCGACCTTGGTGCCAAGCTCGCCCATGATCCGGCCGCGTAGCTCTTCGCGCTCCACGCCCTCGGCCGGCTCGCCGTCGACTTGGGTGATGCGGTCGCCCGCCCGCACGCCGGCCTGATCGGCCGGGCCGTTCTTGATGACGTTGAAGATCCGCGGCGGCCGGCGGGCGTCGAGGTCGTCGTTGTCGAGCTGCACGCCGATGCCGACGTTGGTCCGCTCGACGCTGGCTTCAAACGCCCGCTCGTCCTCGGGCGGGATGTAGGCGCTGAACGGGTCGTTGAGGCCGCGGTTGAGCAGAGCGAACATGCCGCCCATCGCTGCCCGCTGCAGCGCGTCCTCGGGCACCTGGCGGACATAACTGGCATCAAGGTGCCGCCGCGTTTCGATGATCGGTGCGACGAACGCCGCGTCCTCGCCCCGCAGCCCGACGCCCGCCGAGACATCAAACAACGCCACCGCCCCGGCGACGGCCGCGAGCCCAAAGGCGAGCTTCTCCCGCGACGCGGAGCGAGTTTGGCGCAGGCGTTGGATCAGATTCGGCAAGGTGCGGACGATAGGTGAAGTCGCTCGTCTTCTCGTCAATCCTTCGTCTGTACCGTGCCGCCGAAAGTTTGCTCCACGGCGTCGATCATGCGGCCGCAGAGGATTTCCTGCGAAAGGTTCTCCCGCAGCACCCGCTGAGCCGTTTCGCCCATGGCGTCCAGCGTCTCCCGGGGAGAATCGGCCAGTTCCCGGATCGCGGTGACGGCACTCTCGACCTCGCCGTGCTCGACGCCGCGGCCGATTGTGTGTTCGTCGAGGATGTCGCTGACGTGGCTGGGCCGCGGCCCGAAGTACAGAATCGGCCGGCCGACGGCCATGGCGCCGTAGACCTTGCAAGGATGAATGATGCCGACCATCGACTCGCCGAGGCTGACCACGTGCACGTCGGCGGCCGACAGCGAGTACCTGAGCTGCTCCATCGGCTGGTAGGGCAGGCAGACGATGTTGTCGAGCCCGTGTTTCGTCTTGAACGCCTCAACGTCCTTTTTGCCCAACCCGCCGCCGACGAACAGGAACCGCAGGCGGTCGTCATCGCGCAACTCCTTCGCGGCATTGAGCAGCGTGTCGAGCGGGTTGCTCGGGCTGTGGTTGCCGCTGTACATGATGACGAACTTGCCGTCGAGGTTTTGCTCCCGTCGCCAATGATTGTCATCATGCGGCAGCCGGTCGTCGGCCTTCTCGTGCGGCCACGGCGGGACGATGGTCAGGCGGCCGTCGAGGTCTTGCCGGGCCTTGAGCCGGTCGGCCATGAAGCGGTCGAGGGCGATGATGTGGTCGCTGTTCTTGAGAATCGTCCGGTTGATGCCCTCGAGCGCCTTGTGCTTGGCCGAGCCTTCCTTGAGCAGGCCGAGGGCCAGCAGTTGGTCCGGGTTGAGGTCCATCGCCCAGTAGACCGTTGGCTTGCGGCGGAGTAGGCGGACCAGCGCCGTGCCGCCGCCGATCATCGGCGGGCTGGTGCTGAAGATAATGCCCCGCACGCCGCCGGTGAGCAGGCCGCGCAGGATCGCTTGGGACTGGAAGCTCACGAGGCCCAGCAGCCGCAGCGGGATCGACTTTTTCCCGAAGCTCGCCAGCGGCAGCCGCTTGATCTCGACCCCGTCGCGGGTTTCGCTCGCCGGGTATTTGCGGCTCGGGTCGTCGTAGCCGCGGGCGCTGGTCAGGACCACCACCCGCCACCCCCGCCGCACGAGTTCGGCCGCGGCGTCGTGCATGTGCTGCCCGACGCTGGCCGGATCAGGGACATAAACCTGCGAAAGAACGAGAACGGTCGGGCGCGACATGAGCGGGGTGAGCGTAGGAACCGGCAGCACCCCTCACCCGTGCATCGGCCTGCCGCGGGTGGTGCTGTACGAGGTGCCGATCACTCGGCGGAGAAGGTCGCGCTTGCCACCGCCACGTTCGGCTTGGGCAGGGCGGGGCCGAGGGTTTGCAGGGCGAAGGCATCGGTGCCGGCGTCGAGGACGTCGGCGAGCGTGGCGACGGGGTGGCCGTTGATCGTGGTGAGCACTTGGCCGCGCTCAGCCGGGGCACCGTCGGCGGCGGCGACCACGATCACGCCGCTGGCGCCCGCGGCACGCCAGCGGGAGGGTAGCGGGGCAAGGGTCAGTCCGCGCCACCGCAGCCGTCGGTTGTGGCGCGCGACGACCGGTTTGCGGTGCTCGGTGCTGGCGTGCAGCACCACCGTCAGAAGCAACCGCCGGCCGTCGCGTTCGACGGCCAACCGGGCGGCCTCGCCCACGTTCATGTGGTGGACCCGGCGGACCAGCGACGGCCCGTCATCCGGCACGCCATCATCCACCGCGCGGATCACGTCGCCCACCTGCAGCACGCCCGCGGCCGGGGAGGCTTCGTCGATGCCGGCGACCCGCACGCCCGATCCGTTGGCGTCGGCGACCCGCACGCCCAGCGTGGCATAGGCGACGGGCTGCCCCGACTTGAGCCGGGCGACGCGGTCTTGCAGCGTCTGGTCGGCAGGCACGGCGAAGCCGAGACCGAAGGTCTGTCGCTGCGGCAGCACGACGGCGGTGACAACGCCGACCACCTCGCCGCGAAGGTTCAGCAGCGGCCCGCCGCTGTTGCCGGGGTTGACCTCGGCGGTGAACTGCAGCAGGTTCTCGTACAGCCGATCCTCCGCCCGCGCCAGCCGTGGCAGATCGCGGCCGGTGGCGCTGATCAGGCCGGCACTGACGTTCATCTCGTCGAGCCCCGCCAGGCCCAGCGGGTTGCCGAGGGCGACACACCACTGCCCGCGCCGCACGTCCTCGGCAAACGTAACCGGCGGCAGATCGGCGGCGATCTTCAGGACCGCAAGGTCGCTGCGGGGGTCGGTGCCCAGCACGACGGCCGGTAGCACGCGGCCGTCGTCGGTGGTGCACCAGACGCGAGTCGCGCCGCCGACAACGTGCTCGTTGGTCAAAATGATGCCGTCGGCCTCGATGGCGAAGCCGGTGCCCACGGTGCGGTGGCGGCGGCCCAGCAACTTGTCGAGCCCCGGCCCGTCCAGCGGCACGCCGTCGAGCTCCACCGGCACCGCCAGCCCCGGCCCCACGGCCGTCACCGCCACCACCGACGGCGCGGCCGACTCGGCGAGCGTGCAAAACGCTTCCTCCAAGCCGGCCAAATCAATCGTCTCGCTGCCGCTGCGGTAGGCGAGTTGTCGCCCGGCAACGGGGAGCGCGGCGAGCAGGGTCGCCAACAGTGCGAGCGTGAACCGGCTTGCTGCCATCGACGGCCTCCGTGCGTGAAGCGGACCCTGGACCCGCCGCATCCGTGCGGCGTCGCGGTTGCCAAATGCGTCGGCTGTTCGGGTTACGCGGTTGAGTCGGATGGAGCGGCGGCGACCGACTTGCCCGTTATCGGCACGGCGCGGTCTTGGGCTTCAGCGCAAGTGAAGCCGCCCCGCAGCGGAGGCTGCGGGGCGGTGGTGGTCTGGTTGTCTGCGGCTCGGTTACGCCTCGACCAGCTCGGCGTCGGCGTCAACCGGGTCCTCGTCGTAGCCCGCGCCCTCCTCGGCCGGGGAGTCGGCGATGCCCTTGGACACGAGCACCTTTTGGTGAATCTCTTCACAAAGGTCGGGGTTTTCCTTCAGGAAATCCTTCACCTTCTCGCGGCCTTGGCCGAGGCGGGTCTCGCCGTAGTTGAACCACGCGCCGCTCTTGTTCACCACGTCCGAGTCGACGGCGAGGTCGAGCAAGTCGCCCTCGTAACTGATGCCGCGGTTGAACATGATATCGAACTCGGCCTCGCGGAACGGCGGGGCGACCTTGTTCTTGACAACGCGGGCGCGGGTCCGGTTGCCCACGGCCTGGTCGCCGTCCTTGATGCTGCCGGTGCGGCGGACGTCAATGCGGACGCTGGCGTAGAACTTGAGCGCTCGGCCGCCGGGCGTCGTCTCGGGGCTGCCGAACATGACGCCGATCTTCTCGCGGATCTGGTTGATGAAGATCACCGTGCACTTGCTGCGGTTGATCGCCCCGGTCAGCTTCCGCAACGCCTGGCTCATCAGCCGGGCCTGCAAACCGACGTGGGAGTCGCCCATCTCGCCCTCGATCTCGGCCCGCGGGATCAACGCGGCCACCGAGTCAACAACGATGATGTCAACGGCGTTGGACCGCACGAGCATCTCGCAGATCTCAAGCGCCTGCTCGCCGGTGTCCGGCTGCGAAACGAGCAGGTCTGACACGTTGACGCCCAGCCGCTTGGCCCACGACGGGTCGAGGGCGTGCTCGGCGTCGATGAACGCCGCGACGCCGCCCGACTTCTGGACGCTGGCGACGCAGTGCAGCGTGAGGGTGGTCTTGCCGGACGATTCGGGGCCGTAGACCTCGAGGACGCGGCCCTTGGGGATGCCGTAGCCGCCGAGGGCCAGGTCGAGCGAGAGCGACCCGGTGGCAATGCCGTCGGTGACGCGGGCCTCCGAGTCGAGCTTCATGACGCTGCCCTTGCCGAACTGGCGTTCGATCTGTTGGACAGCGCGGGAGAGCGCGGACTCGCGGTTGGACCGGTCGGCGGTGAGCTCGGAAGCCGGTCCCTTGGTGGTGGTGTTCTTGGGCACGAAGCCTCTCCTTGGTGGTGCCGGGATACGTTGCCAAGGCGGCAACCGGCCGGCGATGTCGTGACCCGAAGGTGCGGCCGGGGGCGTCCTGTGCCCGCGTGAGCGATCGGCAAGCCAATCACCTTCACCGCGTCCGGCTGGGCGGGGGTCACGCCGCCTGTGCCGGTTAGGGCATGGTACGCCACCCGTTAGGGAAAGGTGCGGGGTGAGAGAAAGTTTTTTCGAGTGCATTAGACCTGCGCACAATGCGGCGCATGAAGCTGCCCAACGGCGACGCCGCGATCATCGATCCGCGCAAGCTGCTCGACTACTGCCTCGACCTGAACCATACGAGGGGTGGCGACAAGGCAAACGTGTTCGCCGCGGCCGTCGGCGTCGGGCGGCACAACTGGATGATCCTCCGAGATGCCTTGGCCGAGGCCGCCGCCACACAGCCTGCGGAGAATCGCGGGCCGAACGTGCACGAAGGCACCAACTACCGCATCGACTTCCCGTTAACCGGGCCAACAGGTACGGCCACTGTGCGCAGCAACTGGGTGGTCCAGCCTTCGGGCACACGGCTGACTTCTTGTTGGGTACTGTCATAGCCGCGGCAGCGCGATAAGATCGGGCCATGACCGACGCACAGCCCAAGCTACTTGATGTGGTGGTTCTGCTGAACGATGTTGGCCCCGACCGCATGACTGAAGGCGACGGCTTGACCCGTGGCAACGTCGGGACCGTCGTCGAGATCCACGGCAACGGTGCAGCGTTCGAGGTCGAGTTCGTCGATCGCTCAGGCCGAACCTACGGCTTGGTCGGACTCCGGGCGGACGAGGTGCTGCTACTTCAGCACGAGCGCGTCGGCGACGGACCACACCCGGTCGCGTCGAGCGAGACATCGGCGGCCGTCGCGGCAACAGTTTAGAACACGTTTAGCGCCCCCCTCCCTCGGCCGCTCCTACGATGGCGGCCTTATGCCCGACGCCGCCGCCGGACAATCCATTCGTAACGTCGCCATCATCGCCCACGTCGACCACGGGAAGACGACGTTGGTCGACGCCCTGCTGCGCCAAAGCGGGAACTTCCGCGAGGCCCAGCTTCAGGGGTCGGCGATCCTCGACTCCAACCCCTTGGAGCGGGAGCGGGGCATTACGATTCTCTCGAAGAACATCGCGCTGGAGTACACCGATCCTGAGGGGAACCCGACGAAGATCAACGTGATCGACACGCCGGGCCACGCCGACTTTGGTGGGGAGGTCGAGCGGGTGTTGGCGATGGCGGACGGGTGTTTGCTGCTGGTCGACGCCGCCGAGGGGCCGATGCCGCAGACGCGGTTCGTGCTGGCCAAGGCGTTCGAGGCGGGGCTGCGGCCGATCGTGGTGGTGAACAAGATCGACAAGCCCGACGCCCGGCCGGACGACGTGCTGACGGAGGTCTTCGATCTGTTTGTCGAGCTCGGGGCGGACGACGCGACGCTGGATTTCCCGATCGTCTACGCGTCGGGCCGCGACGGCTGGGCGAGCTGGGACGCCGAAACCAAGGGCGAGTCGATCACGCCGATTTTCGAGACGATCCTGAAGAACGTGCCGGCCCCCGAGGGCGATTCGTCCGGGCCGCTGCGGCTGCGGGTGCAGACGCTGGATTACAGCGAGTACGTCGGCCGCATCGGCGTGGGCCGGGTCTTCGGCGGCACCGTCAAGGCTGGCGACGTGCTGCTGGGGCAGGAGGGCGACCTCCGCCGTGCCAAGATCCAGCAGGTCATGGTCTTCGACGGCTTCGGCAAAAAAGAGGTGCAATCGGCCGGGGCGGGCGAGCTCGTCGCACTGGTCGGTTTGGGCGACGTCGGGATTGGCGAGAGCGTGTGCGAGGTGAGCAACCCCTCGCCGATGCCCATGCTCGAGATCGAGCCGCCGACGCTGACGATGATCTTCAGCGTCAACTCCTCGCCCCTGGCCGGTAAGGAGGGCAAATACGTCACCGGCCGCAACATCCGCGACCGGCTCGACAAGGAGCTGGAGAAGAACGTCGCCCTCAAGGTCGAGGCGACCGAGGCCAACGACGCCTTCCAGGTCAGCGGCCGCGGCATGATGCACCTCGGCATCCTCATCGAGACGATGCGGCGGGAAAGCTACGAGCTCTCGATCGGCAAGCCACAGGTGGTGGAGCGGATGATCGACGGCAAAAAGCACGAGCCGTGGGAGCTCTTGGCGGTCGACGTGCCCGAGGACAAGCAGGGCCCGGCGATGGAGATCGTCGGCGGCCGGCGGGGTGAGCTGCAGAAGGTCGACGTCCGCGGCGGCCGGGCGGTGCTGGAGTTCCACATCCCCGCCCGCGGTTTGAT
>CAYLSV010000023.1:42284-45442 GCA_964386435.1 uncultured Tepidisphaerales bacterium
GGACCCGACTGCTCACGGCGACTGCCGGCGAGGCCCAAATGCACCACATTTTCCTCGATTGGCGTCTCAGCCGCGGCGAGGTCCCGCACCGCAACGCCGGCGTCATGGTCGCCAACATGGCCGGCACCGCCAACGCCTACTCGATGTTCAACCTTCAGGACCGCGGCACCATGTTCGTCGGCGCCGGCGACGTCGTTTACGAGGGTCAGGTCGTCGCCGAGCATTGCCGCGACAACGACGTGGTGGTGAACATTATCAAGGGCAAGCAGCTCACGAACTTCCGCACGACATCGAGCGACGACGCGTTGCTCATCAAGCCGCCGCGGAAGATGACGCTGGAGCAGGCGCTGGAGTACATCGAGGACGACGAGCTGGTGGAAGTGACCCCCTCGGCGGTCCGCCTGCGCAAAGCGATCCTCGGCGAAAGCGACCGCCGCCGCCACGAACGCGGCCGCACGAAGAAGTCGGCGTGATACACTTCGAACGATGACGGCGACGCTCGCTCCACCAGTTGAACACGCGAAGCACCATCGGGGTGCGGCGACAGTGGGACCACGCATGGCTCCGCCATCGCGATCGGCCACCGATGAGCAGCCTCAGGTGCTATGGACGCCCGAGACGTATCACGCCGCCCACGACGCCGGCTGGTTCGATGGTCGCCGCGTGGAGCTGCTCCGTGGGAAGGTGTACGACAAGATGACGATGAACCGCCCGCACAAGCTTGCGCTTCGGCGGATGAGACGGGCAATCGACCAGGCGTTGGCCGATGTCCCGCACGTCGTGGACAATCAAGCCCCAATCTATTTACCAGACAGTGAACCGGAGCCGGACTTCGCGATCGTCGGCTCTGACGACATCGACGCCAGCAATGATGCCCCTGTCCTGCTGATTGTCGAGATTGCCGAGTCATCGCTGGCTACCGATCGCAGCATCAAGCTCGAGTTGTACGCCGCCACCGGTTATTTAGAGTATTGGATTATCAACCTTCGGGACCGGCAGCTTGAAGTGCACCGGCAGCCCGAGGTGATCAACGGCGTCGGTCGGTACGCCGAGGTGACAATGCTGCGGGAGGGGGAGTCGGTGACGCCGCTCGCTGGGGGCACGGCGATCGCGGTGGCGGACGTGTTGCCGCCGACGGAGTGACTGGCGGCTTCAAGCCAGCAGCGGCCGCAGGTGGTCGAGGGCGCGGCGGGCAACGGCCTCGGCGTCGTCTTCGAACGGGTATAGCTCGACCGTCACCCAGCCGCCGTAGTTGATTTCTTCCAAGGCTGCGAAGATGCCAGGGAAGTCGAGGGCGCCGTCGCCGGGCACCAAGTGCTGGTGCACGCGGCTGGCGGCGATGTCTTCGAGGTGGACGTGGGCGATCTCTTCGGGGTGCTCGCGGATCAGCGTCGCCGGATTCTCGCCGACGCAGAAGGCGTGGCCGAGGTCGCAGTTCATCTTGATCCGCGGCTCGCCGACGAAGAACTGCCGTTTGAACGCCAGATATTCCGCCGCCGACTCCAGCAGCAGCCCCGGCTCCGGCTCGACGGCCAGCGTCACGCCCAGCTCCTGCGCCCGCGGCAACACCTCGTGCAACCCGTCGGCGAATCGCCCCGCCGCCTCGGCGGGCGAGCAGTGTTCGTTAATCGTCGGCCCGCCCGGCTGCAAACTGACCGTCGGGGCCTGCAACTCCGCGGCGAGCTCGATGCTGGCCAGCGTGTGCCGAATCCTCGTTTGCCGGGCCTCGACGTCGCCGTTGATCCAGGTCGGACGGTACGTGTCGCCGGCGAAGAACCCGGTGAAGGCGTTCACGTTGCTGCACGCCAGCCGCCGATCGACGAGCGTCGCCGCCACCCGCCGACGCCCGGCATCGCCTAGCTCGGTTGGCACCAGGTGCGGTTGGTCGGCCATCACCTCGCACCCGGCGTACCCCAACCGGGCGATGCTGGCAACGGCCTCCTCGAAGGTGCTGGACTTGTAGGCGTTCGTGCTGAACGCGAGGCGACTGGCCGGGAACATGGGCGGCACGGTAGGCAGAAGTACCGAGTACCGAGTACCGAGTACCGAGTACCGAGTACCGAGTACCGAGTGCGGAGTGCCGAGTGCGGAGTGCCGAGTGCGGAGTGCCGGGTGCTGGGTGCCGGAGGACGTGGTCACCTTCGGTACTCACTACTCGGTACTCGGTACTTCCAACCTACCCTGCCCCGTGAGCCTCAGCTACGCCGACACCGGGGTCGACTACGACCGCCTCGACGCCTTCAAGATCGCCTGCCAGCGGGCGGCCGCGACGACGGTCGAGCAGCTGGACCGCCACGGCCTCGCCGAGGCGGACAACACCCGCGGCGAGAGCGCGTACCTGATGCAACAGGCCGACGGCCGCTACCTCGCCCACGTCGAGGAAGGGCTTGGTACGAAGAACCTGATCGCCGATGCCGTGGGCGAGGCGACGGGCGATTGGTCGCACTACAGGGCCATCGGCATCGACACCGTGGCGACGGCGGTGAACGACCTCATCACCGTCGGCGCGTTGCCGGTGAGCTTCGCCGCCCACGTCGGCGTCGGCGACGCGGCGTGGTTCGACAACACGGCCCGCGCCCAGGCGTTGGCCGAGGGCTTCGCCGAGGGTTGCCGATTAAGCGGGTGCGTCTGGGGCGGCGGCGAGACGCCGGCGCTGGCCGGCGTGATCGAGCCCCACGCCGCCGTCCTCGCCGGCAGCGTCGTTGGCACCGCCGGCCCGACCGACCGCGTCGCCGGCGATCTGCGGGACGGCGACGCGATCCTCTTCCTCGCCGGCAACGGCGTGCAGACCAACGGCCTGAGCCTGTGCCGAAAAATCGCCGGCCAACTCGACGACGGCTACGCCACCGACCTCGGCAACGGCCAAACCTTCGGCCAAGCGCTGCTGCAGCCGAGCGTCATCTATGCCAACTTCGTCCGGCAATGTCGGCAGGATGGCGTGCCGCTCCGCTACCTCGCCCACATCACTGGCCACGGCTGGCGAAAGCTGATGCGGCTGCAACAACCCTTCGTCTACCGCATCACCACCCCCGGCGAGCCCGGCCCGCTGTTCAAGTTCCTCATGCAAAGCGGCCCCATCGCCGAGGCCGAGGCCTACGCCACCTTCAACATGGGCCCCGCCTTCGCCGCCTACGTCCGCCGCGACGAAGTGGACCGAG
>CAYLSV010000023.1:45452-45706 GCA_964386435.1 uncultured Tepidisphaerales bacterium
CTCGCCGCCGCCCAGGCCACCGGCCACCCCGCCTGGCACGCCGGCACCGTCCACGACGACCACGGCCGCAAGGCGGTGGAGGTGCCAGCGCTTGGGTTGATTTTCGAGGCGGACACGCTTCGCGTCCGCTGACCCTCGGACGGCGCTCGAGATCCCACCCGCGGGACCGCGACTCGCCAAATCACAGCTACCTGCACCGCATTGTAACGTACCCTTTGGGCGGGCGTCGCTGAGGCCCCCACCGCCTCGTAGAG
>CAYLSV010000024.1:0-13761 GCA_964386435.1 uncultured Tepidisphaerales bacterium
GCTCATTGACCGCCTGGCACAGATCGGCAAGCCGATCGTCTCGCTGGTGCACCGCCGCGCCGCCGAGTTGGGGCTGCCGACGCTGACGACCGCAGGCCCGGCGATGGCGGCGCTGGCGGTGACGCACCTTGCCGAGCAAATGTTCCACCACGTCGGCTACGTCGGCTTCGGCCGGGTGCCTTGGCACGCCAACCGCGCCCAAGCCGCCGAGCACGCGGCACAGCGGGCGGGGCGGACGTTCCATCGCTACCTCGTCAGCCGCCGCCAGCCGTGGAGCCTCGACGTGCTCACGCAGTCGGCGGCATTCGGCGAGTGGCTGACCAGCCTGCCCAAACCGATTGGCTTGCTCGCGGCCGACGACCGCGTCGGGCTGCAGGTGGCCGAGGCGTGCGGCAAGCTGGGGCTGCGGGTGCCGGGCGAGGTCGCCATCATCGGCGGCGGCAACGACGCGGCCATCTGCGAGGCCGCCGACCCGCCGCTGACCTCCGTCGACGGCGGCCTCGCCGATGTGGGCGAACAAGCGTGCGGCATGCTCGCCGAGGAGATCGCCGGCTGCTGCGAAGACCGCCACCGCCACATCCCGCCGCGGCGGGTGGTGAAGCGGGCCTCAACCGACGTGCTGGCCACGAGCGATCCGATCGTCGCCGACGCGTTGCAACTCATCCGCGACGAGGCGGCCAACGGCTTGACGGCCGAGGCGTTGGCGGCCCGAATGCCGCTGAGCCGCAGCGGGTTCGAGCGGCGGTTTCGCGCGGCCATTCATCGATCGCCCCGGCAGGAGCTGCAGCGGGTGCGGGTCGAGGAGGCCAAGCGATTGCTCGCGCTCACCGACCTCACGCTCGACGCCGTGGCAAGCCGCAGCGGCTTCGCCTCGCCGCAGCGGTTCTTCGCCGGGTTCAAGGAGTTGGTCGGCGTCACGCCCAAGCAGTTCAGGCAGTCGCCAGGCGGACGAGGCGATCCACGAGCTGCGGGAAGCTGAGGCCCGCCGCCCGCGCCGCGTCAGGCAGCAGGCTGCGGTCGGTGAAGCCTGGCAGCGTGTTTAGCTCCAGCAGCCACGGCCGGGCGTCGGCGTCGAGCATCACGTCGACGCGGCTCAGATGCCGGCAGCCAAGAATGCGGTGGGCGGACAGGCACAGGTGTTTCACCTCGTCCACCAGCGCGGCCGGCGCTTGCAAGTCGAACAGGTGCGGCGCGCCGTCGTCGGCGTACTTGCGGTGGTAGTCGAACCACTCGTCACCCGCCACGCCGATGCGGATAGGCGGCAGCACCTCGTCGCCGACGATGCCCACCGTCCACTCCGGCCCCTTCACCCATTGCTCGATCATCACCGGCCCGCCCCCCGCCGCGACCGCCGCCGCCCGCTCGTCCGCCGTCGCACAAAGCCGCACCCCCAGACTGCTGCCCCCGCCCACCGGCTTCACCACGCACGGCGGCTTGACATCCGCCCCCCAATCCGGCGTCGGCAACCCCGCCGCCCGCCACGCCGCCTTCGCCGCGAGCTTGTCGAACGCCAACCGACTCGCCCCGCTCCCGCTCCCGACAAACGGCACACCCCGCCGCTCCAACTCCGCCTGCAACGTCCCATCCTCCCCGAACTCCCCATGAAACGCCGGGAAAACCACATCGAACGCCTGTTCCAGCGCGGCGAACTTATCTGGCCCCGCGTCGCCCTCGATCACCTCATGCCCCGCCGCCCGCAGCGCGTCGGCGATCGCCCGCCCGCTCCGCAGCGACACCGCCCGCTCATCGCTAATGCCACCGGCGAGGACGAGGACACGCATGGTGTGAAGGTATGCGACCCCGACCTGCCGCACGTGGTGCGGCGGCTACCGCAGCGAAAGCATTTCCGCAGCAGTGGTGTCGTGGCCCCGCTGCGGCAGCCGCCGCATTACGTGCGGCAGGTCGGGTCGTCGCCCCAGAACTTGACTTCGCTGGTCAGCTCGACGCCGAACTCGTCGGCGACGCGTTGGCGGACGGCGGCCATCAGGTTGCGGACGTCGGCGCTGGTGGCGGGGGGGGTGGCGACAATGAAGTTGGCGTGTTTCTGGCTCACCTCGGCACTGCCGACCCACAAACCCTTGCAGCCGGCGGCGTCGATGAGGTGGCCGGCGCTGCGGGGGGTGCCGTCGTCGGCCGGGGGCGGGTTGGTGAAGGCGCAGCCGCAGCTCTTGCCGTTGAGCGGTTGGCTGCTGCGCTTGTACATCCAGATTTCTTTCGTCCGCTCGGTGACGCGGATCGGGTCGTCCTCCTCCAGGTCCAGCTCGGCGGCGAGGATGAAGGGGCTGACGATGTTGGTCCGGCGGTAGCCGAACTCCAAGTCGTCGCGGGTCCGCTCGAACACGTTGCCGTCGGCGGCGGCGACGCGGACGCGGGTGATGGCGTCGCCCAGATCGCCGAACCGGCCGCCGGCGTTCATGCACACGCCGCCGCCGACAGTGCCGTAGATGCCGGCCATGAACTCGACGCCGCCGAGCCCCTCGCGGCAGCACCGCAGGACCATTTTCTGCATGTCGAAGCCGGCTCCCAGCCGCACCCTCGCCCGGCCGTTGTCGCGGCAGATCTCGACGTTTTTCCAATAGGGTTCGTCCAGCCGGAACACCGCCGCGTCGACGCCAACGTCGTCCACCAGCAAATTCGCCCCCTTGCCCAGCACGAGCATCGGCACGTCATGCTCCGCGCACCGACCGGCGGCCTCCAGCAGCTCCGCCTCGGTCCGCGGCTGCACCAGGTACTTCGCCGGGCCGCCGATGCCGTACCACGTCATGCGCGCCAGCGGCACGTCGGGGCGGACAAAGTCCAGGTCGCTGAACGGCGTGGCAAGGCGCATCGTCAATCCATGGGCAGTGTAAGCGCGCTTGCCTCTTCATCGGTTGCGACGATCCCGCACTTGACGTTTGCGGCGCTGTCGCCGCCGCACCTCATTGAACGACGAGCAGCTTGCCAACCGTGTCCACCGGGCCGGCACCCATGGTGACGACCAAATCGCCCGCGACGACCTCGGCCCGCAGCGTGTCGGCCACGTCCTCGAACGCGGCGATGTGGCGGGCGGGTTTGCCCGTGGCCTTGATCTCGCGGCACAGCTCGCCGCTGCCGACGAATTTGTCTTCGGCGGCGTCGCGGACGCTGTAGACGTCGGGCAGCACCACCTCATCGGCGTCGGCGAAGCAGCGGGCAAACTCGCCGAGCAAGTGCCGGGTGCGGCTGTGTTGGTGCGGCTGGAAGACACAGACCAACCGGCGCGGTTCGTAGCGGCGACGCAGGGCGTCGAGCGTCACGCGAATCTCCGTCGGGTGGTGACCGTAGTCGTCGACCACGTCGGCCCCGTTCACCCGGCCGAGGTGCGTCATGCGGCGGTCAACGCCTTGGAACGTGCCGAGGGCGGCGGCGGCCTGGTGGATGTCGACGCCGCACGCCACGGCCGCGGCGAGGGCGGCGGTGGCGTTAAACAGCGTGTGTTCACCGGGCAACGCCAGCTCCAGCCGGGCGACGACCTCGCCACGCCGCACCACGTCCGCCCGGCAGCGGCCGGCGTCGGCGGTCACGTCCCGCCAGTCCCACTCGCCGCCGGGGCCGACCCACTCGATCAAGGCGTCGACCTCGGCCAACGCGGCCCGGCAGTTGGCATCGTTGGCACACGCGATCACCACGCCGCCGGGGCGGACCTGCTTTGCGAACTGGCCGAACGCGGCGACGACGTTCTCCAGCGTGCCGTAGCAGTCGAGGTGATCGGCCTCGATGTTGGTGATGACGGCGACGTCGGGGCGAAGGTGGTGGAAGCTTCGGTCGTACTCGCACGCCTCGGCGACGACCGCCCGCCCGCCGCCGCTGCGGCTGCCGCCGCCGAGCTGCGGGGCCGTCGCGCCGATCACGAACGACGGGTCGGCCCCGCAGGTGAGCAGGGCGTGGGCGAGCATGCTGCTGGTCGTCGACTTGCCGTGCGTCCCGGCCACCGCCACGCCGAACCGCTCGGCCATCACCTCGCCCAGCAGGGCCGCGTACTTCGTCGTCGCCAGCCCCAGCCGCTCGGCCGCCGCCATCTCCGCGTGGTCCGCCGGCACCGCGGCCGTCCGCACGACAAGGTCCAGCGCCCCGTCCAGCAACCGCCCGTCCTGCACGTCGGCGACCTCGACGCCCCGCGCCAGCAGCGCCGCCGTCCGATCGTTCGCCGTCGGCTCGCTGCCGGTGATTGTGGCCCCCGCGTCCAGCAACACCTCCGCCAGCCCCGCCATCCCGCACCCGCCGATGCCGACAAAATGGACCCGCCGGCCGGCGAACTTGCTGCGGGGGGCGGACGGGATCGACCGACGAACCGGCCGCGGGAGCGGGGGAGACTTCAGAAGCATGGGGGCGGCGAACACTCTACCCGATGCCATCGGCCACCGTCATTCAGAACCATCATTCGCAACGCCCGGGTCTTCAGAACCCGATCCGGAAGCCGAAGCCCAGGCGGGTGCCGAAGGTGGGGTAGCAGAAGAAGTTGTCGAACGCCGGGTGGTACGGGCGGCCGTAGGCGGCGCCGAAGTAGCCGTAGGTGCGGCGGGGGGCGTACTGGTACGTGCGGCCGTAGCGGTAGGTGGGGCTGAAGCTTTGGTAGCTGAAGGTCAGCGACGAGTTGCGGTCGCTGTGGCGGTAGAAGTCGCCGCCGTAGTAGCCGTAGCCGTGGGTGTGCGAGCGGTTGAAGAAGCGGCCGAAGTCGTCGCGGTAGCCGCCGTAGTAGGCATGGTACGCGTCGTTGTAGTCGTAGCGGCTGCCGTAGGAGTGGCCGTAGGTGTTGTGGCGGTACTGCGGGTAATGGCGGCCGAAGTCGCGGTAGATGTTGGTGTTGAGGTTCACCCGCACGTCGACGTCGCGGCGGTCATCTCGGTAGCCGCGGTAGGTCGAGCCGTACGTCGAGTAGCCGCCGTAGCGATAGCGGCTGTTGTCGCTGTAGCGGTAGCGATCCTGGCGGTCGTCGCGGCGATCCTCGGCCCGGCTCTGCCGGGCGCGGCCGGCGTAGTCGGTGGTGCGGGGGGTGCCGTAAGGGTCGCGGTACGTCTCGCGGCTGCGCTGCTGGCTTTGCTGGATCTCGCGGCGACGCACGTCCGACTGCCGAAAAGCCTCCTGACGATTTCGCTCCACCTCCCGCAAAGCGCTGCGGCGGATGTCGTCGGTGGTGCGGAACGTCTGCCGCGGACGACTCGCCTCACGCCGGACCTCAGGGCGGGTTTCACGACGGCTTGCCTCCCGACGCGGCTCGTCGCGGCGGCTGTTGACCGTGGCGCGGGAGCGGTTCTCCTGACGCGGTGCCGTTCGGTCGCGGCTGCTTGAACCGGCGTCGCGTTGGCTGCTGCGTTCCTGCGGCCTGTAACGGTCGCGCGGCCGGTCCTGCCCCAACGTCGGCCCGGCGGCCATCAGCACGACGGCGACGACGCCGATTCCGATCGAGGCAAAGCGCTTCATACCCCGCTGGACACGCACACGGCGTGCCGGTTGGCGGGCGATCGCATTTTTTCGACGCCGCCGCCGCAGACCCCAATGATGAGGCGTGCGTCGGTTGCCCTGCCTGATCCTGCCGCTGGTGTTGGTCGGGCCGGGTTGTCGGCCGAATCCGGGGCCGTCGCTGCGGGCGGCCGAGCCGTTGCGGCGGGTGCCGGCGATCGCCCAGGCTGAGTCGTCGCAGGAGCTGCCAAAGCTCATCGACGCCCTCAACGACGCCGACCCGGCGATCCGCCTCGCCTCGATCGGGCGGCTGCACGAGATCACCGGCGAGCGGTTCGGCTACGAGTACTGGCGTCTGCCCGAGCAACGTGTCGATGCCATAGCACGGTGGAAGAGTTGGCTCGCCGCCCGAGCTGCCGGAGGTGTTGATGGCCGATGACGAATCCATCTCGTTGCCGCTGGAGCTGGCCCTGACCAGCGACGCGGCGGGCATCAAGCCGGTCCGCAAGGCGGCCGAGACGGCGTGCGACCTGGCCGGCCTCGACGCCGCCGCCGCGGCGGAGGTGGGGCTGTGCGTCAACGAGGCACTCGCCAACGTCATCCGCCATGCTTACGACGACGAGCCGGGCAAGCCGATCAGTTTGACCCTCAGCGCCGTGACCAACGGCGGCGGTCTTTGCATCGAGATCCGCGACTGGGGCAGCGGCGACCTCCCCGAACCCGACGCCGCCCATACTCAGAATCCGCTGATGCCCGGCGGGCTGGGCCTGATGTGCTTGCGCAAGTTAATGGACGACGTTGTCTTTGAGCCGGCCGACCCTGGCATGCGGCTGATCATGTGCCGACATCGTTCCGGCAAGACGCCCGCCGACGCCGAGAACTCTCCGCTGTGCATCGCCGGCGAGGACGGCATCGGCGAGGACTGCCACACCTGCACGACCTGCGGCCGATCCCGGCCGACGGTTCCGTCCCGCTCGTGAGAGCCCCCTAGACTCGCCCCGATGAAGCCGCTCAGCCTCGACAGCAAGCTGATCAAGTCGGCCCGCCTCGTGGAGGTCGGCGACGACGGCCTAGCCGGTGACCGGCCGGCGGTGGTGGTCGAGCTGTGCGACGAGATCGATTTGCACAACTCGCCGCAACTCCGTGAGGCAATCATCGGCGCAATTGAGGAGCACGAGCCGTCGAAGCTGGTGCTGTGCCTCGCCGACGTGCCGTACATGGACAGCAGCGCGATTGCCGTGCTCGTCGAGGCGCTGCAGCGCCTGCGCAAGGCCGGCGGCAAGGTGTACCTCACCGACCTCCACGACCGCGTGAAGGGGTTGCTGGAAATCGCCCGGCTCGACACGATCTTCGAGGTCGAGCCCGACGCCGCCGCCGCGCTGGCGGCCGAATAAGTTTCGGCCGTTTCAGAGGTTGTGTCGCGGCGATTTGGAACGTGTTGCATCGCGGTGGCTTCGCTTAGCATGTGCGGATTGACGACGTGCCCGACGGTTTTCCCAGAGTGACTGAAGTATGAGTGCCGACCCGACTGCCCCCATGCCGCTGCTGCCGACGATTCGCACGCCCAGTGATCTGAAGGCGCTGGACGTGGCCGATCTGGAGCGGCTGGCAATAGAGATGCGGGCGGCGATCTTCGACGCCGTGCGGACCAACGGCGGCCACCTCGCCAGCAACCTGGGCGTCGTCGAGCTGACCATCGCGCTGCACAAGGTGTACGACTTCGGCACCCACCCGGACGGCCCGGACCGCTTGCTGTTCGACGTCGGCCACCAGTGCTACCCGCACAAAATGCTCACCGGCCGACAAAGCGGGTTCGACCAGCTCCGCAAGGACGGCGGCGTCGGCGGGTTCCCCATGCCCGAGGAGAGCGATTACGATTTGTTCGCCGTCGGCCACGCCGGCACCGCCATCAGCACGGCCGTCGGCATGGCGCGGGCCGACCAGGCGCTGGGGCGGCGGAACCAGGTCGTCTCCATCGTCGGCGACGCCAGCATCGTCAACGGCTTGGCGTTCGAAGGGCTCAACAACGCCGGCACGCTCGACCGGCAGCTGCTGGTGATCCTCAACGACAACGGCATGAGCATCAGCGGCCCGCAGGGAGCCTTCGCCGAGTACCTCGAACGCGTCCGCGTCAGCACGACCTACGACGGCTTCAAGCACTTCGGCAAGGCGCTGCTCAAGCAAATGCCCGAGGTCTTCGGCACCGCGGGCGAGAGCCTTTGGCGCGGGCTGACCGACGGCGTGAAGGGGGCGATCTGGCCGGGGAAATTTTACGAGGCGCTGGGCTTCAAGTACCTTGGGCCGATCGACGGGCACGACCTGCCGGGCTTGTTGAACTTCCTCGCCGAGATCCGGCACGTGGACCGCCCGGTGCTCTTGCACGTCAAGACCGACAAGGGCCGCGGCTACGAGGTGGCGACCGACGACCCGACCAAAATGCACAGCCCGGCGGCGTTCACGGTCAACGGCTGCCGCGTCGAAATCCCCAAAACCGGCCGGAGCTGGACCACCGCCTTCGCCGACGCCGTGATCGAGTTGGCCGAGCAGGACGAGCGGGTGTGGGCCCTCACCGCCGCGATGCCCGACGGCACGGGGCTCAGCAAGTTCAAGGAGAAGGTGCCCGACCGCTTCCTCGACACCGGCATCTGCGAGAGCCATTTGATGGCCATGGCCGCCGGGATGGCCAAGAGCGGGCTCCGGCCGATCGCGGCGGTTTACAGCACGTTCACGCAGCGGTGCTTTGACCAGATCTGGCAGGAGGTCGTGCTGAACGGGGTGCCGGTCGTGCTCGGCATGGACCGGGCCGGCTTCGTCGGCAGCGACGGGGCGGTGCACCACGGGTTCTGCGACCAGTCCTTCCTGCGGCCCATGCCCGAGGCGGTGCTGATGGCCCCGAGCGACGAGGCGGATTTGCGGCGCATGCTCAGGCTGGGCCACGAGATGCAAGCGTTCAGCGCGATCCGCTACCCCCGCGACAACGTGCCGGCCGAGGATTTTGAGCACACGGTGCCCGATGACCTCGCCGCCCAGGCCAGCCGCTTCGGCCTTGGCAAGAGCCGGCTGCTGCGGGATGGCGAGGACGCGACGATCATCGCCTACGGCGTGTTGGCCGCCCAAGCCCTTGTCGCCGCCGAAACCCTTGCCGCCGAGGGATTGGACGTGGCGGTGGTCGACGCCCGGTTCTGCAAGCCGCTGGACCGCGAGATGCTCGGCCGCGCCCTGACCGACGGCCGGCCGGCGGTGACGCTGGAAGACCACGCCCTCGAAGGCGGCTTCGGCAGCGCGGTGCTCGAACACGCCGTCGCCGCCGGTTTGCCGACGCGACATCTAACCCGCCTGGGCCACCCCGCCGACCGCCTGATCGAGTTCAAGAGCCGCCAAGCCCAACTCGAAGACGCCGGCCTCGACGCCCAGAGCGTGGCCGACACCGTCCGCCGCGCCCTCGCCACCGTCGAGCGACACGACGCGGTGCTCGTTTGAATGGCGGGCGGTCGTTGACAAGCCGTAGGGTGGGCTTCAGCCCACCTTCGGGATGTCGTTTCAGGCAGACCGAAGGTGGGCTGAAGCCCACCCTACAGCTTGCGGCGGACCGCAATAACGCGATGCTCACCGCGTCCAGATGATGTAGATCGCGTGGATGATGCCCAGGATCCAGAAGCCGATGATGGTCAGGAGGACGTTGATCCAAAAGTGCTTGCCGAGGCCGACCTCGAGAAACACGCCGAGCGGTGGCAGGATGATCGAGCAGATCAGCTTGACGATATCGGACACGGCACTGTCGGGGCGGGATGCAACGGTCATGGGGTAACTCCTAAGCGAGAGGTGACGCCCGACCTTTCGCAACCGCCGTGCCAGTCAGATTTTGAAGCCGCGCCGCCGCTGGCGGCTGTACCTTGCGAGGCTGTCCTCGATCACCGGGTAGCTCGCCTCGGCGGGTTGGATCTCGTCGACCTCGACGGCCTTTTCCTCCATCAGCTTGTAATCCTGAAAGAACCGCCGGAGCTGGTGGACGCGGTGGGGCGGCATCTCGCGGGCGTCCTTGTAGAAGTTGTACTCGGGGTCCTCCGTGGCCACGGCGATGATCTTGTGGTCTTTTTTGCCTTGGTCGATCATGGTCATCAGGCCGATGGCGCGGGCGTGGATCAGCGTCAGCGGCACCACCCGCTCCTTGCACAGCACCAGGACGTCCATCGGGTCGTCGTCCTCGGCCAGCGTCTGGGGGATGAAGCCGTAGTTCGCCGGGTAGTAGACGGCCGAGTAGAGCGTGCGGTCGAGCTTGATCAGGCCCGACGCCTTGTCGAGCTCGTACTTGACGCTGCTGCCGAACGGGATCTCGATGACGACGTTGAACTCCTGCGGCATGTCCTCGCCGGGCGTCACGTCGTGCCAAGGGTGAATCATCCCCATGGTGTACCCGCTAAATCAGGTCGCGTCGAAGCCGCACCGGTTTCGGATCTTTTCGCCCCGCCGCGCCAGCAGGATGCCGAACTCGAACAAGATCGCCAGCGGCACCATGAGGGCGATCATCGTGAACGGGTCGGCCGGCGTGGCGAAGGCCGAGGCGATGGCGAGGCCGAAGATCACGTACTTGCGGTTGGCCGCAAGGTCTTCGACCTCCACGATGCCCGCCGTGACCAGCCCCAGCACGACCAGCGGCGTCTGGAACGCCACGCCGAACACCAGCAGCATCAGCAGCACCAACGACACGTAGTCCGGCAGCTCGATCAGCGGGGCGGCCAGCGTCTCGGGCGCGAACGGCATGACCAGCGGCCGCTCGCCGCCGTTGAAGATCTTCACCTGCCCCTCGGCGAGGTTCAGCCAGATGTCGCCGATGGCCGGGTCGATCGGATCGGCCGTCAAGGGCGTGATCTGCTGCACCACCACGCCGGGCGGCGGGGCGGCGGTGGGGGAGTCGGCGGTGGGCAGCGGGATGCTCGTGCCGAAGCCGAGGAAGAACGTCAGCGTCAGCGGCAGCATCACCCAGTACGCCATCGCCTGCCCGGCCAAAAGCAGCACGAGGCTCAGCGGGATGTACTTCGTAACCGTCTTCCGCTCCTGCGGGTACAGCCCGGCGGCGACGAACTGCCAGAACTGCCACAGCACCCAAGGCGACGCCAGCGCCAAGCCGCCGATGAACGCCACCTTCAGATAAATGACGAACGGCCCCGTCACCCCGCGGAAGTACACCTGCGGGTTCACCCCATTCGCCTGCAACGCCTCGAGCAATGGCCCGCAGACGAACGGCAGGACGTAATCCTTGACGAAGAACAGGCAGACGACGAACCCGATCCCGAGCCCCACCAACGCCAGGATCAGCCGCCCCCGCAGCTCCTCGAGGTGGTCACCCACGCTCATGCGGAACGCGTCGGGATCAAAGGTGTCGGCCGTTTTGGGAGCCCGCGAGGCGGCCGTCATGCGGGCAGCTTAGCAAAGTGTGACTTGGTGAAGTGTGACTTGGTGATTTGCCGGAGAACGTCCGCCGCGTAATCGGCAATTCACCAATCCAGACTTCACCACGTCAAACTTCTCACCCCCTCACGCCGCCGGCAGCGGGTTGAACTCCAACGCGACCTCGTACCCCGTGTCCGCCCGCGGCTTGCAGCGGACGACGCGGCCGTAGGCGTCCCAGCCGCGGAGGTTGCCCTCGGGCGGGAAGAAGACGACCACGTTCTCGCCGATCTCGACCGGCCCGCTCGCCTTGGCCTTCAGGCCGCCGACGGAGAGGTCTTCGAGGTTCAAATGCATGAACGGCATGCGGTGGGCGGTGACGCTGTGGTCGAGGCGCTTACCCTGAATGTGGCCGCCGACGATTTTGCGGGGGAAGACCCGCCGCTCGGCGTGCTTGGATTGCGGCTCGAGCCGCAGGCGGTCAACCGGTTGGTTGCCGGGCATCGGCTCAACAAAGCTGCTGCTTCGATTGCCGAAGCGGCTGCGGGATTTGGAGGCATCGCGCTGCGTGTCATCGCGAACAACCGGCGGATTTTTCAGTGCGGCGACCATGTTCGTGGCTCCCTCGTTCGACTCGGCGTTGCCCCCATTGCTGATCGAGTGGCGATCCGTCGCCACCCCTGACCAACTGTCGCATCGGCCGAGGCCGACTACGACTTTCCTCCTCGGCAAGCGCTTTGCGGTTATCAGACTCGCCCTAACGTCATCGGCCGGATCGGCCCGCCTTATGCAACCAGAATCGCTGCTTCTTCAACCGCCGCCCGTCGCCCTCGTCGGGGCCGGGCCGGGCGACCCCGACCTTTTGTCGCTCAAAGGGGCCCGGTTGCTGGCCCTTGCCGACGTCGTCGTGTACGACGCGCTGGCCAACCCCCGGCTGCTGGAGCACGCCCCGGACGCCGAGCACCTCTACGTCGGCAAGCGGGCCGGGCACCACTCGATGACGCAAGCCGACATCAACGCCCTGCTCGTGGAGCGGGGCCAACGGGGGCAGCGGGTGGTGCGCTTGAAGGGCGGCGACCCGTTCGTCTTTGGCCGCGGCGGCGAGGAGGCCCAGGCACTTGTCGCCGCCGGCGTGGCGTTCGAGGTCGTGCCCGGCATCACCGCCGCCGTCGCCGCCACGGCGTATGCCGGCATCCCGATCACGCACCGCGATCTCAACCCCGGCTTCACCCTCGCCACCGGCCACACCAAGGACCGCAGCAAGCAGGACGCCCGGACTCAGGCCCGCCAAGCCGCCGACCCCGCCGGTGCCGGCAACCTCGACTGGCCGAGCCTGGCCAAGCAGCCGTGCGTCACGTTCTACATGGGCGTCAAGAGTCTGCCCGAGATCGCCGCGAACCTGATCGCCCACGGCAAATCGCCCGACACCCCGGCCGCCACGATCCAGTGGGGCACCACGCCGAGGCAGCGAACGGTGGTCGCCACGCTCGGCACGCTGGCCGAGGAGGTGGAGAAGCAGCACGTCGGTGCCCCGGCCATCACCGTGGTCGGCGAGGTCGTGAATCTCCGGCAGGAGTTGAACTGGTTCGAGACTCGCCCGCTGTTCGGCCAGACAATGCTGGTCACACGGACCCGCCACCAGAGCGGCGAGCTCCGGCAACGCCTCGAAGCCGCCGGGGCCGAGGTGCTGGAAGCCCCGACGATCCGCCTGGAAAAACCCGCCGATGACACGCCGGTGCGGCAAGCGCTTCACCGCTTGGCCGAGGGCGGCTACGACTGGACGATTTTCACCAGCGCCAACGGCGTCGCGGCAACAAAGAAGGCCATGGCCGCCGCGAACCTTGACAGCCGCCTCTTCGCCGGCACGAAGATCGCTGCGGTCGGCCCGAAGACCGCCGATGCCGTGCAGGAGCATTTGGCCTTGATCCCCGATCTGCTGCCCGCCCGCCCCGACGGCCGCGGCCTTGCCGAGGCGATCGGGAACGCGGGCCGCCGCTTTCTGCTGCTCCGCGCCGACATCGGCGGCCAAGGCATCGTCAACGACCTCGCCGCCCACGGCCACGTCGACGACGTTGCCGTTTACGAAACCAAGCCCGTCGACGCCCTGCCTGATGACGTCACCGCCGCCCTCACCGCCGGCGGGGTGGATTGGGCCGTCTTCACCAGCAGCAGCACCGCCCGCAACCTGCTGGCGTTGACGGGCATCGACGGCGTCAAGACCGCCAGCATCGGCCCGCAGACCTCGGCGACCCTGCGGGAGCTCGGCGTGGAGCCGGCGGTCGAGGCGATTGAGCCCGCGGTCGCGGCGGTGGTTGAGGCGGTCATCGGGTCGGTCACCGGATCGACCGGCCGCCGTCAAGGTTGATCGTCTGGCCGGTGACGTAACCGTCGGGGCGGGCGAGGAAGGCGACGGTGGCCGCGACGTCCTGCGGCGTGCCGGGGCGGCCCAGCGGCACCCGCTTGAGGTACGCCTCCCGCGCGCTTTGCGGGTAATCGTCCGGCCAATCGACAACGCCGGGGGCGATCGCGTTCACCCGCACCTCCGGGGCGAGTTCGCGGGCAAGCGACTTCACCAGGTTTGCCAGCGCCGCCTTGCTGGCGGCATAGCCGGCGAATGCGGGGGCGGGGCGGTCGGCCATGATGTCGGTCATGCAGACGACGCTGCCGCCGGTTTTCTTCAGAAGCGGGTGCAGTCGCCGGGTGAGCAACAGCGGCACCTCGACGTGCACGCACATGAACCGCCGAAGCTGCTCCGCCGAGGTTTCCCACAAATTGCTCGGCTCGTACAAACTGGCGTTGTGCACCAACACGTCCAGCCGCCCGAAGTGCTGGCGGACGACGTTGTGCACGTGGTCCACCGCCGCCTCCACACCCGCCGGCTCGAATTCGGCGCGGATCGGGATCGCCTTCACCCCGTGGGCCGACTTGATCCGCTCGCACAGGTCGCGTGCCTCG